>CACVKW010001130.1 GCA_902749685.1 Olavius sp. associated proteobacterium Delta 1 | reverse complement strand
TAACAACCACCCTACATACAAGGAGGATTTTTTTCAATGACTCGTTTTACAACTCATTATATGACTCATTCTAAACTCGTTTTTGGACAAGAGTGATTTTACATCTAAAAAAATTGATTCAATAAAAGATATTGAAAGTTTGGTAGCGCAAGATATTGTGGTAGGTCTTGAAGGTAGTCTTCTGCTTTTGCAGGGAATTATTAAGCCGGCTGGAGATGTGCTTGCTAGTAATGTGTCATCGGTTTCTAAGGAGCTGCAAGGCTTATTGGATGACGAAGTAGACATTCCTGTCATTTCATTTATTTTTAAAGCAGTGACGGGTGAAAAGCTAACATTGTTAGACGCTTTTTCCTTAGCTATTGCGTGTATGGTGACAATCTACTATGAGATGGCATTTGATGATACCCTTTTTACGCAAAGCGATGTTAAGGCAATTAAGAGTATGCCTTTGCCTTGGCCGGGTGAGAACGCTTCTTCTGAGTTGGTTGGAGTTGATCCGCGTCACTTAAAAAATTTACAACTTGCAACAGCAGCTTTTTGGGTGTTGTATTCATACTTTGATATACGTAGCGGTATTATGTCGCTTAACTGCGATAATGTGGAGGAGGCTTGGTGGATTTCTTTAATCTCTATTCTCTGGGAGGCGGCAATACAGGCTTGTGGTGCTCCGATGGCTGAGTTAGGCATAAAAGAGGATAAGCGTAACTCCGCACAGCAATCATTAATTGATGCTTGGGGTGTTTGGTTTATTCCGTTCCTGGCTGATTGCGCGGCTTTTATTGATAATGGAAAACGCGCGGAAATGATCGCAGATTTTGGGCCTTTGTTTGTTTCCGTGGAAGGTATTGTGTTATTGGGGTTTTCTGCCGATGCCGTCCATGAAATGGTTAAATGTGGTGGTTATAGTCGCTGTACTCAGTCTGCTGTGCTTTTATCGACATTTCCCTTGGTTGGGAAAATCGGTTTGTATTCTGTAGATTATAGTGGGTTGCCGCTATTATTAGATTTGGTTTGTGATGTATCAACGGGCGCATTGATAGGTGCCGATGCTAATGGAGATTGCTGATTATGAAAAAGATAATGGTTTTTATATATATAAGCTTAGCTACTTATATTCCCGCTACCCATGCAGAGTCGCAATCATTACTAGCTGCTCCATCAGGCATGGTTGCATTTTTTATGCAGAATGATACTTGTCCTAATGGTTGGCAAGAGATGGAGGAGGCTAAGGGGCGTATGATTTTGGGTACGATAACACCTGCTTTGCTGGGGGAAAAATCAGATGCGCCGGTTTTGGTAGAAGGCCAATTGCCAAAGCATGATCACGATTACAAGGTTTCCGGGTCGTGGGGGCATAAAGATATTAATGCAGCTCATGGTGGTGGTAACAAACACGCCACAAAAAAAGGTTCGCATTCGGGTAGTGGGACAACAGAAAAGTCGACTTGGGAACTGCCTCTTATGCAGTTAAAGGTATGCCAGTCTAAAGCTAACTCAAATAGTCAGAAAGAAAGTGTAGTTGATGCTTTCCCTTATTCTACAGTCGCTTTTTTTAATCGGCAATCCTGTCCCGTAGGTTGGGTGCCTTTTAAAGATATGGATGGCCGATTTGTAGTACCTTTGCTTAAGGGTGGTTCTCCGCATTATAAAAAAACGGCGCAGTGGAACAAGCTTGATAAAATTAACTATGCGCATCAGCACAAAGTTTCTGCAAAGGTCGACCCAAGTAGTCAGGATTTTGTGGCAGCTGATGATCCTATTTCTTCTTCAAATAGGTCATTCGCCAAGCATGAGGAAAAACGAGTTTATGGGCACACTACAAATCTTAATTATCCTCAATATACTAAGTACCCTAAAAAACCTAAAACACTATTTCCTGTTATCTACATGCTAAGTTGCTACAAAATATCTACTAGTGTTAGTAAGGGTGTGATTCCGAGGCAAACGGTTGCGTTTTATGGGTCGCGGTATTGCCCTACAGGTTGGTCAAGAACCCTAACCACTGCAGGTAGGTTTTTAATTGGTTTACCCGATAACGCAAACCCCGGGGCGGCATGGGGTGGTAACCCATTAAAGGATAAGGAGAACCGTACGCACACACACGTAAACAGTTCAGGATCGATGCACTTTAGCGAGCGCAAGATTGCTGCTGGTGATGGGTGTTGTGCGCATGGTTTTCTTAAATCGGGAGACCACCATTTTGAGTCTGGCACATGGGAGGCTTCAGCTGCAGGTGGTGATATCCCTTATATTCAGTTGAGCCAATGCACTAAAAACTAGCATTATCTTTTCTACCTTAGTTGGTGGAAATATTCGCCATCGCTGAGAGCGGCAAAATACAGGGTGAGGCACGCATAAATTAAATCCGCAGCATTTATGTCAAATAGCCGCGTCTTTCAGACAACATATTTAATGCACCTGTCTTAAAGCCGGTTGCGATTTCTGTTTATCCGAGGCTTTCAGGAAGACTTTGTTATCAATAAACCTGGGTATTAGCCATGTCAAGATTGATACTAAGAATGAGCTAAAAACGGGTCATTGCCAGGGATCGGATAGTGAACAAAGAAGCTTTTCTCTATGCTGCTTCTTTCCATTCGTATCGGTGATGCAATCCGCCGACCAGGGGCAACTCGATCACCTTGGCGCCCATGCTCGGCCGGGGCTGGGCCGGGCGCTCATCGGGAGTGTCTTTGGCGAGTCCATAATGGGTTCTATCGTAATGATAATAATCGAAATAAGATGATAAAATCCGGCTCAGGTGGCTTTCGTTCAGTACGATCACATGATCAAGACAGTCTCTGCGTATTGAGCCGATTAACTTTTCAACGAACGGATTTTGCCATGGCGACTGAGGTGCCGTAATCACCTCTTTTATGCCCATGTTTTCTAAGCGTTGACGGAAAATCGTTCCGTAAATCCCGTCCCGATCTCTCAATAAATATTTTGGCGCCGTGTCCCAGGGAAATGCCTCAATAATCTGTTGAGCTGTCCAGTTGGCCGTGGGATGAGCTGTCACATTGAAATGGACGACACGTCGACGGCTATGGCTGAGGATCACCAGTACAAACAGGATCCGAAATTTCGCTGTTGGAACCGTGAAAAAATCGATTGAAACCATGTTCATCATATGGTTTTTCAAGAATGTTCGCCATGTTTGGGACGGCGGCTTGGGCTTCCGACGAGGCATCAGATTGGACACCGTTCGTTCGGAGTCTCAATTCCCAGTTTTAGCAGTTCTCCGTGAATCCTGGGCGCACCCCAAAGCGGGTTGGCCTTCGCTATCCTGCGAACAAGATCTCGGATCTCAGAACTGATCGGAGGTCGGCCGGGACCTTTGCGTCGGGACTTAAATCTCCAAAACAGCTTGAAACCCTTTTTATGCCAACGCACCACGGTCTCTGGTTTGACAACGATCAAAACCTGTCGCCAGTTGCTCAAGAAACGGGAAAGGATAATCCAGAAAAGACGATCACTGGCACGAAGTTGCGGTCGTTTGGCAGACCGTTTCATAGTGGCCAGCTGCTGGCGAAGCGCAAGGTTCTCCAAAACGATATCAAAAGTCTTTTTGAATCCGAAAAGAATGTTAAAGAGCAAGTTCAGCGTCATCTTCATCATGGATGAAGCGTTGGCAGGTCTATACTAAAAAGTCAATAATTTCAATGTTGACCGATTTTTGCGAGGTACAACCTCAACCTGGACCGGAGCAGCCAGTTTAAATAAAAATTCAGCATGACTTACAATGAGCTTTTTGGGACGAATTTTGTGCAAATAATCATATTTATCGTCCGAATTTCGTGACAATTATCACATATCTTTCCTGAAAATCTTGACCTCGAACCCTAAATGTGGCAAAATACCATATCATGAAAAGAGACATATATACTAAACTATTGGAATGGAAATCATCCTCAAGGCGGAAGCCGCTTCTTTTACAGGGTGCTCGCCAAACAGGGAAGACTTACATTTTAAAAAAATTCGGTCGCGCTGATTACGAAAACACCGTATATTGCAACTTTGAAGAAGATGCCGATCTCGAAGGCTTTTTTCAGCGCAACCTGAATCCGGATATAATTTTGGCAGAGCTCTCCCTTTATAAGAATTTGGAGATCCGCCCGGGGAGCGATCTGGTAATCTTCGACGAAATCCAGGTCTCAAATCGTGCTTTGAATTCTTTAAAGTATTTTGCTGAACAAAAAAACGATATCCACATTGCAGCGGCTGGCTCTCTGCTAGGTGTGAAACTGTCCGGTCCCGGATCCTTTCCGGTTGGGAAAGTGAATTTTTTTAGCCTTTATCCATTGACCTTCCTGGAATTTCTCGATGCCATGGGGGAATCCAGATACCGCAAACTGATAGAAACTATCGCTGAACCAGTTCCGCTGGCTGAAGCCTTTCATTCCCATTTAATAGATCTGCTTCGACGTTATTATTTTGTTGGCGGTATGCCGGAGGCCGTCGAGTACTTTTCTGCGGAAGGCAAAGGGCAGGCAGTCAGAGAAATTCAGGAAGAAATTATCAAATCTTATGTTCTCGATTTTGCCAAGCATGCTCCGACAACCGACATACCCAAGCTCACACGAATCTGGGATTCCATACCGGGACATCTGGCAAGAGAAAATAAAAAATTCGTCTTTTCCGCGGTCAAAAAAGGCGCGCGGGCAAGGGCCTATGAAAATGCATTGACATGGCTTGAAGATGCCGGTCTTATCCATCGGGCAAATGCGATTAGTACCGCTAAACATCCTCTAAAACACTATGCGGATACCAGTATATTTAAAGTGTATGCCCTGGATGTTGGATTGTTGGGGGCTATGGCTCGATCACCTGTTGCGCTGTTGGTGCATGGCAAGCGGCTTTTCAATGAATATGAGGGAGCATTTGTGGAGAACTATATTGCTCAGCAAATAGTTTCACATTTCCATCAGCCGCTTTACTACTGGCGAAGTAAAGGCGGAAAGGCCGAGCTTGACTTTCTTTGTGAATTCGAAGGACGAATTTTCCCGTTGGAGGTTAAAGCTGGAATTAACCCTAAAAGCAAAAGTTTGAAGTCCTATGATTTGCAGTTCAATCCATCCTCGCTGGCACGGACAAACTTATTGAATTTGAAAAAGGACGGAAAAATCTACAATCTGCCCCTTTACGCAGTATCGCAGCTTTTCAGTCTAATTAAAAGTGGCGCTTGATAAATTTTAAGGCCAACAAACAATTCATAGTAATTTGAAACCAAGCAATTCGAAGATCAGATAGGTGTTTTGCCCGAAGGGTTTGAGTCTTTTTATTTGCCGGGGCCCAACCAACAGTGAAAAAAGGGACAGGCACTTATTTCTTAATTATGCAATGCAAGAACTTTTAAGACTCCGAATCTGGTATTGATATAGATTAGCAGGCAGAAATTCGTTATTGAAATGCCGGATTACAGTTTAAATGGCATAACTCCCCGTTGGAGAAATAAAATTAAGCATCAATAAATTATGGCAGGAAATTTTGAACCGATCGATACGATCGGTATTTTAGATTGCCTCCGATAGTCTCTTTAACGAATAAATTCCATCCAAGCCCTTGATCGGTTTGGGCTTTTTTTCGTGCTTTGATTCGAATAGATTTTTAAACCGCTGATAGTTGATGGATACAAGCTCCTTTGATCCGATGAAAGTATAATTAACCTGTCCCTATTCTTAAGAAACGATCGAACTTATCACAATTGGCTATCAGGTAGCCAAATCGTTTAAAAAGAACACATCGGTTTCTCGAACACGTTGAATCTCCCGGTCATTTGTGATAATTGCATTTGCCGGTTGGGTTAATGCAGCTGCTACCTGGAACATGTCCGGCAAAGGCAAACCATATTTGGCTCTCAGTGATCCGGCCATGAAACCAATCTCTTCGTCGAAATTGATATTGGATATGTTAGGCATATTTCGAATCGCGTTGCGATAGTTGTCCGCAATTGGCATTTGGCCCATCTTCAGAGGTTTGACCAACACTTCAGCAGCCGTAATAGGGGTGACGATTGCGGAAAAAAGGCCGCCTTTGATCTGATTGAACAAATTTTCACATAAATCGCCAAAAGTTGGGTGGTCTTCAAATAGATAGATAAAGACCATTGTGTCAATTACAACCCCTTGTCTGCCATCAAGATCTTTGGAGTGCATCAGATCTTTCTTCCCACTCACGGCGTAGTTTTTTAACATAGTCGGTGGCATCTATCCCATCCGATAGATCCCGGCCAATCCCTCTGAAACCCGCTGGCGATATTGGATAAATTACCAATTTATCGTCCTCAGTGGTTACCTCAACCTTCGAGTTGGGCCTTATGTTGAGCTTTTTTCTCTCCTTCAGGGGGATAACGACCTGGTAGCGTTTGCCAACCGTTGCGATTGTCATATCCATCACCTCGATATCATATTTTATACGACTAATCATATTTAACACATGATTGTTTGAAATTCAAGTTAGAATAGAAAAGCCTCAATTGTAATTGTCGTTCATCTATATTCCCTTAAATTTTTGATGATTCCTGGGTTATTCAATTTAGCCTTCCGCCACGAAACTCCGTCAACCCGCTAGATAAAAGGAACCTCCAAACCCCTATAAAAAAGAGCCACACAATCGCGACTCTTTGATTTAGCTGGTGATCCCAGGGGGAGCCGATGGCTCAAATTGAAGTAATGTTGTAAGGCCAGGCAATCCCTTTGCCGGTGTCGGTTTTTATTGTTAACTATAATACACATTATTTTACATTACCACTTACATTTTTACCTTGTAGGGTTTCAGCATTTTACCGTGTTGGATTGATCTATATGTTAAATGCCTGCCCTGCAGAAATTGATTTTGATGTTTATCAACCGCGCAATCCCAAAGCAAGCGCTTATTACCGCTGCGTCGAAGATCATTTTGAACAGTTGGAAACCGTCCGGGATGACCGTTACCAGAGCCGCTTGGGCTTTTGGCGGCCGTATGTGACCGATGTCATCCGGCGCTATTTGGATTGCGGGGATTTACATTTCGGTTTTGCGCGCGTTAAATGCGAAGATTGTGGACACGAATATTTGCTGGCGTAAAGCCATTTGTCCGCACAATGAAGTCCGCCGCAGGCGGAGAAAATCTGGCGCGTGGAACTTGTCCGCCGTAGGAGGATCATCCGAGCGTCTTTTTCTCAAGAGCGCATGACCTATATTGCAGCCGATGATTCATCAGATGGCGTGTCAAAAGCCATCCATCAAAGTAAGGATGGAAGATCAACGAAAACATTCGAGGCTTCGGGCAAATCCGCCAAGGCGGACCGAAATTGTCTAAATATTCAACGCCAGCTCAAAAAATCGATATTGACAACAAAGCCCACTTACGTCACCAGGTTGGGCATTGGTGCCGTTTAATTGATGTTTCTATATGTGGGGCCGCAGCCGATTCGGATGCACAATTCAGCATTTTCCTTTGATACGCTCTGAAAAAGCAATACCTTATCTTTTATCTTTTAAATTCCATCTTGACATCCAAAAACGCCTTCGATAATGAATAAAATATTACTCCCGCGAATTTAACTTTCCATATGCTGAACCGACGCGTTATTGGACACATAATTTTAAAAGTTTCATAATCAGCTTCCAAAAAACTAATTTTTCTCCGTTCTGTTTCTGTTCCCCCCCAAAAAAGGAGGCGAGCTATGGTCGACTTTAAAAAAATCCTATTCCCGGTTCACCTGTCGAAACTGTCTCCCAAGGTGGCTCCCTATGTTGGCACAATGGCCCGCAAGTTCGATGCCGAGATTCATCTATTGCATGTGGCCCGCGAATTTAACCATTACATAGATGTTTATGTGGTTGAGGATTCTGAGACCCGTTTTAAAAAACTGGTTAACAATTTGGAAAAAGAAATTACATCCGGGGCTAAAGAACGGCTTTTGGAATTTAAAAAAAAGTATTTTGATAAATTTCCCAAAATTGTAACAACGGTTGCTTCCGGCAATATCTATGAGGAAATATTGCGCTATGCCGAATCTGAAAGTATCGACTTGATTATCATGGGAACCTACCGCAAAAAATTTGCTGATCGGTTTGTCTTCGGTAAGGTGGCCGAAAAGGTCGCCGAGTTGTCCACCATACCGGTTATGCTCGTTAAACATGTCCAACCGGCGCCGCAATGATAACTCCTAAAAGAGGAAGGGAAAATAAAAGTTATGTTTAAAAAACGTGAAAAACGTGACCCTTACGTCTGGGAGGCAATAATATCAATCTTGGCCCTTATTGTTCCAATTAGCTTAGCGATTGTTAAATACGAAGCCGATGCCCAAATTCCGATACTTATCGGTGTGCTCGTGGCCGCCTTGATGGGGATGAGGGCCGGATACGAATGGAAAGAGATTGAAGGCGGGATGCTGGATGGTATCGCCAATTCATTACAGGCAATCGTGATTCTGGCGATTATCGGAATCCTTATTGGCGTGTGGATACTAAGCGGCGTGGTTCCGACCCTTTTGTATTACGGGCTTAAAATTCTGCATCCCAAAATCTTTTTGCCGGCCGCGGTTATCATTTGTTCGATCGCATCACTGGCCACGGGGACTTCTTGGGGTACAACCGGCACCATCGGTATTGCCCTCATCGGAATCGGAGCCGGATTGGGATTTCCCTTGCCGGTTGTTGCCGGTGCGGTGCTTTCAGGGGCTTATTTCGGTGACAAAATGTCACCGCTGTCAGATACCACCAACCTGGCTCCGGCGATGGTGGGTACCGACCTCTACACCCATATAAAACACATGGCCTATACGACCGGAGTTAGTTATGGGCTGACGCTGGTGATAGAATCCGTATTGAGTTTCATTTACGGCGGCGGCCAATCCGATACGGCGAGCATCAATCAAATTCTAAATGGAATCGACGCTCAATTCAGTATCAATCCTCTGCTGCTGCTTCCAGCTGTCGTAATCATGTTTTTGGCATACAGGAAGATTCCTGCTATTCCCGGCATTGCCATGGGAATCCTGGCTGCTGCCGTGCTGGGGGTTATCTTCCAGGGCAATAATTTTGGCGACATTCTCTCGGCCTCTTTTGCCGGCTACACCAGCAATAGCGGCGTGGCAGCTGTTGACAATCTTCTTACCAAAGGCGGCTTCGAATCAATGCTGTATACCATCTCGATCGTACTTTGCGCCATGATGTTCGGGGGCATTATGGAGCGCACCAATCAGTTAAGGGTGGTGGTCAATACCATTCTAAAAAAAGCCCAATCGACCGGTTCTTTGATTACGGCCGCAGTTCTCACGGCGATTGCCGCCAATTTGATTCTTTGCGATCAGTATATGTCCATTGTGATGACCGGCAAGATGTACGCCCAATCGTTTCAGGACCGGGGGCTGCACCCCAAAAACCTGTCCCGGGTGGTGGAAGACAGCGCAACCGTGACTGCGAATCTGGTCCCCTGGAACACCGGTGGTGCCTATCAGACAGCTACTCTGGGTGTCCCCACTATTGCCTATCTGCCGTGGAACTTTTTTTGCTGGATATCGCCCATTGTTACCATGGCTTACGGCTGGTTCGGGATCACCATCGCTCCGATCGATGAAGAAGCCGACCAAAAGCCCGTGACGGCAGAAGAGCATGAACAAACGGCTTCCAGTGGCTCTTAGACATAAATCCATCGCTATCACAGGAGGCTTTATTATGCTGAAAATACCAGCCAAAATATTTTTGGTTTTTGCCATCGCCCTAGGTTGCCAGGTTTCACCTGTCCAGGGTGTTGATATCGAACTGGCCCAAGACTCGACCCTTGAAGGTATTTTACAAAGAGGAAGACTGCGGATCGGGATTGAAGCCGGTTACCTGCCCTTTGAAATGATCGACAAGCGCGGCGGTCTGCGCCAGAGGGAATTGCGGCATGGGGATGTACGCCGCAAAGGTCGGCAGGTGCCCTTCATCGGCTTCGACATCGACATGGGCATTGCTATGGCCAGGGCCCTGGGAGTTAAACCGATCTTTGTTGATACCCGGTGGCCCAGCATCATTCCGGCGCTCAATCTCGGAAGATTTGACATTATTTTTGGCGGGATGTCGGTAACCGAAAAGCGAAAGCAACAGGTAAATTTTGCCAAACCCTTTATGACGGTTGGACAGACCATCTTGCTTAATAAACGACATCAAGCGCTTGTCAAATCGTACCAGGACTTGAATGATCCAAAATACACCGTGGTTTCCAAACCGGCCACTACCGGTGAAGCGGCCGTGCGGGAGATGATACCCAATTGTACCTATAAGCCTTTTGATACGGAAATGGAGGGAGCCATGCAGGTATTAAAGGGCAAAGCCGATGCATTTGTCTATGACCTGCCGTTCAACGCTGTTTTTATGGCCCTTCACAAAGCGGATCAACTGGTTTTTCTGGACAAGCCCTTTACCACTGAACCGATCGCCTGGGCGATTCGCAAAAATGATCCGGATTTTCTCAAATTTCTAAACAACTTTTTAGATGAAATCAAAAAAGACGGGCGCTTTGACCGAATGTACGACAAGTGGTTCAAAAGCACCGGCTGGTTCAAACATGTAAGATAGGCACCCCACTTCCAGGCGATGGCATCTGACCGCCGGCACTGGGAATATGATTTAGAAAACGCTACCGGGGATTTAGGGTTTCCTCCAGTCTCCTCAAGCTATTAAAACCACCCACTGCAATGACCTTTTCGCCGGCTCCGATGGTGGTACTGGCAGAAGGGTTAAACAGCATGTCACCATCTTTTTTGATAATGGATAGAATAATAAGATTATAGCTCTGGCGTATGCCCGATTCCTGTAAGGTGACATTGACCAGCTTCGAAGATTCAGCCACCGGAATTTCCTCAATATGAATGTCCGTGCTTTCGTCTGCAAAAGCAAATTCGAGGAAGCGAATCACATTCGGGCGCAGGATGGCATGTGCCATTCTTCTGGCTCCGATATCAAACGGTGATACAACGACGTCCGCCCCCGCGGTATCCAAAGGCTTTTTAGATGCGTTTTGGCTGGCCCTGGCCACAACGTAAAGTTCCGGATTCAACCCCTTGGCCAGCAGGACCAGGAAGACGTTATCGGCATCCGTACCGAGTGTGGCGATTAGATTTGATGCGCGTTTGATTCCGGCGGTGAGCAGATTTTCCTCTATCGTCGCTTCACCCGCTATATAGAGGACATGGTCCGTATTCATGATCGGGATGCGATCGTCATTTTTCTCGATCACGACAAACTTAAGGCCCTTCTGAATGAGGTATCTGCAAAACGCCCGTCCCATCCGGCCGTAGCCGCAGACAATATAATGATTATTTAAATGGCTTATTTGCTTGTCCAATTTATGCCTCCCCAATATAAGCCTGATACGTCCTTCCACCAGGAATTGTACCACGTTACCGATGACATAGAGAAAAAAGCCAACCCCCAATATGATGAGAAACAGTGTAAAAATCCGTCCGGGTTGGCTGACGGGATTGACCTCACCATAACCGATGGTGGATAAGGTGATCACGGTCATGTAAAGCGAATCCAAAATCGTCCAATCCTCAATCACCATATACCCGGCGGTCCCGAGGCCAACCAGGAAAACGGCTAGCAAAACGACTATGATGAGGTTGGTTGTGCGATCCAAAACACCGTCCGAATTTGCAGTGGAAGTTATATTCAGTGAGTTATCTAGAAGTATAAGGGTACCCGGCACAAGGTGTCAAACAAAAAGCATCTCCGTACAGCGCGCTGTCTTATATTGTTGAAATTTGAATTTTGCTTCAGATGGCGGGAAGTTAGGCAGCAATTGGCCGATTTAAATGGCAGGCGAATATTAAATAATACCGTAAAAAAAGGGTTAAGCGGCCTGTTCCTGCAAAAAATCTAGCGCAAACGTGTTGAACGCTTCAGCACGTTCGTAGTTGGGAACATGACCCGCGTTGTCTATAATCTCCAAGCGCGATCCATTCAAAATTCGGTGCATCTCCCGTCCCTTCTGCAGGGGAATCCCCCTATCCTCGCGGCCCCATATAATTAAAACCGGGATATCCAGCCGGGATAGCTGTTGTAATTGATCACTTAGTGTATGGAAGAATTGCTTGCGCAGAATTGACAGCGAACACTCCGTTGTACCTTTGATCTTATGAAACCGGGTCACGTTTTCAAAGTAGCTGTCCGTAAGGAGGTCCTGGTTGTGAATTAAAAAATCCGCCAGATTTTTACGTCGAATAAAATTGGTGTTAAGCCCCAAAAAGAACTCACCGACTCCAGCAAGATTGAAAAATTTTCCAGTTAACGGAAGGCCGTGGGGTCCAGCAGCTGCATCCACTAGAATGAGTTTATTTACCCGGTTCCTGTGATGTACGCTAAACCAAATAGCCGTGCCACCTCCCATGGACTGGCCGGCTAAAGAGGCACGCTGTATACCAAGCGCATCCATAAACATCAATACTTGATCCGAGTAAAGCTGATAACCGTAGTCAAGAGGTTCGCGCGTACTGTATCCAAAACCCCAAAGGTCCGGGGCATAGACTTTAAACTGTTCCGCCAAATCATTAATATTTCTTTGCCACATATAGGAATCGTAAAAGAAGCCATGCAAAAGAATAATTACTTCTCCATCTCCTTTCTCGATATAGTGCGTCGAACGGCCGTTTAAATCTATGAATTTACCCGCTGCATATTGTTGAGCCCAACTGTCTAAGGGTTGACCATTCCAACCGCCGGTCCGGTTGGTTGTAGCTCCTCCTTGACCCCGCCCGGGCCAACGACGATGAGCGGTTCGTGGCCGGCATTAATGTAAGAGAGCACACCGGTTTCGGGATCCAAAATCCCGAAAAAAAGGTCCGGAAAAAAACTGCTTTGAATCTTTCGTCCAATTTCCAATTCCTTTTCCATGCTTTGTGCATAGAGCCGCTCAATGTCGCGCAGGCGCTTTTTTTCCAGGCTGGCGGTGACACGCGCTCTTAAAAGCACAGGATTAAAAGGCTTAGGCAGATAGTCTTCAGCTCCCATTTCGATACATCGCACCACGCTTTCGATCTCGTCAAGGGCCGAGATCATAATAACCGGAATGTCACGCCAGTTTCTGTCTGCTTGTAACTGTTCGAGCACTTCGTACCCATTCATCTCCGGCATCATCACATCGAGCAGTACCAGGTCAATCTGCTGGGATTTGATCACCGCCAAAGCTTTCCGTCCATGTTCGGCTGTTTCGACAGTATAGCCTTCATGTCTGAGACGCCGCGAAAGCATATCACGGTTGCCCTCGTTGTCGTCCACTACGAGCAGACGACTCGATGGTCGTTGGTCGGTGCCATGCTGGTCAGAGGCCAAAGGGCGTTTTCGGGGCTCTATGTCACGAAAAAGAGCCGCGGGATCCGCCGTTTTTGCGGCAGGGTGTGCATGAGCGGCTTGAGACCCTGCCGGGTCGAGGAGATCGTTGATCATGAGCAATGGCTGCTTGCCGGCTGTGTGAATTTTGTTCAGATCGTCGACAAAACTTTTCAATTGCTGCTCATCGGCTTCTTCCAGCAGCATTTCGCTATAACCGATGAGATGGTTCAAGGGCGTGCGCAACTTATGCCGAATGTTGGAAAGGGAGGCCGACTGTTCCTGACCCTCCGCCGAATAGGGATCATGCTCATCAACTACGGTCTTGCCCGCACTCTCGGACGTGGGTCGGTAGCCGCCGGTTTCTTCATCAGTCACGGTGTTTATCCTTTTGCCAGGGCAGCCTCAATTTTGTCTAACAGACGTTTGAACTCGATTGGTTTGGTATCGTAGTCGTCACATCCGGCTGCCATTGCTTTTTCTTTGTCGCCCACCATGGCATGCGCTGTCAGTGCAATGACGGGGATCTCTCTAGTTACGGATGCAGCTTTAATCTGCCGGGTTGCTTCCCAGCCATCTATGATAGGTAAACTCATATCCATCAAAATAAGATCAGGCCCTTCTGATCGAGACATCGTGACGCCCTGTTGGCCATCGACAGCAACGACGACCTCATACCCTCGCCGCCCCAGGCGGCGCGATAACATGTCCCAGTTCATCTCGCCACATTGGATTCTGGGTGATTGTTAGCGTTTTGCTAATTGAAACCATCATTCTGATTCCATCTTATTTAACTCAAAAAAAGTGGCAATTGGCACAATTGGAGCATTTTGGATTTATCACGGTATTACCGATTGTGCGGCTGTCTGATTCGACAACCACGGCCAGCGAATTACTGTCCACGGCGAAACGAGTAACCACAGACTCGCGTATCGTCGGCGGGGCAATCTACCGGGCTGAGGATGGCCGGCTACTCGGTAAGTTCGGCGAACCACCCGCATTGACGCTATCTGCCATGCAAGGCCGTGACGTTGTGCGTGTTGTCAGCCAGGATAGCCTCAGGTACGATGTCGGCTGGTCGGCAGCCAAGTCTCAGAGTGCCTATCATGTGATTGGGCGGCTTGATGCATCATCGGTCAGAAAGGAGTTGTGGGCTTACGTCGGACGTATACTTCTATTTGTCATTCTAATTGTCGCTTTTATGACAGCCGGTACCATGTTAGCAGTGGGGGCAACCGTAATTACTCCTATCCTGCGTCTGCGAAATGACATGTTGACTGCAGGCAGCGAAGGAAGCAGCGAGAATTTCTATTCCAGTTCAGTCAAACGCAACGACGAATTGGGTGATGTGATGGCGGCTTTTAATTCAATGTTTGACCAAATCGGCAGCCGTACGGCCAAACTCTTTGCTGCCAATGAGCAACTCCAGCGGGAAATTGCCGAGCGCAAGCGGGCGGAAGAAACCGCCGAGGCTGCCAACCGGTCTAAGAGCGCGTTTCTGGCCAATATGAGCCATGAGTTGCGTACCCCGCTAAACGCCATTATCGGTTTCAGCGAGATGTTGGTGGAGGATGATGCCGAGACGCGTGAGATCTTGCGCCACACGTTGGAGAAAACCGGGTGCACCGTGACCGAAGCCGGAAATGGTCGGATGGCGTTGGAGCGTATTTCTGACAGCCGGCCGGCGTTGATTCTGCTGGATCTGATGATGCCGGAGATGGACGGCTTTCAATTTGTTGCCGAACTGCGCAAACACGAAAAGTGGTGCTCGATCCCTGTGGTCGTCATCACGGCAAAAGACATTACCCCGCAAGACCGCCTGCGCTTGAATGGTTACGTAGAAAAAATCCTCCAAAAAGAGACATACACCAGTAAAAAGCTGCTGGCTGAGGTTCGTGACCTGGTGGTAGCCAGTGTTCGCCAGAGCACCACAGTCAGAGAATAATTTTATTTTTTAAAACTCTGGTAGACACCTTTTATCTTTTTCAACAGTCCGGAACCGATCCATTCATCGGCTTTTTGCATAACAGACTGGATTGTATCCAACACATCCTGATCGCCGGGCCACAGTTCTTTGACGACCGCTTGGCCGGCCTCGTCCTGCTTGTTGATGTAGAGATTGAGCACATAACAGGCTAAAACCAGATCGTCCAAATAACCGACGGGTCCGAGCAAAGCCTCCGGCAGAAAATCGATCGGGCTGAAAAAGTAGGCAATCACCCCGGCAAATTTGGCTTTATCGATCGCCGGGATGCGATCATCCAGCGTCAGCCTGACCAGGAGATAAAAAAAGTCCGGGACTAAAAGAATGTAATTCGCATATTCCGGTTTATTATCCGCATTCTTTTCAAACCACTCACTGACCTTATCCCGCAGCCGGAGATAATAATCTTTTTGCTTCTGGTCGCTTTCTACAGGTAACTGGGCATCGTTCATCAGAGTTATCCTTTCTTTATTCTTCGATGATAATTGCTCACTTTTAAAAAGTTTGAATCATAAATAATTTCTATGCACCTATTGCCAGATCGGGTCCCGCTTTTCCAGATATGCCCGCTTGCCCTCCTCGGCGTCCAGGCTGTATTGGGTCCGCTCCTGCAGCTTGAAATAGTATTTCAGGAAGTCATTGTAATTTATGTCAAAGGCACTGTTGGTAAGCAGTTTGCTCATCCTGGATCCCGCCGAACATGATTTTAAGTAGTTGGCAGCGATTTGATCAAGATGATTAAAAAAATTCTCGGCAGGCACCAGATAATCCACCAGACCAATATTTAGCGCTTCTTCACCGGAGATATTCTCGCCACCCAGAATTAACTTCTTGGCACGACCCCAACCAATATAGCGGGGCAAACGCCAGGTGCCAAGGCCCGGGACCAATGATTCGCGAATGGCCGGCAATCCGATTTGACAATCCGGTGTACTGACGCGTATATCGCAGGCCATTGCGAGCTGAAGCGCCCCGCCGAGACAGAAGCCGTGCATACCGACAATTACCACTTTTTCCATCTTCTCCAAAATGCGCAGCGCCTTTTCCCAGCGCTCGTGGTAGCTCATATCGATGCGGTCGGCAGAGAGTTCTTTTAGATCAATTCCCGTGCAAAAGGCCCGCCCCTGTCCTCTAACGACAACGACCCGGATATCCGGATCTTCTCTTAACGCCATGACCAACCGATTGATCTGCTCGGTTCCTTCGTTGTTCATGGCATTTAAGTGAGACTCCCGGGTGAAATTCAGCCATGCCCGCTTACCGTCTTTTTCCAGACGCATGTTCCCAAGTTCAAGCAAAGTTTCCATGACACCTCCTTTTCCAGTTTAAAGCGAAAACTCTATCGGCTTCCTTTCTCAGTATAATTTTCTACCTGCAAGTTTCAATTTCAATGCTCCCGCATAGCGGTCAAGTGCCGTTCGCAGCGCTTCAAGGGCTTTCGACTTCGCCTTGCCGGTTAGGTTGGCTTCTTCTAGCAGGACTGATAGCACGTTGAGCTTTTTGGCTTTCCAATCGGCTTTGAGATCGACTCGCGCCACCAGCCTGTCGCCGGCAAGCACCGGAAGACAATAGTAGCCATATTTGCGCTTTAGTGCGGGTTTAAAAATCTCCAGAACCTGATCAAAAGCGAACAATTGTTGAACGCGTCGGCGATCCCAGAGCACCGGGTCAAAAGGCGATAGCAGAACACCTTTGTCAGCGCGCGGACGCACACGCTTGAGGCGTGCCGCCAGCTCGAGACCGTTGGGTCGGATCCAGCCGGGTCGTTTCTTTTTGTCCTCACCGATAAGGATGCAGGGGACAATTCGGTCCTTGTCAACAAGACGGTTCAGGGCGGCCGCGATGCTTTTTTTTTGATTGGTAAGCCGCCAGGTTTGAGAGAGGGTGCCGCTCGAAGCCCAACCATGTCCCTTCAGTGCTTGAACCAGTAATTGCTCGATGGCTTGCGATTCGGGCACGCTCTTTTGCCGCCAGCGCTCGGGAATAACATGTTCGGTCAAATCATAGATCCTTTGAAAATTCCGCCGTTCGCGAATGGCAAGCTCACCCGCGGACCACAGCGCAGTTGCCACCCGTTTGACCAGTTTTAAATCCCACCAGCCGTTGCTCCCACTGCCTTCCATATCGAGGGAACGAATGGGTCCTTCATCCCGAATACGCCGGCGCAGGTTTTCTGCGACTTGGGGGTGTTGCCCGATTAGATCCCCCCACCAGGGATGGCTGCAAAATGCCTTGCGGCGAAATTCAAATACCGGATAAAGCTCCATTGGGATCCAGCTTGCTTCGTGTCCCCAGTACTCGAATAGCGGCTCGTTGGGCCGCAGCAACTCCTCCGCCAATTCATGATCGAAACCGTCGAGCCGAGAAAGCAGTACGATCGCATGACTGCGGGCACCGGCAATCGACACGGTGTCGAGTTGCAGGTAGCCAAAGCGCCGGATAATTCGATGGGCCGCTTTGCGGGCCCGCAGCGTGCGGTCCGTTGCGCGTTTGGGAAGACCGGTCCACTCCGGTTTGAGAAGCCCGGCCCGGGCCAGTGCCAATCGACGGGCTTCGGATATGGATATTGTTTCCATGAAAAAAAAGTATCAGAATATCGGGCAGAGGTAAAGGGTGTAATGTAAAGAATCCTGGCTTAGCGGGATATTGATTAGCGTTAGGCGTTTAGCGACATCATATTGACAATTTATTGTCGGAGTTATACCGCGTGCTTTGATATTTCAGCCGATAAACCACGCCATTGCCGCCGCGCTGAGGCTACTTTTCCCGAGAGCGGTCTAGCAAATAGCTTGGGTGGCTTATGGAATGAGGCAGGGCGGATAAATTGGGATGCGGACCAAATAAACAATTTTTTCTCTTGACAGTCATATCGTATAATGTGCTTAATACATGGATTTTGCGTGAAAATTAATGAGAGGTAAGGAGGCAGCAATGGTCGAATCAAAAGACAGTGTGGATTTTTACTGGGATCCGGTCTGACCCTGGTGTTGGATTACCTCCAGGTGGATGGTAGATGTTGGCCAGCAAAAACAGATCCAGGTAAATTGGAAATTTTTCAGCCTTAAGCTGATCAATAAAGACCGCGAAATACCGCAAGACTATAGCATACTGCATGCAATCGGTTTGAAAGCGTTGCGGGTGGCGGCAGCGGTCCGGCGCGAATTCGGCAACGACGGCGTCGGGCAAATCTATACTGTCATGGGTGCACGTTATCATCACGATGAAGGCGATATCGATGAACCTTCAGCCCTGACGGAAATCCTGCAAACCTGCGGCTTACCAGCCAGATTGGCAGCAGGCGCTGAGGACGAAACACTGGATAAAGACATCCAGGCCGATATGGATCTGGCCATTGCCAAAGCCGGCACCGATGTCGGTGTACCGCAGATTGTGCTCGACGGCGGCAAGGGCCCCGGTTTTTTCGGCCCGGTTATGAGCCCGGCACCAACCGGTGAAGATGCCGTAAATTTCTGGGATGCGATTATTGCGGCCGGCAGTATGCCCGGTTTTTTCGAACTTAAACGGACCCGGGAAGTCGGACCAATCTTTGGAGAGCGTCCAATGATTTAACGGCTAACAATTTGCTCAAGACAGCATTGCGGCCGGCACCGGATTCGGCTTTACCTCGCGTCCATTTAATCGTATGCTGAAAATCGCCTGCAAAATTGCCGTGTTTCTCTATGCTTTTTGAAAATACGTCTCCTCGCAAGGTTGAATGACGACAAATCCCTGACCCGCAAATTTCATCTGAATCGATTCGCCGCTGCCGCGACCCATAAATGTCTTAAACGAAATATCGGTTTTTAATTCAGGCGTCAGCGACCCGGACCAGGCAACGGTTGCATTCGGATCGGTAATAATCGGTTTGTTCGAAGAAACCGACAGCGTCAATGGATCGTGATGGGTGGTTATGGCAATCATGCCGTTGCCGCTTAAATTCACATTGAAAAGGCCGCCGGCCAACATACCACTGACCTTTTTGATCATTTTTATATCCCATTCAATGTTACCTTCAAACGCCAGCAAATCATTCCCATTAACACAAATGGACTCCCCTTGGAGGTTTAGAATGGAAATTTTTTTGCCAAAATCGGCAAGATATAAAGTTCCCTTACCTTCGGCTTTGGTCAGGGTCGTGCCTTCACCGGTAACCGCACGTTTCAATAACTTTGTAACACCGTGTTCCAAGATGCCTTCTCTGGTGAACTTTATTCCTCCCAAATAGGCAACCATTGATCCCATCTTGGTCCACACCATTCCATTGAGGTTAATTTCAAGAAGGCGGTTGCTTTCAAGTTCGAACAAACCCTGGCCTCGGTCTTTTTGGGCGGTTCGACTGACAAAATCGCTGATCGAATACCGATTGTTTGCTTTGCCCGGCTTGTCCGGACCGCCAATGGAAACACTCTTTTTACATTTTGGACAGTTAACCGATTTATTGGCAAACTTATCGGCAATTTCCTTGGAAAGGCCGCAGCCATTACAATTAAACAGTACCATCTCAGTCTCCTAATCCCTTGGAAAATTATTTCAGAGTGCCGCTTGTAGAATCTGATTAATCAAGGTAGTATCTATATCGGCCTCAAATTTATAAAACTTGAAATTTCTTTGAATTTTACCCAGCGTTAGAGAAATTTGCATATGAGCCCATTAAATCATAATTAAATTGAATGGTATTATAGATCTACCTATTTGATTGTTCGATTATCGGTTTGAGGATGAAAGTGGTCTCAGATTATGGTGTTTAATCAACGAAAAGCATATCACACCAGGTCATGCCAGAAGGAGAATTAAAATGCTTCCGAATAATCAAGAACAGTATGATAGCTTAAAACGGAAACTTGAGGCGTTATTACAGCGCCTCAATTCTTCATCCGGTGAGGAATTGTCCTTTAAGGCCGGGCCGGATAAATGGTCGGTTGTTGAAGTCGTTGAACATCTCGTGATAGCTGAAAAAGATTTATTAAACCAGCTGTCAACCAATATACCGGCTTCAACACTTGACCCTGAAGCAAAAACGCCCGAAAAATATCAGATCGTCATCAAGGTCATGGAGCGGGACATCGAGGTTGACGTCCCCCATGAAAGCATGGAGCCACACGGCCGTCTGACGCTGGACGATCTTGTCAATCAATGGAATGATATTCGAGAAAAGCTGCAAGGGCTGCTTGCTGAAATACATGCAGACAATAAAGACGATCTGGTCTATCGGCATCCGTATGGCGGTCCGCTGGACATATCGGAAACACTTCATTTTTTTGATGTTCATTACGATAATCATATGCGACACATCGATAGAATTTTAGCGCAAACGAAATGACAAGCTTATTAAGATGGGATATTATACCGGTATAAATAAAGCCCAGCATATTTTCGTGACAACTTGACAACTTGCCGCGCGGAGTTTAATATGGAACTGGTTTAATTTATCACAAAATTGTCAGGGGGAATATAAAATGGAAACTCTTAAAGTAGGCGAACTGAAGAGCAATTTCTCTCATATACTGCAGCGGGTTCAGGCTGGTGAGGAAATAATTATTAGTTTTGGTAAAAAAGATAAGAAAATTGCAGTTCTGGTTCCATATGACAAATACATCTCTGATTCGCCGCGTCCTCTGGGTATTCTTAAAGGTAAAGCCAAATGCATAATTGGAGACGATTTTCAAATTAGTGATGAAGAATTAATTGTCTCATGAAATATCTCATTGATACCCATATTTTTTTGTGGTCCCTATTCTCGCCGGAAAAAATTTCGAAGCATGTAACTACAGTAATAAAAGAATCCGGCAACAGGATTTTTGTTAGTACGATTACATTTTGGGAAATCTCCCTTAAATTTTCTCTTAATAAACTGGCATTAGAAGGTATCACGTCTGATGAGCTTCCGGAATTTGCAAATAAGATGAATTTCGAACTTCTCAGTCTCAGAGCCGAAGACGCCGCTTCTTTTTATCACCTCCCCAGAATCACCCATAAAGACCCATTTGACCGAATGCTAATCTGGCAGGCCATCCGAGAAAAAATGGTGTTGATATCAAAAGACAGCAAGATTGCAGCCTATCAAGGCTTCGGTCTTAAGATCCTACCATTATCCCAAGTATTATGTATAATATATTTACCATGGTTTTAGGGTTTATTCTTGCCCTGATTTGCACCGGCATTTCTTTTTCTCAGCATCCAGCACCAAGAGATGATCCCATAGTCATTCAGATGGTCGAGCTGGAACATGCCGATGCCGAAGACCTCGCCAAGGTGCTCGAACCATTTTTATCAAGGGACGGTCGTATAACCGCTTATGGTCCCGGCAACATTCTGATCATCAAAGATAGAAGGTCAATTGTTAGGGAGCTTGTGAAGGTTATAAAAGGAAATTAGCCAATTCGATAATCTCTCAATACAAAAACTCATACTTATCGAAATTGCCGTCAGGTGTTGGATCTATAATCTCGTTGTTCATCAATTTGCCAATATCGGAAAATGCGATATCCGGCCCTGGATTTTCGCTAAAACTTGTTAAAATTTCGCTGGGCTTATCCCACATCCAGAGCCCCAGTCGTTTTTCCAGCATTTTTCTTTCTTCGAATGTCTTTCCTGCCAGATCTTTTTTTGTTACCAATTTATATTTGAAGGCAACCTGAATGGAATCATTACCAGGATCATCGTCAAAAAAGCTTCCATCAATGCAATATGGAACGAGCACAAATTCAGGCTGGCCATCTTTGTCCTCATCAACATATGCCGGTCTTAATCTTTGATTGATGGTGGGAATGATCGGCTCCATTATTATTGCCTGTCTTTTTTCATCATTTTTTTCATCTGCCCGATCCAGTTTTTTATACAATTTCTCAACCAGTTCTTTATTCCTGCCCTTGTCTAAATCAAACTGTATATTCAGATCTCCATCGTTGAATTCGTAAATTATGGCGATCTCGGATAATTCATCTTTGGAGAGTGTCTTTAATATTAGTGATACTGGATAGGAATGCTCGACATCTTCTAAACACAGAACGTTGGGATGCATCCTGGACTCAGTATAATCTTCTATATATAGCCCGGTTTGACAAACGGGTGTTTTGCCCGTTGGCGAATTGGTGGGGTTTTTAACAATCTGTTTGCGGCTTTTGTCATATTCTTTGATGTTGTCTGCGACCAGGCCATAGGTGATGCAGTAAATTTCAAACGTGGATGTTTTAGATTTTCCGTTGATATGTTCAATGCGTCGCATGGGATAACTATCCAGTTGAAAATCTTTATCTTCATAGTCTCTTTTAAATTGTTTATAAGCTTCAATCTTTTCACGTAGTGTGGTTTCAGATGGTTTTAAATCTGTTTCAGGCCCTGATCTGTAGGCTGCTGCAACACTAAGATAGGAAGCTGCTATAATAAAAATCCAGACAATCGCTTTCAAGAATTTAATGTGTTTTGACTTTTGGTTATCATTGGTAGTTTGCATCTTCATGTAGATTTACCTTTTGATCAGAATTCCCCCAGGTTCAGCCGTAACCCGATACAATTAAAAGACGAGCGCAATCAAAATGAGATATTCAAGTGCTGCAATAGTTGGACCAAACTAACAATTCACAGCACATAAACATCTAGGGCTTAATTTAATGTGATATCAATATGATACAAAGTTATGCAGAGCAATGGCAATTAGCTGATCGTAATCACCAATAAAAATATCGACAGCACACCGCAGATTTAGCCAAATTATTGACATGATAAGCGGCCTTTTTGTGAATGATCTTAAGGTTATGCCCATCTTTTTTACATCGCAGCGGCATGCAGATAGTGTGCAAGTTCTTTGTTGACAACAAATTGGCCTTGTTTTATTAATTCAAACACAATTAATTTTTGTACCGCAATGCGGCTAAGATTCTCCTTCTGCGCTGAAATCTCTATTCAATTTGTCTCCGGGTCTGAAACTACTCTCTCCACTTGCTTCTGATAGTTCCCTTAATTTGTCGGACCTCAATCAATTTCAATTTGCAAAGGTCATGAAAAGACCACTTAAGATAGGTTGCTTAAAATTTCTTGTATAAAGCCTCAAAGGGGGCTGGTATGCCTCTTTGAGGTAAACACAGTAAAATATCCTTCGGGCACAGAAATGAAAATTTTCAAGTCAACCTATAAGAGAAAGTTTCGATTTGCCGGTAATAACGCTTTTTCTGCTTAATAAAGGAGGAATTACCATGACAGGCAATCCAAAAAAATTGAAAGAAAGGAAGAACGATGGAATCAGTCGGCGGCAGTTTTTCAAAATCTCCGCCACCGGAGCAATTATCGCTGGAACCGGCACCCTCATGTTTCCGCGGTTTGGTGCCGCACAACAAAAGACCCTCAAAATCCTACAGTGGGTCCACTTCGTACCGGGATACGACAAATGGTTTAATGAGACCTACACCAAGGAATGGGGAGCGAAAAACGACACCGAAGTCATCGTGGACAACATCGGCATCGCCGGGGTAAATGCCCGTGCCGCCGCAGAAGCCTCAGCCCAAAAAGGTCACGATTTATTCCTGTTCAATTGGCCCAAACCAGACATGGAAGAACAGGTCATCGACCACAGAGAAATCTACGAGGAGTGCATCAAAAAGGTCGGCAAACCCATCGACCTGGCCCTCAAGAGCTCCTACAATCCCAAAACCAAGAAATATTACGGCTTTTCAGACAGTTTCGTTCCAGATCCGGTTAACTACCGCAAAGACCTGTGGGACTCGGTAGGGATGTATCCCGATACCTGGGATGACATCCGTGTCGGCGGAGCAAAGATAAAGAAAAAACACAATGTCCCGGTCGGTATTGGTCTGGCCCCTGAGATCGACACCAGCATGGCTATGCGCGCCATCATGTACTCCTTTGGATCATCAGTCCATGATGAAGAAGGTAATATCGTCTTCAACTCCAATGAGACATTGGAAGCCGTAAAATTCGTCAAGGCCCTTTTTGAAGAGACCATGACGGAGGAGGTATTTGGTTGGGATGCCTCTGCCAACAACCGGTTTATGATATCAGGCAAAGGTTCCCTGGCCTTAAATGCGATCTCCATCACCCGCACGGCCGAAAAAAGCGTTCCAGAAATGGAAAAAAATATCTGGCTGGCCAAGGCTGCCAAGGGACCGGTGCGCAGGATGGGGCTCGAGCACGTCATGAATGTGTATGCGATCTGGAAATTTGCTGAAAATATCGAGGGCGCCAAAAAATTTCTGGTGGATTATGTTTCCAATTTCCGCACGGCATTTCTGGCAAGCGAATACTATAACTTCCCCTGCTTCGCCAAGACGGTTCCGGACCTCCAAAAATTGGTAGCCTATGATAAGAATGCAAATCCGCCGGACAAATACAAGGTCCTTGAGGATGTCCTGGATTGGGCCACCAATGTCGGTTACCCCGGATATTGTAATGCTGCTATTGATGAGATCTACAGTACATTTATCCTAAATAACATGTTCGCCAGGGTTGCCGCCGGCAGGATGAGTCCCCAGGAAGCCATTAGCGGGGCCGATAAAAAGGTTCAAGCCATATTCAAAAAATGGCGGGCTAAGGGCCTGGCTTAACCCATGGTTAACCGTTCACGGGTTCAAAGGTTCGGGGTTCAGCTCAGCCGCTGGCCGCCGAAGTGACCTGTTTGATAGAAATGAAAACTGATGAATGGTTTGCTTTGGACCTGTGAATGCAAATATCAAAAGAAATATTGGTCATCCGGAGAATGTGCAGCCCGCTGTAAACCCAAATCAAGGGGCAAAATCAATATCGCTTATCGCTAAAGATAAACGGACTGAAAGTCCGGCTTATTGGGTCCGTAAAAGCCGGCGACATACTGTGAAGTGAAACCATAGCAAAAATAAAGGAGGATCCATTGCCAGCAGTAGAAACAAGAAATCTCGAAAAGCATTTTGGAGATGTTAAGGCCGTAGATGGGGTGGGGCTTCTGAGCAGTGAGGAAGAATTCCTTGTACTTTTAGGGCCCTCAGGCTGCGGTAAAACCACGCTGCTTCGCATGATCGCCGGCCTGGAAAAACCCTCAGCCGGTGACGTTTTCATCGGGGAAAAGTTAGTGACCCACCTGCCCCCAAGAGCGCGGGGAATTGCCATGGTTTTTCAAAGCTACGCCCTATATCCTCACATGACTGTCTTCAAAAACATCGCTTTCCCCCTCAAAGCTATGGGGATGCCCAAAGAGGAAATGAAGAAAAAGGTGGAATGGTCTGCCAATATGTTGGGGATCCTGCACCTGCTTCAGCGAAAACCCCGCGAGCTTTCCGGGGGTGAGCGCCAGCGAGTTGCATTAGCCCGGGCCCTGGTCAGGGAACCCAATGTCTTTCTCCTCGATGAACCCCTTTCCAACTTGGACGCCAAACTCAGAGCCACAGCCCGCGAAGAGCTTTACCGTTTTCAAAAGGATGTCGCCATCACCACGATTTATGTCACCCATGACCAGGTAGAAGCTATGGGAATGGGGGATCGCATCGCGGTGATGAATGCCGGTAGGGTCTGTCAGCTGGGCAAACCGGAAGAAGTCTATTCCGACCCGGCCGACACGTTTGTGGCCAGTTTTCTGGGTTCGCCACCGATGAATCTGGTTGAGTTCGAAGATCGAATCGCAGGGTTTCGACCCGAAAGTTTCCTCCCCCAGCAGATGCATGAAGGGGGCGGGGAGTTGCTATCGTTAACATTTCATGTCAGCCGGGTGGAAAATCTGGGTGCGGATCGACTGGTATACGGTAAATTGGGAGAGCGCTTCAACCTCTCACCGGTGATCGCCAATTTGCCCACCAGCTTTACCAACTATAAGATTGAAACCAGTCAGACCTATGATTTCGCAGTTCCCCGCAATAATATTAAATTTTTTAACAGTCAAACAGGGCTCCGTGAAGAGCCAATACCGTTGTAAGGAGCGCAGATGGACACAGCAGCAAAATCTGTGGAAAGCACATTTCAGAGCCGAAATCAGCAGCCGAGTTTCTTTTTTGACAATGAAAATGTGTTAGGCCCGTTGATGATCGCACCCGCCATAATCTACATTTTAGCCCTGGTCGGATATCCGTTGATCCTGGCTTTTGTTTATAGTGTCAGTGACATTACGGTGGGCAGTACGCATTTCAACTATTTGGGACTGGAAAACATAAAAAGCCTCATCGGGGATTTTGAATTCAGAATCGCACTGAAAAATACGATATTTTTCACTGCTGTCTCCATGTTTATCGTGCTGGTATTGGCAAAAATATTAGCATTGATTCTGCTCAAAGACTTTAAGGGAAAATTCCTGATTCGTGCGCTGATCCTGATGCCTTATGTAGCACCAATCTCTTTGGGAGTGATTGGTTGGCTGTGGATGCTGGATTCAATTTATAGTCCGATTAACTGGTTGCTTCAGCACACCGGGCTTTTTGGTGCCGACTTCTGGCCCATGTGGCTGGGAAAACCGGGTCTGGCCATGACAGCCATCATTACAGTCCACGTTTGGCGCATGTTGCCCCTGGCAACCGTCATCATGCTGGCCGGACTCACCTCGATTCCGCAAGACATACAGGACGCCGCCCAAGTTGACGGCGCCGGCTATTTCCGGCGGCTATTTCAGATCACCATCCCCATGATGCTGCCCATTATGCTGGTGGCCGTCCTTTTCGGCATCGTCTTCACCGCCACGGACATTATCATCATCCTTGTACTCACCAGGGGAGGCCCCTATAATTCGACCCAGGTCCTGGTGAGCCAGGCCTTCTATACCGGTATCGATGCCGGTGATTTGGGCAGCGCGGCGGCCACCGCTCTGTTCCTGTTCCCGCTTCTGGCCGCCGTTGCGATATTTATGCTCAAAATTGCCCGCCGGGCGGAGGTTACCTGATATGGAAAAAAATAGTGAATTCACCAAGAGAATTGCTTTGAAGATCGCACATTTCGGCTCGCTGGCTGTTTTTGCCTTTTTTGCAACATTACCTTTCCTTTGGATGCTGATCACGACTTTCAAACAAGATGGCGACCTTTATAACCGCACCAATAATCCCTTTATCTTCAACATGGCACCCACATTGATCCATCTTAAAGAGCTATTCTATGATACGTTGTTCTTGAGGTGGTTGCTTAATACCGCCATGGTGGGGGTTGCCGTGGTTGCCATCACCCTGGTCTTGGCCATTCCCGCCGGTTACAGTCTCGTGCGTCTCTCCGGGCGCTGGGGGGAGAGGCTCGGCATCGGGATTTTTCTGACCTATCTGGTTGCCCCCACCATCCTGTTTATTCCCATGTCACGAATAGTTGCCAATATCGGTCTTCAAGACTCACTGTGGTCCCTAATCCTGGTTTTCCCGACCTTTACGGTGCCGTTTGCTATCTGGCTTTTGATGGGATTTTTTAAAGCCATCCCGCCGGATTTGGAAGAGGCTGCCATGATCGACGGCTACAGCCGCTTCGGGGCCTTTTTCAGGATGGTCATTCCTATTTCCACTTCAGGGATATTAACGGTGGTGATATTCAGCTTCACCCTGGTGGTGCAAGAGTATATTTACACGCTGACCTTTATCACCGCTGCATCCAGGTTCACGGTAAGCGTTGGGGTACCAACATTTTTGGTGCACGGTGACGTCTACAACTGGGGGGCACTGATGGCGGGCTGCTTGATAGCTTCCCTTCCCATTGTGATTGTCTATAACTTTTTCGTCGAACGATTTATCAGCGGACTAACGTTGGGAGCCGTCAAAGGATAGATAAAAATAGTGCCTAAAATGCCGCTAAGGAATTTACCAGAGAATTCACTTCATTTCGCTCTCAATATTATAAACCCGATTTCCTCTGAAAATAATGATATGAAATCGGGCCGGGCCGGAGTCGTATGTCCAGGCTTCCATGATATATTCAATCAGGTCACCGTTCTCACGTGAGTCAATATACCCGATAACCTCTCTTTGGATCGGCTCTCCGCACTTAAATAAAACCCCTGGATCTGCTATCACCGGTATCAATAAATGAATTGCCGCACCTGAAACTGGCATCCTTGCAATAGGCCGGCGGCACACTGAATATCAGTATCAGCAAAGAAAAAATTAACCCTTTTCGAGTCATTCTTAGACCCCATTACCCGGGATTAATTATATCAAAAGACCACAACTATAGGTTTCCAACAGGTCAAAATTCTTTCAAATCATCATCAAGCGGAATGACCTGGTCGGGTCTTAGGTCTCCAGTTGCCATAGAATTCTGACTCGAAACCGGTGGCTCAAGGGCAATCGTTTTCATAATTTTGTTTTTGGCAACACCGGATATCTTTTTAACGGCGGTCCCGTAACCCTTATCAATCGCATAGACATTGCCACTGCCGCCTACCAGTGCACCCAGATCCTTGACGAATGTTTTCATATGCTCGGCCTGGGTGTGCATTTCCTCGGAGGCAGAGGCCGACTCTTCAGCATTGGCGGCATTTTGTTGGGTCAACTTGTCCATTTCGGTAACCGCATTGTTGACCTGGTCAATTCCATGGGCCTGCTCATTGGAGGCCGCCGAAATTTCCGCAACCAATTCTCCAACCTTTGATGAGCGTTGAGCCACTTCAGTAAATGCATCGTTGGTTTTCGTTACCAGATCGGAACCATCATTGATTTTTTTGATGGTGCCCTCAATCAGATCCGCCGTATTTCTGGCGGCATCAGCAGCTCGCATTGCGAGGTTTCTAACTTCATCTGCTACCACGGCGAATCCCGCGCCGGCTTCCCCGGCCCGGGCGGCCTCTACGGCTGCATTGAGTGCCAGCAAATTTGTTTGAAAGGCGATCTCATCGATAGTTTTAATAATCTTGGAGGTCTCCTCACTTGCCTTGGAAATATCTCCCATGGAATCCGTCAACTGGGCCATGGAGGTATTGGCGGTTTTCACTACCTGATTGGCTTCCTGCATGAGGCTGTCAGCCTGGGAAGAATTCTCGGCATTTTGTTTGGTCATTGAAGCCATCTCTTCCAGTGAGGAAGAAGTTTCTTCCAGAGAAGCCGCCTGTTCGGATGACCCTTCCGCCAGGGACTGGCTGGCCTGGGAAACTTGGCCTGAGGCAGAGGCAACCTGTTCGGAGCCTTTGTTGAGACCCGATATTACCGCTTTCAAGGTTTTGGTAATACCCCGTCCCAGTCCCCACATCAGAAAAATTCCAACCACAAGGCCAATTCCGGTAATTGTAAACATGCTGATCAGCGTTGAGCGATACGTTTCTTCCGCATCGGCATGGGCTTCTTTGGCATATTTTAAATTAATATCAGTTAGCTGATCCAGGTAGCCGCGCATTGCCTCAAATTTTTCCTTGGCAATGCCAAGTGTCAGATCCAGTGCCTCCCGGCGCCCCTGTCTCGTATCGGCCTTCCGACCATCTACAACCTTTTTGGAGATGACCATCCATGCTTCTCTGGCTTGATCGTATTTTGGCATAAGGGCATTTTCTTCATCAGTGGCCGGAAGGGTCTTGTATTTTTCCCACCGCTGCTGGGACTGCGCCAGATTTTCGTCATAATCCTGGACCAGCTTTTTAAAGACTTCCGACTTGGAGTTGGCAAAAATCATGGAGCGTTCCGCCACCAGCAATTGCTGCAGATCACGATCGGCTTGAATGAGATAGTTTATACTGGGCAGACGGACAGCAAAGATTTCATTTAAATTTTGGTTAATTTTGGCGGTGCTCCGATAGCCGCTTAAACCGATAATGCCCATCAATAGGATCATTATGGTAAATCCTATTATCAGTTTGGCACCGATGGTTAGGTTTCTGAACCATTTCATGGTTGAAGGGTCTCCTGTATGTATTCATTAAGATTGTCAATGCGGGAGTCAGTCTCACCTGACTCCCGATTAATCACTTATTCAACCTTCTCGACATCAATCCCGAAGGTGATGGCACCGATGACCGTCTCGCCATCCTTGACCGGGACTGAAACCTGCACCAGATAGGCCTGGGTGCTGTCATCAAATTCCACCTCGTCAACAAACACGGCTCCGCTGCCGCCGTTAAAGGATTTTTTGAACTTGGCTTCATCGCCCTGCCAATAGTCGGAAGTTTTGTCGGTCATGGCCACATTGGCTCCCTGGTTATCCATGATAAAAATTTCGGCGTAGTAGTTGGCTGAATTCTGAAGTTTCGCGATGTGCTTGCCGCACTCCGAGTCCATCAGAGCTTTCATATAATCCGCGATACCGGCAGTGGCCTTCCATTTTTTGTCTTTATCCTTGATCTGATCCAGGGTCTTGCCTTTGGCATTTTCCGCTTTTACCGCGTTGATGACTACAGGATCCGTGCCAACTTTTGACAGTTTACCATTGGCCAGGTCAATTACCTTCTGGGGGGCTTTTTCGGCAAATGCAATGTTTGATCCCATGATTAAAAACAATCCTACAAGTAATAATGTCAGTGTTTTTTTCATTGTTGTTATCTCCCTTTCTTGCTTTTTTTTAAGACGTTCTCTTTAAAATGCGCCTATTATCCATTATTTAACGCGGCATAAATTTTGGAGCATACTTTGCGCCGCTTTCCAACTTTGCCTAACCGAGATATTTATCAGTGTTCGAGCTAGCTCTGGAGCAGAGACAATCTTCGTTATCATCGGGACCGATATTGAAAAGCATTAATCTTATATATCGTCAATTATCAGATTTACTTTATTGTATCCTGAAAAAAAATTTTGATCGAAGCATCCGGCAAAATTTCACCGCATGCCGGAAATTTTTCCCGCTTGCAAAAAATGCATCGCGCCACAGGGATTTTAAACTGCTGATAATATGTTAAATATCTTATTAGTGAAATTTGGAATGAATATTGCAAAAATTGGTGGAACTAAATTGAAAGGAAACAAGAGCGCATATGACAACAGGAAATCATCTGACGGTCAAAGACTATTTTGATCAAGTGCTTTTTGGAAATACCGCCAACCGGAAAGCATATTCGGCAAAAAAAGCCGCATCATCCGGCACCAATAGGTTTCACCAGCTTCTCACCTCTTATGGAAACAAACAAGTAAACTCCAACAACTATAAACCCACCGGTTTGAAAGTTGCTGATTATCTGAACAATCCGGTTCGGGCAAAGTGTCATTACAATTATCGAGTATTGCCGACATCCACTGAAAAAAAAGACGCAGCCGTGGATAAAGCGCCCCCCGCTCCGTCCAATAGAGCGGCTGAAGATTCAGCGCATAAAACCATCGCAAGGTCAGGGGTAAACAGAAAGCCCAGGCAGATGATAACCCCTGCGGCATCAACCGCCTCACCGAATCAAACCGGCTCGAGCGAAAAGGGTATGATCGAGGAAAGTATTCACAAAGCCGCCCAAAAATATAATCTGCCGACCGGTTTGATAAGGGCGGTCATCAGAGCCGAGTCAAATTTTGAGGTAACCGCTGTTTCCCGGGCCGGCGCCCAGGGCTTGATGCAGCTCATGCCGGGGACGGCCAAAGAGCTTGGCGTTACAAATCCATTCGATATTGAACAAAATATCGACGGCGGGACGCGTTATTTGCGGAAAATGCTGGACAGTTTTGATGGGGATCTCAAAGTAGCGCTGGCGGCATATAATGCCGGTCCGGCCGCGGTTGAAAAATATGGCGGACAGATACCTCCCTATCAGGAGACGGAAAAGTACATAGCTAGGGTGCTTAGGTTCTCCAAAAAAATGGCCTAATGTTGCGTCTTATGATTACACTAAAATACATCGAACAGAATGCCTGAATTATAGTTGAGTCTTTGAATTTAAAAAAATTCAAGCATCAAATAACAAATTACAAACAATGTCCAAATTCCAAGTTCCAATGATCCAAACAAAATTCTGCTTGAATTGGTGAGGAGGTTGATGCAGTTGGGTTTATCATCTGCATGGGCTTTCTTTTTACCCCTGACCTTGCTTTTGAGTCGGTTCCGATCAATACAACTTGGCTGGCGCCACCGCGAGTAGCTTTTTGAATAAAGGCTAACCGGGGAAAATTGTATAAGCGTTTCGATGATCGCCTTTGGCGGTTCAGAAACAAGTAAAGGTCGTATCATGTATTGGTTTAGGCCACATTATTTCCAAAATGCATATAGTTTTTAGCCTAAAATAAATAACATAGCGGTTGTCACAAGCCACTGTAATCTTAAATCGTTATAGAAACCAGCTTCGCCCGTTAACAACCCGGACCAAACGGAACCTATTTATGACAACCGGTATAACTAATAACTCCCAATTGGTTTTAACTCAATTGGGGTATAAGTTTCTCCCATCTTCAGAATCTGCAGTTCCATATTTTCAGGCTGCGCCTGATCCCAAGCATATTGCAAACGACGCAGGGGTTCCAGCACGTGTTCATAGCTAATGATCCAGGTCCCCCATCCCCAGGGGATAAAGTCATTGCAGGATAGATCTTCAGCGGCCTGAACGGCATCTTCCGGGGCAAAATGCCTGTGACGCCAGTACCAGGCGGCAATCGGCATCAGACAGATATCGACCTGTCCCACCCGGCTTTTAATATCTTTGAAAACCGGGCTGTAGCCGGTATCACCGGCAAAGTAAATGTGCTGATCTTTCCATTCAAAAAGCCATCCACCCCACAGGGTTTGATTGCTCTCATGCAGAGATCGGCCTGAGCCGTGATTGGCAGGTAGAAAATGGATGGTCAGATCGCCGATCGTATGCGTATACCAATCCATACCAATGACATTGGCATAGCGCGACGGAAATTCATTTTCCACGCCATGGGGGACATAATAACGGGTATTTTCAGGCAATTTATTAAGTGTGCGGAAGTTTAAATGATCAAGGTGATCATGGGAAATCGCAACGATAATTGTCTGATTCTCTCCGGGATTTTCAGACACACCGCTAAAGGGGAGGTCTTCAGCGGTCAGCGGCGATTCTGCATTGGGCGCTACGATTGCAGAGTACTTCATCAGTTTGCCGGCCAGGCCGTCATATTGCTCCAGCACCGGATCAATGAGGATCTGATATTTACCGCCGAGCTGAATCAAAAAAGATGCATGTCGAATCCAGGTGATCTGCACGTCGTTAGTCGGATTTTGCAGTATAATAAAATCCGGCTGGACCGTGTATTCGGACGGATCATAGCCCAGGGTGCGGTCGATATCTCCTCCTCTGGGGTCTGCGAGCAGTCGATATTTATGCGGTTTTCGTTCGTGTGCCTTGAGAAAATCAATGCGGTCATACTCGGTTTTTTCACCTAAACCGTACCTGGGTGGAAACAAATTCTTATAGCGCATCCGCCGGCCGTCCCAGTCATCAAGTACATCGTTCTTGATGACCTGTCGATTCTTGGAACAGGCACCAGCAGCGCCAAGCAGCATAAAGCAAAGGATGAAACAGAAAAAATTCATTATAGGACGTTCAGAGCCCCATCGATTTCGAATTTCAAAGCACATAAGTTCTTGTCTGTGTGAGTCTGTGGCTAATTTAAGCAATACTCAAGCTCAGGGCGTGCGATTTAGAATCGCAGCTTAAAAACCGTTTTCTCATTTGGCGTTGATGTAACACCGATTGTCCCTTTATGCAGACGAATTATTTGTCTCGATAGGCTCAAACCAATACCGGATCCCTTCGGCTTGGTCGTAAAAAAAGGAATAAAGATTCTCTCTACCACCTCTTCTGTTAAACCCTTGCCGTTATCACAGACTTTAATGACCGGGTTGCCCCGTCCGTCCGTGCCGGCTTTTATCTTAATTTTTGGCTTGGATATGCCGTTAAACGCTTCCACCGCATTTTTACAAAGATTAATTAAAACCTGCTCAATTAAGGCCGGATCCGCTGTTATCGTCAGGCTTTCAGGATCAATCCTTTTTTTAAATTTGATTGAGCTTTGTTCGAATTGATCTTTCAGCAAATATTCAACTCGATCAAAAAGGTCTTTGACCTGAACCACCTTGAAAGCCGGCTTGGGGATACGCGTTAGTTTCCTGTAATTTTCTATAAACGTTAGCAATCCATTACTGCGTTTTTCAATTGTGTCGACTGCCTGGCGAACATCACCGATGGCTTCATTCATTGATTCCGGCACTTCACAATCTTTATTGTCTTTTAACAGACCCTGGGCGGTGGAAGCCAGCGAAGCAATGGGTGTTATTGAGTTCATAATTTCATGGGTCAGGACACGAATAAGATTTTGCCAGGATATCATCTCCTTTTCTTCCAGTTCGTGCTGGATATTTTGCATCGCCACAAGTATGAGCTGCTGTTGTCTCAGAATAAAACCGGTGGCATAGACGGATAGCTGCAATAAGTCATCTTCTTGCTGTAATTTAATTAGATATTTATCCCCCGGTGAAATATTAACCAGCTTGTCCGCCAGCTGGGGACTAATGGATTCTAGATCTTTAATATTGCCAAGTCGCGGGATTTTTAATAGTTTTTTGGCGGCATTGTTCATTAACTCAACATAACCTTCAGAATCAAATGCGATTAACGCAATGCCGACATGATCGATGATGGTCTGCAGAAATCGAAAATGCTCTTCTTTTTCTATTTTTGCCCGTTGAAACTCTTTGGTGACCTCACTAAAGGCAGCGTTCAACTCATCAAAGCCGGCGCCTTTCAGATTGTTGGCAAAAGACTGCGAAAAATCAGAATGCTTAATGGATAATAAAAATCGGTTTAAATCTTTGTTTGTCTTTGTGACATATCGAATGAGAGAGTAGATTTGATAAGCTGCAATTAGACAGAGAAAAACTGCCGCCGCAATAAAATCGGTTTTAACTAAGAGATAGGCCAGCAGACAAATCGTGGCACTAAGGGTGAGCACACGAATAATACAGTTTATATAAAACCTTTTAAAAATCATAATTGTTCGATTTTGGATTGCGGATTTTATAAAAAGATCAATTTCCTTCCAACTATCAGCTATCATCTATGAGTTATCAACTTATTGCCTTTAGGCAATTTTTACAGGCCGTACTTCTCCATCCTCCTATATAGCGAGGTCCTTGTCAATCCCAGCTCTTTGGCGGCATGCGACACATTCCCCTCATGTTTTTTAAGCGCCTTGCGGATAACGGCTTTTTCAACATCATCAAGATTATAATTATCGAAAACAAGGCCTTCAACTTCTTTCTCCGATTCAGGAAACAAAAAATCCGTGGGCTGCAGCATATGAGATTCAGAAAGGATAACAGCCCGTTCCAAAGTATGACTGAGTTCCCTTATGTTTCCCGGCCATTGGTATTTTTGTAACTTCTTCAAAGCCGGTGCACTGACACCGCTGATGTTTTTTTGATATTTCTTCGCAAACATTGTCAGGAAATGATCTACTAACAGGGGAATGTCTTCCTGGCGCTCTCGTAGAAACGGAAGATTAATTTCAACCGTATTCATGCGATATAAAAGATCCTGCCGGAATTCATTGCGGGCAACCATGTCATAGATGGGCATGTTGGTTGCACATATCAACCGAATATCAATTTCACGAGGTTTGTTTGATCCTAAACGCGTAACTTTGCGTGTTTCTAAAACGCTCAGTAGTTTGGCCTGCATCGCCATAGATAGGTTGCCGATTTCATCCAAAAAGAGTGTTCCGCCCGAGGCCAGCTCAAATCGCCCGGGGCGGTCTTCCTTGGCATCTGTGAAGGCACCTCGCATGTGACCGAATAGCTCACTCTCAAAAAGCGTCTCGGCGATGGCTCCCATATCAACGCTGATGAATACTTCGTTGGCCCTCTGGGATTGACGGTGCAGCGCTCTGGCCACCAGCTCCTTGCCGGTACCATTTTCACCCAGGATTAAAACATCCGCATCCGTAGCGGCCACCTTGTCAATGGTTGCAAACACATGCTGCATGACCGGACTGACACCAATCATATCGTGGTATCTCTGATCGATGTCTTCACTTAGCTGCTTTTGCTGAGAACGAAGTTTATCCACCTCCAGCCGCGAATAACGAAGATTGAGAGCCGATGATATGGTCGCCAGCAGCTTCTCATTCTGCCAGGGTTTCAGCACAAAATCGATTGCCCCGGCCTTAACGGCCTTTACCGCCATCTCCACGTCACCGAAGGCCGTTATCAATATAACAACGGCTGAGGGATCCATATGGAGAACTTTGTCAAGCCACATGAAACCCTCGACGCCACTGGTCGCATCCATGGTAAAATTCATATCCAGCAGGAGGACATCATAATTTTCGTTTTGGAGCAGCGTCGGTATCTTTTCGGGATCATGCTCGGTATGGACTAAAGAGAAATGTTGCTTTAAAAACAAGCGGGCAGCTAAGAGCAGATCTTCATTATCATCAACAATTAGTATGTTGCCTGTTTTTTTTGCCATAATGTAATCCTAATTAATCCGCCCTATGAATATCATATTCAGGGTCTAACAACGTTTTTTGAAAACTGAAGAAGCTTGATAAACCAAAGCGCCGGCGGCTTAATTACTTTATGCTGCGCATATTTTTTCTTTTTTCTGATAATCTCAAATGCCAGAAGTGTTCCAAAACGGCGCTTTGTTTCAATAATCAGCAACATATTTTTACAGCTATACGCGAGCAAATCTATATGACTGAAATCATTTTACATTTAAATGTCGGCAAACCGATTGCGATGCCTAATGTGGTTAAACAAATATCAATGCCGGATTATTTATAACACAAGTGTACGAATCCGTACACCTCCTGTATTAAAAACGAACACTATATCTGTCCAGGGCAAACTGTTTTATCGCAAACCAAGCATCAATTCCTACAGAGGCTTTAAATATTCACCTATATTTTCAATAACTAATTAAGGAGATGCCGCCCAAAGGACGGCTGATTTGACCTTGGCACACCCCTTGCTCTGATAAGCGAAGAATACAGAGGCTGTTCAAATGAGTTAGATCCTAACATTTTATAACTCAAACACCAAAATCAATATGTTTTCCAATTACTTCAAAATCGCCTTCAGAAACATCCGGCGCCACCAAGCCTACTCGATATCCGGAAGTCAAGGAGGGCCGTTTCGAGATTGATATGGAGTTTGATGGCGTGCAGCCGGAAGGCATTACCCGTGGCCAGACACTGCATATCCGGTTGGAATTAGGGAATCTATCGACTGCCGTCCTGTTGCCTCAAGGGGGATTTTATCAAAAAACCGGCGGCCAATGGGTTTATCTGGTTGATGAGATCGGCGAGTATGCAATAAAGCGAAAAATCAACCTCGGCCGGCAGAACCCGGAAGTCTTCGAAGTCCTCAGCGGTCTGCAACCCGGCCAACGCGTTATTACATCATCATACGATAACTATGGAGACAACTTCGACAAATTGATTCTAAAGTAAAAGGCCATTAATCTCAATTTTTTGACAGGATTAACTGGATATGCAGGATATTTCTTCTTGGCTCTTTTTTTCCGCCTTGCGGAATTGGGTTTCATCATTTTCATCCCGCCGTCGTCCATGTGATAGATGACTATGGCGCGGCACGCCGGAAAATGATGTAAATTAATAGTAATCCTGAAGATCCTGTAGATCCTGTCTAAATATAAAGATAAAATAGAATCCAAATCATTATTATAACAATACAACATGGAGGAGCCAAATGATCAAAACCAAAAACCTTACCAAAGTCTTCACCACCGAAGAGGTGGAGACCACCGCATTAAACCATATCAATGCGGAAGTGCAGGCAGGAGAATTTGTCGCCATCATGGGGCCTTCAGGCTGCGGCAAATCAACTTTCCTGCATATCGCCGGCATGTTAGACAACCCGACCGATGGCCAATATTATTTCATGGATGAAGAAGTCTCCGGGTATTCTGAGAAGAAACGCGCCAATTTGCGCAAGGGAAATATTGGTTTTGTTTTCCAGAGCTTTAACCTCATCGATGAATTAACCGTTTTTGAGAACATCGAACTGCCGTTGTTATATCTCGGTGTTTCAACATCCGATCGTAAAAAGAGAGTAAATAATTTGTTGGAGCAGCTGGAGCTGATGCCCCGCAAAAAGCATTTCCCCCAGCAGATATCCGGCGGTCAACAGCAACGGGTAGCCGTAGCGCGGGCGATCATCGCCGACCCCAAGGTCATATTGGCCGATGAACCCACGGGTAATCTGGATTCCTCCCATGGGGATGAGGTGATGAAAATGCTCGTGGGATTAAATGAAAAAGGCACAACCATCATCATGGTCACCCATTCGCCTGCCTATGCGGACTACGCCAACCGGGTAATCCATCTGTTTGACGGTCATGTTGTAACGGAAAACCTAAAAGAAAAGTATGACAAGCACATGCGGCCGCTTTCGGAAGTTGCAAGTTAGGACACTTTCAGTGCCAGTAGATAGCTCATAGCTGATCGCTGATAGTCTGAAGGATTGAATCATTTTTACCTTAAACCCGTAACCTTGAACCCAGAACTCTGAACCTTAAACTAACATCATGCTTAAAAACTACCTGATAGTCGCCGTTAGAAATATTTTGCGCCACAAGGTTTATTCCTTCATCAACCTCATGGGCCTGTCCGTGGGGATGGCGTGCTGCACGCTGCTTTTGCTGTGGATTCAAGATGAACTCAGCTACGACCGTTTTCATGAAAATGCAGAGGACATTTACCGGGTAATACAGAACATTAAATTTGCCGACCGCAGCACAACCTGGGCCATCACTCAGGGTCCATTGGGCCCTTCGTTGAAGAAAGATTTTCCGGAAATAATCAATTCTACTCGCACAAAACCACTGGAATTCATCACGTTAAACTACAAGGATAAAACATTTGATGAAACCATTCTGTTGGCTGACGGTTCAATTTTTGAGATGTTTTCTTTTCCCTTTTTAAAGGGAGACCCTCGCACGGCCCTTGCCAATAGCCACTCAATGGTTTTGGCGGAAGAAATGGCTGAAAAATATTTCGGAGGTGAAAACCCGATCGGAAAAACCATTACGGTAAAAATTTACGAGCTTGGCAGCTACCAATTTTCAGTAACCGGTGTCATGCGCAAACTCCCGCGAAATTCAAGTCTTAAGCCCAAAATCATTATTCCATTTATTTTTGGTAAAGAGTTGGGCGCAACAGTAGACCGGTGGGATAATAGTTTTACCAATACATTTGTTCAGCTGCAAAAAAATAGTTCATATCAGAAAGTTGTTCCAAAAATATCCGGATATCTATTTGATAAGCCGACCATTGAAAAGGAGTCACGACTGGATCTACAGCCTCTCAAAAAGATCCATCTGTATTCAAATTATGATTTCGACGGCGCTCATGGTGATATCTCTCAAGTTGTCATTTTTTCATTGGTTGCCGCCCTGATATTACTGATCGCCTGCACCAACTATATGAATCTGGCCACAGCCCGCGCAGCCGGTCGTGCCAGGGAGGTTGGTATACGCAAAGTCTTTGGAGCCGTTAGAGCTGACATTGTTAAACAATTTTTCGGAGAATCGACTCTGCTGGCGTTTTTAGCCCTTCTTCTGGCGATTATGCTTGTGGACCTTTTGCTTCCCGTATACAACCATATCGTCAATAAAGATCTTTCATTGACCATTTTCAGCAGCTTTCCCATGAACATCGGTATGCTTTGGATTGCCCTGTTTACGGGGATAGTATCCGGGAGCTATCCGGCGTTATTTATTTCATCCTTTAAACCGGTTAGAATTCTTAGAGGGGCACTTCAATCCGGTGCCCGTGATTCAACCCTCAGAAAAACACTGATTGTCGTCCAATTTTCACTGACTATTCTGCTGATTATCTGCACGGCGATCTCCTCTAACCAGATCAATTATTTGCAGGACAAAAAGCTGGGATATGACAGAGAGTCCATGCTGCTTGTCAGCCTTCGCGGAAAGGTACGAAAACGATTTCCAAATGTAAAAAATGAACTGCTTAAGCATCCAAATATCATGAACGTTACCGTCAGTTCGAGTCTGCCAAGCCGCTGGTTTCATTTTTCCAACAGCCTCTGGCACTGGGAAGGACAGCACTCGGATGAAGAAATCCTGTTTCGCGGTCTGACGGTCGGTGATGACTTCTTTGAAACATTTGGTATGCAAATTGTCGACGGCAGTAGTTTTTCAAATAAGTTTCCAACAGACAAAACTGAAGCTGTCATCGTCAATGAAGCTGCGGTTAAAGTTATGAGGATGTACTCGCCTGTCGGTAGGCGACTCACTAAAGGCAATCGACAGTACGTTATCGTGGGTGTCGTAAAGAACTATCATTTCAGATCTCTTCATCATAAAATCGAGCCAATGATCTTGCTCTACCGCGAAGATCCCGGCGGTGTTCTGGCCGTAAAGTTAAGATCCGATGACATATCCAAGACCATCAGTTTCATTGAAAATCTCTGGGAAAAATTTGAGCCGGATTTTCCGATTATCTATGGATTTATAGCTGAACTGCTGACCGATTGGTACATATCAGAAAAACGAATTGAAACCAGTTTTAGATATTTTTCTTTTCTAGCCGTGTTTATTGCCGGTCTCGGGCTTTTTGGACTGGCATCATTTATAACCGAACAGCGTGTCAAAGAAATTGGCATCCGCAAGACGCTGGGAGCATCCATATCAAATATCGTAGTGCTGCTCACAAAAGAGTTCACCCAATGGGTACTGGCCGCCAACATTATTGCCTGGCCGCTGGCCTACCTGTCAATGAATTACTGGCTGCAAAATTTCGCTTACCGGGTTGCGCTTACGCCCTGGCCATTTCTATTTGCGGCTGCTTTAGCAATTGTGATTGCGCTGATAACGGTGATTTACCAGACCGTTAAAGCGGCATTGGCGAATCCGGTGGATTCGCTAAGGTATGAATAATACTCGCATATTGCTCATAGCTGATAGTCGAAGGAATGAAAAATCTTTTTTAACAACGGACAACTGACAAAAGGCAACAGACACTGCGGTTTTTGATAAATCGACTTAATAAAACCAATCTAACTAAACGCAGCTATGTTTAAAAACTACCTAACCGTTGCAATCCGCAACATTCGTCGGCAAAAATTGTACACGACGATCAATGTCGCCGGTCTCGCAATCGGGATGGCCAGCAGCATTTTGATACTGCTTTTTGTGTTCGATGAACTGACTTTCGATAAATTTCACAAAAACGCGGATTATATTTACCGGGTGTATGCCATCATAGAAGAAAGCGGGGAAAAACTGCCGGTAGCTCTGACACCCAAAGACGTCGCCGGTGCCCTGAAAAAAGACTTACCGGAGGTTGTCAACTCGGTCTGCCTGGCCCGCGGAGGGAATATTCTGATTAAATATAATGGTCAATGGATCAGTGAAAAGCAGGTAAGCTACACGAATTCTTCTTTTTTCGAGATTTTCTCTTTTACTTTAGTGCAAGGCAGCTCTGAGAACATCTTGTCCGAACCTTATTCCATTGTGCTTGCGGAAAGCCTGGCAAAAAAAATTTTCAAAGCGGAAAACCCGATCGGCAAAACGCTGCATGTCAAAAATATCGGCGATCTAACTGTAACCGCCATAATAAAAGACGAAAAGAACTCCCACATTCGCTCAAATGCTTTTTTACCGTTTCACTTATACAAAGATCCCGACGGTGTATTCAAACCATGGAGCCGGTATCATTATACCAATTACGTCATGCTTCAAAAAGATGCCAATTTTGAAACGGTAAACCAAAAAGTAGCCGACTATTTATTAATTAATATCGATCCAACAACCACGTGGCAGTTACAACTGCAACCGATTAAAGAGATTTGGTTGCACTCACATCTGATCTACGACTTCTTTAGACCGCCGTATGATATTCGTGTCATATATCTACTGGTAACGGTCGCTGCGCTAATTCTGTTAACTGCCGGCATGAATTATATGAATCTCGCCACAGCACAATCCGAACGAAGAGCTGAGGAAGTCGGACTGCGAAAGGTAGTTGGTGCCGGTCGATTTCAAATTACGCTTCAATTTCTGGGAGAATCGGTTCTATTGAGTTGTATTTCACTAATCTGCGCAATTATTTTAGCCGAAATCTTCCTGCCGGGGTTTAACAGTTTAATCGAAATTAAAGAATTGGTTCTATTTGAATCCAAGAATTTTAATTTTATTTTGTTATTCCTGATAGCGGCTGTTGTCACAGGGGTTATTTCCGGGAGCTATCCGGCAGTATATGTTTCCTCCTTTCAACCTTCAGAAATAATCAATCGGAGAATGGGTAAAAGCCCCAGAGGATCCCTGGTGCGAAAATTTCTAATTGTTTCGCAATTCTCTGTATCAATTATCCTGATCATCACAACCGCAACCCTTTACAGGCACGTACAATATCTGCAGAACAAAGAAGTGGGCTACAACCCACAAAACCTGCTCTGCATACCCATCTCGGAAAAGATCAAACAAAATTACGTTTATATTAAGGCCGTTTTGCTGCAGCACCATGATATTACGAATGTGACATCCGTGATGAATCTTCCAACGTGGCGGGGCCCCTCAACTCAATTGGCAAAATGGGAAGGCAATGCATCCGGAAAAACGATTTGGATGTATCACGGATCCGTCGGTCAGGATTTCATTGATACCTTTCAGATGCAGATTATCCAGGGCAGCAACTTTCCAAAGGACTCATCTGCAGATACAGCGACTGGTTTAATCATCAATGAGGAAGCCGTCAGACAGATGGAAATGGAAGAACCAATCGGCAAACATTTTTCCATGTGGAATCATGATGGGCCAATTATCGCCGTAGTTAAGGACTTTCACTTCAACAACGTAAAATACAAAGTCGATCCCATTGTACTGAAAGTAGCTCCTGCTGACGCAAGGTGGATGATAATCCGGATTCGATCTGGAAATACTTCAGAAATCTTGGCATTCATCGAGGATAATTGGCGTCGCGTCGAGCCGGATGTTCCTTTTTCCCATTTCTTTTTGGATGAATCACTGAACGAGATGTATACCCTGGAGCAAAAAATGGCTGAAGTCTTCAGTTATGGTGCCGTTTTGGCCATATTCATTGCTAGTCTGGGATTATTCGGTCTGACTGCTTTTACCACCGAAAAACGAACCAAAGAGTTAGCCATTCGGAAAACCTGCGGGGCTTCAATATTTCGGATCGTAAGAATGCTTTCCGTGGAATTCGTTAAGCTGGTGCTTATCGCCAATCTTATTGCTTGGCCGATTGCCTATTTTGCCTTAAATAAATGGCTTCAATACTATGCGAACCGCATCGATATTGGTTTGGGCCCTTTTATTCTATCCGCTTGTTTAGCACTAGTGATCGCATTGGCAAGTGTCGGTTATCAGGCCATCAAGGCGGCAAGAGCCAATCCAGTGGAGGCATTAAGATATGAGTAAAATCCTAATTAACCCTGACATTGCATAAACTCTTGTCATCTAGCCTGGCCGTTATGCCTGAGATCGTTGCTTTTTCTGGGCTGATGCTGGATATCTAACAGGACACTATCGGTGAATTTCAACGACATCCAGTATCCCGAAACCAGAATCCAGGATCAGTCAATACTTTCAATGGTCTTCATTGCAGCGGCTAAGTTGGATTTCAAAATTTTATGCAACTATAGGGTTAATCCGCCCTGATAAATAGCATATTGCAGGTTTGTAAGCGCTTCTGTGAATTCTGAAGAATGATGTTATATCGAAACTCTGCGGATTAATTACTTTATGCTGCGCATTTTTATTTATTTGGTTGGGATTCTATTCAGGTAATTAATTATAAACGAAACCGAGAAAAAATATGAACCGGAGAATGCAAATGATTCTCAGGAATAGAATTGCTTCTTTGATTATTTTGATAGCCATCTTGGTGTTAGCAGGCTGCTCCGGGGCACCTGTAAAGCCGGATCAGATCATACCGGGCAATTATGATTATGCAAAAGAGTATCTTACCTGGCTGACCCACAAAGAGATGAAGCGCAACAAGGTCATGGGCCTCAGCATTGCTATCGTTGATGATCAAAAAATCGTTTGGGCGCAGGGTTTCGGTTATGCCGACGCACAAAACGAAATACCCGCCACCTCGGAAACCGTTTATCGCATCGGCTCTATTTCCAAGCTTTTTACCGTCATGGCAGCCATGAAACTCGCAGAACAGGGGAAGATCCAAATTGACCGTCCCTTAAAAAACTATCTGCCTCAATTCTCGATTCGGACGCGCTTTCCAGACTCCGGTCCGATCACACCGCGGACCATCATGACCCACCATTCGGGTCTGCCGAGTAGCTTAGCCAAAGGGATGTGGAGCTCTGAACCACCGGCAAAGCTTCTTGACCGGCTCAAGGATGAATACACTGCCTATCCAACCAACTATGTCCTGGCATACTCCAATACGGGCCTGGCATTATTAGGCCTGATGATCGAGCAAGTGAGCACTACTGATTTTTGTGAGTATGTGGAACAATCCATTTTAAGCCCCATCGGGATGCAGCAGTCTTCGTTTAAACGGACACCGGTTGTCGAAGGCCTTTTGTCGAAAGGCTATCGGAATGGAAAAGAAATAGATCAGGTTCCGCTACGTGATGTTTCAGCCGGCGCCATGTATTCCAACGTAAATGATCTGATCCTGTTCATGCAGATGGTCTTTGCGGGGGGGGATATTGGAGGTCGTCAAGTTTTGCGCCGGGAGACCATGGAGGAAATGCTGCGACCTCAAAATCAGGATATCCCTTTAGAATCCCCAAACCCTGTCGGTCTCGGATGGTTTCTTAAAATATTTAACCTTTCTGAAGGGATTGGTAAGGTACTAGTTGCCGGTCATGACGGGGGAACGCCATTGTTTCGCACCAGCTTGGTAATTTTGCCGGAAATAAAGTTAGGGGTTGTCGTTTTGACCAACTCAACGGAAGGGCGGAAAATTCTAAAAACTGTGACCAGAGAAGCTCTGAAGTTTGCCCTGGAGGCCAAGACCGGAAAATCCGTAAACCTTCAAGAAGAGGCAATTGCGCCGCCGGATAAAGTCGCTGCCGAAGAAATTATGAATTCTCTCGTCGGGCGCTATGCAACATTGTCCTCACTAGGTTCCATCGAACGAAAAGGGCAAAATCTGAGTGCAAAATTTGAAGACTATAAATTTCGACTTATCCCATCTTCCGATGGAAAATTTGGCGTCGAAAGGAAAGATTTGGGCATTTTCCCGGTCAAAAAAATAGGCGGTCTCGAACTGTCCAGGGTTCAGGTAAGTCCTGCGAATATTGACGGGCGACAACTGCTCTCGATCCGCTACAACAATAGCCTCTGGTTCTATGCAGAAAAAATCAATCCATCACCACTTCCAAATACCTGGCAGAATATGCTCGGTCGCTATCAAATTATTAATCCCGATCCAAAAGGCTCACCGCAGGACATGATTCTATCAAGCGAAGAGGATGTGCTGGTGTTGAGGTATAAAAATCCTTTATGGCACCCTGGTGAGGCTAAACATTACTTAATTCCACGATCAGATACTGAGGCGTTGACCCTGGGAATTGGGCGCAGTTCCGGTGAAACGATGCGTATGTTCGAGATTGATGGCGAGACAGGGCTACTTATTTGGGGATACCAGATGAAGAAAATAAATTGATTTGGAAGTTATTGCCAATTGAACCAACAAAACGCAGCTATGTTTAAAAACTACCTAACAGTAGCAGTTCGAAACATCCTAAAGCACAAAGGATATTCAATCATCAATATTGTCGGGCTGGCAATCGGATTGGCGATCTTTATCCTAATTGCATCATTTGTTGACTTCCATCTCAGCTTTGATGATTTTCACAAGAGTGCCGACCAAATTTACAGTGTGATTCAGGTTTTGCCTTCAGGCAAAGAAGGTGAACATCATACCGGCAAGATACCGGCACCCCTGCTTCCATTTCTTCGTGATGAATTGCCCGAGATTGAAAGTGCTTTAAGGTGGATTCCGACCAACCGCTGGATCATTCGACATAAGGGCCAAAAATATTATGCAGATGAAGGCACAGTATGGGCTGTTGATCCAAACTTTTTTTCATTCTTTTCTTTCGAATTGATAACCGGGAATCCGAATACTGCTTTGACCAAGCCACAGTCGGTCGTTTTAACCGAATCAATTGCGCGAAAGTACTTCGGAGAAGAAAACCCAGTTGGAAAGAAATTAACCCTTGGAAGTTTACCTGATTTTATCGTTTCAGGGGTGGCCAAGGATGTGCCCATAAATTCAAGTTTTCCATTTGATTTACTGGTTTCATTGAACTCATTCGGCTGGCAGAAAAATTGGCGCATGAATTGTGCAACATTCGTGCAGTTCGGTGAACAAGTTGATCCTGAAAAGCTGAAGCACAAACTTTTAAGCCTCGTTGAAAAACAGGGATCAAAACTACCCGATCGCCCGCTTGAAATGTATCTCCAGCCGTTATCAGATCTATATCTCGAATCTGCCCATATCAAGGGGTTATGGCGCCAGGAATCCCGATTCATGATTTATTTGACCCTGGCAATCGGAATCGTTTTGCTCGTCGTCGTATGCTTTAACTTCATTAATCTGGCAACCGCCCAGTATTTTTCAAGAACAAAAGAGGTTGGTGTTCGCAAGGTTGTTGGAGGGACCCAACCACAGTTAAGATGGCAGTTTTTAGGCGAATCCATGTTACTTGCGCTTATCGCATTTCCATTGTCCCTGATCCTGTATGAAATTATGCGCCCCTTATTTATTTTTCTGATGACCCATGATCCGAACTCAGCATATCCCGGCCTGCGGGATAACTCTGCCTTGTTTTTTGAGCTAATCGGTGTGACGCTGCTGGTGGGTATTTTGGCCGGCTGTTACCCGGCAATTTTTCTATCGCGTTTGCATCCCGTTCAAATTCTCAAAGGCGGCCCGCTCACCGGAAAGAAAGGCGCGCGTCTGCGCCAGATACTTGTTGTAACTCAATTTGCGGCCTCCATATTCGCCGTCTTAATCGCTCTAACCATTTTTAACCACTATAATTTTCTCTCGACACTCGATCTGGGATTTAAAAAAAATAACGTATTGATCGTAGAACTGGGTACCAATTATCACAACGCCTTGCTTCAGCCCATTAAAAGAGATTTAATGCGCCATCCGGATATTAAGTCAGTTTCCGCTGCGACCTGGATTCCGGTAAACTGGAACAACGAAGGGCAGGTCATCCGGGTTACGCCGGCCGGGGAAATGAATATGGCGATGAATACCTATGGAATCGATTATGATTTTATTGAGCTGCTGGAAATGGAGATCGTTGACGGGAGGAGCTTTTCAGCCAACCAATTAGACGCAGCCAATTTTATCATCAATGTAGCGGCAGCACGAGAACTTAAATGGAAATACCCGATCGGGAAAAAGTTAACCGTAAGCGGCAAACAGGGATTTATTGTCGGTGTTGTAAAGGACTTTCATTTCAAAAATCTATTTTCCAAAATTTCACCCAGTGTGCTCTACATGCATTTTAGTTACCTTAACGTCTTGTATATTAAAATTTCCGATATACCCGTTCCCCGGGTGCTAAACTTCATTGAAAACCGCTTACAGTTTTTCGAACCGGATCTCCCTTTCAAATATACCCTGCTGGACAAACGCTATGATGAGTGGCTTCTTGGGACGAAAAAATGGGCTTATGTCGCCGGATCTATCGGAATGATCGCTATTTTCTTTTCCTGTCTAGGCCTGGTCGGGCTGGCCTCTCATACTACTAAAATTCGAACGAAAGAAATCGGTATCAGAAAAGCCCATGGCGCTACCGCCGCCCAAATCATCCGATCCCTGTTAATGGAATTCGGCTGCCTGATCTTTATCGCCGTTTTAATTACATTCCCGGTATATTATATAATCAACAAAATTGTTGCCCATGATCTAATTGCCTATTTCGCAGAGTCCGGTTTTGATCCTTACACCTATTTGCTGGCAGGTCTTTTAGCGCTTATATCCGGGCTTGCGGCCGTAATATCACAGACTATCAAGGTGGCCAGAGCAAATCCGGTAGACTCGCTGCGCTATGAATAGTAAAGATCCGGACAATAGAGCCCGGCTTTGATCCACCCCGGAAGGGTGACATGGTTAATGCCATTTACCAGGACTCAGGTTTCAGGTGTCAGGTTTCGGGTTTCAGGAATTGGTATTTGCTGACACCAATGCACAGATTTGATATAGGGCAATCCGCGGCCTGATCTGGCCCAGAGGACCAAGTTTTCAACTTAGAATTATTGGAGCAAAAAATGAAATTATTTATATCATTTTGGATAATCATTCTATCGATCCTGATTGCCGGGGGATGTTCGGATTCAGAAGAAATTATTGCATTTAAAAATGTTAATCTGGTTCCCATGACAGAAGAAAAAATCATAGCGAATCAATCCGTTCTGGTCAAAGGCGACCGAATTTACAGAATCGGAAAATCAGACAAAATAAAAATACCACAAAAAGCGAAAGTGATTGACGGTAAAGGTGCTTATCTGATGCCTGGCCTTGCGGATATGCATGTGCATTTGACAGGTGAGTGGCCGCTGCCCCAGCTGGATTTATATCTGGCAAATGGTGTGACTACCGTACGCGATCTGGATGGTCGTGATTTTATGCTGCACTGGCGTCAAGAAATTAAACAAGGGAAACGAATAGGACCAACCATTTATGCTGCAGGTCCAATTATTCGCGGCTACGAAAATAACGCACCCGAGCTCGTTGTAAAACAAAAGTCCGGATACGATTGCCTCAAATTATACGCCTATTTTTCAAAAGATGATTACAAAAAGACAATGAAAATAGCGAAAACGCAAAATTTCTACACTGTCGGGCACCTTCCTTTTGCAGTCGGCCTGGATGGGATCATTGCTGAGCGGATGAACGAAATTGCCCATATTGAAGAGCTAATCTGGGAGCTGATTGATTTTGATCGGAATAAATATCTGTCGGCCAAAGAGTGGATTCCATATCTTAAACAGGTTTTTTCGCAGCACTATAAACCATCATTGCACCTTGAATTTCAAGGAATTAAAAATGAATACCTTCAGAGAATCATAGCAGTGGTCAAAAAGCTGGAAAGCAAAAATATTTGGGTAAACACGACTTTATACCTGGATCAGATCATCATTCAAAAATTATTTGAACCCGAAAAATTTATAGCCCATACGACGAGCGCCTATCTACCGCAAAAATATATAAATTCAATCCTCCAGGGAAAAGAAAAACACCAGCTTCAATTTAAGGCGGGCGAAGATTTAGCACCGGTAAAGTATGAAATTGATAAAATGATATTGATAGAATTGCATAAGGCGGACATACCCATTGTATTGGGAACAGATGCCGGGACCGGCAAAATGGGGATTGTGCCCGGTTTTTCGATTCACAACGAACTTCGCATACTGACAGAAAACGGCTTTTCACCTTATGAAGCCATCGTGACGGCCACAGTTAATGCTTCCAGAGTTGTTGAAGCGATGATCGGCAGAGATGATTTTGGATCTATTGAAATCGGCAAAAGAGCGGATTTTATCCTGGTTCTTAAAAATCCGCTGGATGATGTTTCCAATATTAAGGATGGCCATGGTGTTATGGCTGCCGGTAAATGGTATGGGATAAAAGAAACACAAAAAATGATCGATCCCGCCCTGTTGCCGACAATCCCGGTGGTTGGCGGTGTTGTGAATGTGCGCACGGCAAAGGATGAATTCATCACTGTCATTGACATTATTATCGGTAAAAGTTTTAGCGGAAAACTGCCCGATGATATTGAAACGATTTCGGTTATAGGTCCGCAAGGCGTTCTGCCTCTCAGAAAAGAGAATTTTACGTTTTGGCCAACCGCTGATGATTTTTATGCTGTTATCCCCGGTTCACCGAAAGTGGGAACATATACCTTTACAGTGACCAGCGGGAAGCGCGAGGGTTCTGCCAGCGACACTCAGTCATCCCTTCTACCTATTCCGGTTCCGGGCATCAGTACTTTTTCACCGGCCGATGGAGAGATCCTCAGATCAAAAACACCGACATTTTCCTGGAGCGCTGTCGTACATTTCAATAATCCCGTTTTCTATCTTTTTCAAATATATGATAGCGAAGGTGAACAGATTTATCGCAGAGGCAGGAATCAGGGTATGACTTCCCACACCGTGCCGGCAGGCATTTTGAAACCAGGCGAGGATTACCGTTGGCGTATTCGCGTATCAGACAGTGGCCATTGGATGGAGGAACAAAACCGATCGCACACAAAACGGTTATCTTTTAAAATGGCCCAAACTTTGGAGTAATACCTGAATTTAGCACGCAAATACCCTTTGGGGAAGTTTGAGGTCAAGTTACCGCAATTGACTTGCAGCGATGATTGGTGCTCTAAAATTCAGGTATTAAGGAGGCAAGAAAATGGAAAAGCATGTAACTGTTTTAGGTGTTCTCTACATTGCGTTCGGTGCTCTGGGGATTTTAGCCGCTATTATTGTTTTTACAGCTGTCGTCGGTGGAGGACTTATTTCAGGAGATTCAGAAGCCATGGCCATAACCGCAATTGTTGGGCCTACAATTGCTTTCTTCTTGATATTAGTATCTGCGCCGGGAATTATCGCTGGAATCGGGCTACTAAAAAGACGAAACTGGGCTCGGGTCCTGGCACTTGTCCTTGGCTTCTTGAACTTACTCAACATACCTTTCGGAACTGCTCTGGGGGCCTATACCATTTGGGCTCTCTTAAAGGACGAGACGCTCCGGTAATTTATCACCGGAACAAATCTATGAGCGGAGTTTCTACCTGAATCTTGCATGAAAACTAATGAGAAGTTAGGATAGATTTCAAATCTATCAAAAATGTACGATATCGCACATTACATGTTGCATCAGCGTACACTTCTAAAGAGTCACTAAAAAACATAGTCATGTTTTGGCGGGAATAAAGTGATCTGAATTCAAGCGGAGATTATGTCCATCTATATTTCTGCCCACTTCATGTCTCATAAGCTTTTGGTATTACAGCGATTAATCTCATTTTAGTACTTTCTAGTATACAAAATTCCAACCAAGCGATATCATCCGGTACCCTCTGAAAGATAGCTGGCACAGCGCTTGCACAATGTCTAGTCAACATTCAATTAGAAATCCAGGGGCTTTCATCATGAGTATTGTGCCAATAAATTTAAACAGCAAAGCATCTATTAGAGATAAAGCACGGCTCAACATCTGCATCGCAAAAGACCTGGCAGACAGTTTTGGCGGCAGAAAAGCTGACTATTTAATAAGACTAAATCGGAAGCTGAGAATGAAGATTGCCATAGGTTCTGAATATTATACGAGTTGTATAGCAATAGCCGCCTAAGGAACATAAGTCGGCTTGGCCATTCAAATAGGAGCGATCAATGAGATTCAACTATCTATATAAGCATCTGAACAGAGGCCGGAGCGGCTTGTTCTTTTTATTTTTCGTTTTTATCTTTCTTTTTTCCATTAAAGGTTATGGTGAAGGTGCCGACCTTTTTTCGGCCCAATCCCTTACTGTTGATGGCAAAAAGCTCTCCGTCAACCCAGCCGACCTGGACGGTCGCGGATCATTAGAAATTGTCGTGGTTAGTAAAACGGGCGTCTATCCGAAAGAGAAACGGTGGATATCGATTTTCAGTGCCGACGCCTCAGCACAGTATTCCAAGACTGCCCGCCAACGATGGGAAATCGAACAGGCTGCCACCATACTTGACGTGGGTGATGTCGCTCCATCTCCGGGTAAAGAGATTTTCTATCTCACCGGTCACGGCATCAGTTACTACCCCCAGGAGGAAAACGGTAACTTTTCCACTACCCCTAATAATCTTCTCTCTTTCCCCACCATCACCGTTTTTCCGGCAGCCGGATCTCTACCACGGGGGCGTCTGATCGCGGATTGGAAGCGCAATGGCCGTAACATGCTTCTCCTGCCCCAATTTGACTCTCTGGTGTTTTTTGACAGGCGCGGCTCCGACGGCTGGCAGAAGGTCGACAGGGTACTGGTAGTGCCCCGCACCTTCCTGTTTAGCGATCAGGTAAATGATGGCGCTTTCAGGGATTTTTCGCTACACACAGAATTTCGTCTTCCTAAAATTTTTGTAGAAGATTTCAATGGTGACGGTTTTTCGGACTTGCTGCTTACCGAACAGGAATCGGTCACTGTGTACTTGCATCAGTCCGACGGACATTTCGCCACAAAACCATCCGCCACAATCGTATTTCCGGTTCGCCCTTCAGGCAAAGACGCTGATACAAGCCTCTCATTCCTTCTGACGCCGGTAGATGTGAATGGGGATAATTTTGCGGATATGATACTGACGCTTACCAAAGGCACGGGGAAATTCCTGGAGCGGAAAATAAAAATTTTCATTTTTTGGAATCAGCAAAAGCCTGACTATCCTTTCGCCTCTCAACCCGACCAAACGATCACTGTTGACGGTATTACCCCCGGAGTCAAGATAGAAGACGTAAACGGAGACGGCAGGGCAGACCTGCTTTTCTCCAGTATCCGGGTCGGTTTCTGGAATATCGTTAAAAATCTTATCTCCAAGCGAGTAAATTTGGGCACCTCCATTTACCTTCTGCGAAGCGATAACCAGTATCCGACAAAGCCTGATTTCCACCTGAAAACCAGCTATCAGCTTGATCTTACTCATGGGATTCGTTTTCATGGCACCTGGCCGACCCTGGGAGGTGATTTTACCGGGGATGGGCACAAAGATCTTTTGATAGCCCGTGATAAAAAGATCGCAATCTATCCAAAGAATCAGGAAGGGGATCTTTTTTCAAAACCGCTCACCCAGTCCGAAGTTTTTACATCTCCGTTTTTGAATATCGTCGATCTGAACGGTGATGGCCGGGATGATCTCCTTTTCTATGAAAAAAAGAGGGCGGGGAAGATCTCGATACTCTTGAACACAGGCGAATGGAAAGACAAGTTTTCTCTTGAAAAAAAATCCATGCCCACTGATCCAAAATAATGGTCGCGGCTATAGCTTTACTCAGTACATAGTTCTATAAATACAGTAACGTAAAATCTGATGAATGGATTCTAATTGTATAAAAATATTAGACAGGATTTACAGGATCGACTGGATAGAAGGGCCTTCGGCCGGAGGGCATCTTGCTTGCCGCATACATCACCGAAATTAAGAATAGGAGCACTTAGAAAGGGGGAATCATGCATTCCAAATGCTTCAGTTTTTTATTCGTCCTTATTCTTCTTTCGCTGTTTTTGAGCTCATGCAACTGTCGAACAGAACTTGAGGGATCATGGGTCGGGTGTGAAGTTCGAAGACCGCTTTTTGATTGGACTTTGACAATAAAGGACAATCACTTTAGTTTGGTTCGTGAGGATTTTAATCTATGGTATAACGGTTTCCTTAAGTTGAATAAAAACTGTCGTCTCAAGAAAATTGATCTGGAAATTGTGGATACCGCAGAGCAGAGTTCCAATGGTAAGATGTCACTGGGTATTTATGAGGTAGATGGAGACACACTTACCATAATTGCAAGCAAACTCGGCGATTATTTAAGACCATTGTCCTTTGATGAACCCGGCAAATCCAGGGAATTTTATTTTACTAAAATAAAGTAAATAGCAATGACAAAGATTCAATCTTTAATTTTCAAATCAAGATACAACTTGATCTGACAACAGGCTGAATTGCGATACGTTTACAATATCAGTAATTTGAGTGCCCCTATTTATTGCAGATACTATCCTTTTATCACAGGTTTAGAAAAAGTTGTGATCTATGCGCTGTGTTTTTATTGGTTAAAAGAATGGTTTGACAGTAATGGCAGCAACGGGCACAATTTACCTTGTAAACGAAAATCACCTTATAATCTGATGACATTTCCAATCGGCGGGATATTTTTATAAAGCTTTAGCAGGTGCTATCAAGCCAATAGCGGCACCAGAGTTGCCGTTAAATCGAATCTGGATATGTCCCATCTCACCATAAAGTGGCTTACGATTCTTCATTACACCTTTTATCGTTTTCTCAACGGCAGGATCATATTTATGCTTTTTCGTAAGGGGTGGAGCTGTGCAGTAGAGGTTGGAAGTATATTCTTTAAGTCTTTTGATATCGCTATTTCTAGGAATAGCCCTTCCGCCAACTTTCGAGGTCAATATACCAATAGGGTTGCTATCAAGCATTTTTTCCCATACGTCATGTGAATGAGCATCTGCCGATCCGTGGTGCGGAATTTTAAATATCTGGGATTTACCCTGCGGACGGTTTTGTGATTGAACTATTGCGGACCAGCCAGTCCGGGGGTTGCCGGTTTCTTCAAGGTCAGAGCCCAAGAGGATTTTTGACTCGCCGTTTACCTTGATAAGCAAGACTGCAGCGTTATGGTTCTGCGTGGGGACAGGGATAACCCTTCTCACAGGGCTTTCGGCGGCAATCCGTTTGCAATCTCCAATTTCAGCCAAACAATTCATAACCGACTCAGAAGATGGCGACAACGCCCACACTTCAACTGAGTGATTACTATACTGTCTCTGAAAAATCCTCTTATCTGCTGATAACAGGTTATATATTAAATCAGCGTTCTTTTGCTCACACCTTTCCTTGATGGTCTTAATTATCGAGGCAATTTCTTTTGTCCCACATGTCTCTCGGTCTGTAAGAACAGTCTGATCCAGCCCGGAATAGACATCTACCAACGCTAAAAATTCATATTTCAGCAGGGCTTCTGAGAAGCATATATAAGAACTTTCACAGGTACCAGCAACTTCAGAAGCACCTTTAATATGATCACTGTGCCAGTGGGATACCACAAACAGCTTGACCGCATACATAGGATCAACATCTAAATTTTGTAGATACAATAGCGGTGTAGGATTTTTCGTAGAGGGGTCTAAACATGAATCGATTATCAACCATTCATTATCGCCAAGATGGATGACGCAGCACTCACCAATACCCGGCCCGAATAGCGACACTTCAATTTCATCAGAGTTCGGTGGAACATGTTGAATTTGATTTGAAGAATTCAGCAAGCTTTTTCCCTATCTTTTCCGAACGTGCAATGTCAGCTTTTGACGGCCCTATTAGCCTTCGGAATCTTATGCGAGATTCCCTGCTCCTACCCCTGCCGGGATAATCGAAAAAACCAATAGACCAATAAAAAACAGCCCCAGGTTCTATTGAGGAAAATTCATTTGGCGTGATATCTTCAGTGTCAACAGTTACTAACTGATCTTCTATGTCAGGATTTGTTTTGTCAGTTATGATAGCGGTGAATTCAGAACCGCGAGTTTCTACCACGCGGCCTTCCCATTGTTGGAGCATTTTGAAACTGCCTTTTAGCGGATCAAGAAAGGGTATTAATTTGATCGGGATATCAGGTGTTTTTTTATCTGAAGCAGTTAAACCTAAATCATCATCGTCTGACATGGAACCACCGATAGTTGGTTCATTTAGTCTGTCTGGAATTGGATATTCAGGAAGGTAGTTATCAGATGCGGCGGGTTCATACTTTGCAATTGCTGTTGTCATATCTCCATCGCTTTCTTCAATGTTTCTTCGCAGATTTCTTTTGAATACTTCAACAACCTTTCCCAACTACCAGTTAAAACGTCAGCAGAATTTAATTTGACCTCATTGCCGTCTTCTTCATACGATAGTTCAATATGGTTGTTCACATTAAAATGGACACCTGTGAAGTCATGCTTTATCGGTGCAACCTTCACCTGAATATAACCCTTGAGATCGTCAGGTCTGGCGCTCTCCACGGTTACGACCCTCATTCCCACACGCTCAGGCAACACATCCCAATATTTTTTAGGAACTAAGTTATCTCCTATTCTGTGCCAGATTTCTTCTTCATCTATCTTGTACGACAAATCAAGGTTCATTCCCATTTGATGTATCGGCGTATGTTCGAGAATCTTTAGCGCAGAAGACATTAAATCACGCATCGGGCTAAAGTACGAGGAATCGTTAGTTCGGGCTATTAATTTTTCATGAATTACATCAATAAACAGCCACTCCAAACTAAATTTCGATAACTGACTGTGTACAATCTCGACCTTAGCACCTTTATTATCATCTTCGCTGATTAAGCTGTGCCTTAACAGCCATTCAGGGTGAAAAATAGCAGGATTAAATGACCCCACAAGAACGATGCTTGCGGACTCCGATTGCAATGAATAATTTTGCATTTTTTGGAAGAATATTTGTGGGTTAGCGTAATTTTTTAATTTTAAATCAATAATTCAAATTTGTCAAGGCTGATTGCTGCTTATGTGGTGGAATGGTGAAATGTCCATATATTTTTAGGATATCCTCCATTCTAAAAAACATAGATATGTAGATGATATTACAGCAGGTTATGACTTTCAATTATTCAGATTAAGTTCTGGCTGTGCAAATTAGTTGACTTAAAAGCTTCTAGATGGAGCCGGAATCCTTTTCCCGCGCCTTAAGATCAATGATTAAAGCCTTGTAACTGGGATGATCGCGGATCGCGTCGAAATCGCTGTCCTTTTCGAGATATTGCCTGTGAGCAAAACCGACTTCCACGGATTTGGTCAGATAGTAAACCGCTTCTTCCGGCTTCCCGATTAATGAATAAAGACACGCAATGCCGTACAAGAGATAGGGCTCATCTCGTTCCGTGGCTGCCAGTCGCTTGACGTATTCCATGGCCTTCGGTTTTTCACCCAACCGGATTAGAACATCGGCGCCTAAATAGATAGCTCTGGAATCATCGGGATTGAGCGCCAGGTGCTGCTCAACTTTATCCAGGGCCTCATGCAGAACGGGTTCCATCTTTTCTTCCTGCCCCATGGTCTTGTAAAGAAACGCCAGAAGGGCCGGTGACTGATAATCTGCCGGGTTGACCCGGCTGGCCTTGAGGTACAGATCTTTGGCCTCCTCATACCTGCCTTGCACAAAACAAGCACGGGCATAGAAGTAATAGGCCTCAAACAAATTGAGATTCAGCTCAATAGCTGTTTCAAACTCCTTCTCCGCCTCCTCGAACCGCTTGCTTAAAGACAATGCTAATCCGCGTGCGGCATGAGCTTCCGACAGGTTTGGATCAAGTTTGAGGGCTGTTTGACTGTCTTTTTCGGCCTGTTCCAAATCTGCGGTGGAGCCGCCAAAGTACCAGAATAAATAGGAATGGCAGTCTGCTTTTCCGGCATAAGCCCGCGCATAAGATGAATCCTTTTCAATGGCGCGGGCAAACATTTCGATGGCATGATGCGTATATTTTCGCTTATGTCGATAAAAAAATCGACGGCCTCTCAGATAAAAATCATATGCTTCGATGCTGCGCGTCGAAGTTTTTTCGATGGCATGCTTCTCTTCATCGGTAAGTTCGACCTTTAGGGCCAGAGCAATACTGTTTGCAATTTCTTCCTGTATTGCGAAAACATTCTCAATTTCCCGATCATATTGTCCGGTCCACAGGTGATATCCATCAGCGACGCTGATCAACTGGGTTGTTATGCGCAGGCGACCGTCCGTCCTGCGCACACTGCCTTCCAGTACTGATCGTACGCCCAGTTTTTTGCCGATGTTTCGAATATCCTCTCGCATACCTTTGTATGCGAATGATGAAGTTCTGGATGCAACATGCAATCCACCCACTTGAGCCAGATCATTAATAATTTCCTCGGCAATGCCGTCACAAAAATACTCCTGATCTTTAGCCGGGCTCATATCCTCGAATGCGAGCACCGCGATCGAAGGTTGAGTTTGATCCGAATGATCCTCCAACTGGCCGGTGATTTGCGGGCTGATTTCAAATGTCTGGAGTTCGACCATTATTTCACTGATATTCTGATGTCTGTCCTGCAACGATTTTGCCATTGCTCTGGTAATGAGTCTCTCCAGTTTGACAGGAATCTCGATATTCATTTTCGACGGGAGTGGCGGCTCATCGTTCAATATGGCGTGGATTACATTTTCCTGGCTCTCGCCTTTGAATGGCAATTTCCCGGTGAGCATTTCGTAAAGCACAACACCCCAGGACCAGACATCGGTGCGCTGATCGACCTCTTCAGAACGCAGGAGCTCGGGGGACAGGTATGCTGTGGTATTGACAAACTTACTAGACGAAGTCATTTCGGTCCGTACCGTCGGTGGCGGCAGGCCAAAATTCAAAATTTTCGCCAATCCACGGTCTGTAATCAAGATATTCGCGCTATTCAGGTTGCGGTGAATAATGCTATTTTTATGGGCAACCTCGAGGCCGTCTGCCACCTGGTAAGCAATAGATATCGCAGTTTCAATATTGAGAGGGCCGTCAATGAGGTTCTTTTTCAAGCTGGCGCCTTCGATGAAAGCCATTGACAAAAAAAAATATTCGTCTGTTTCATCGATCTCGTAGATAGTTCTGATATTGGGATGATTGAGTGCGGCGGCAGCCTGGGCCTCCCTGGTAAGAAACGCTTTCTGGTCCTCATTGGTGAAAGGCTGATCATGGAAAAACTTGAGCGCAACGATGCGGTTGAGCTTTCCATCCAGAGCTTTGTATACCACCCCGGTGCCGCCTTCACCAAGCTTTTCCAGGATTTTATAGTGAGAGACAAGCTTACCGATCATGGCTAATTTTCCTATTGATCGGATAAATGTTTGATAATTACTCCGCCCAGAAAAATAACTTATTAAGAGTTTGTAAGCTTTTCTGAGTATACTGAAGAATGGTTTTTTCGAAGCGCCGCGGATTAATTATTTTATGCTGCGCATTTTTTTATGCTTTTTTTTTGGAAATGCCCAAGAATTGCAAAAATAAGATTTTATGTCAACCTGTAACTCTGTGTCTCCGACCCTATTCACCTGTTCGCCGGCGTTCATTCAAAGCCCCCATTTGCTTAAATGTCCGCTATCGTACACCACCTGTAACGGTAACGGACACCAAAGGGGAATGCCAAATCCGCCGGAGGCAGACTAAAAGGATCTAAAATGCCTAAAATAAAAAAATACCATGCATCATCAATTGATCGATAGTATACATGATCTATAACCAACTGTAATCAAATAATTTTTCACCCGCCTCGAATTCATCTCGAAAAATTATCAAACTAATAAAACCTACATTACAAACATCTTCAAAATTGAGAATGATTGGCACACCGCTTGCTCTATAAACTGAGAAGTTATTCGTTATTTGTTATTTGTTAATCGTAAATACGAATCAACTTCCTCTGTCCCATTTAAAAATTAACGGTTAACCCAGTGACATTCGACATTATTTGGAGGAGCATCGTGAAAATCAAACTTTGTATCCTTGCAGCGGTTTGGATCTTATCGGGCGTTTTCGTCTATGGTTGCATTGTAATTAATGGAGATGGCTTTAGCGCTGAAAGAATATATGGTTCCGGGACGGTAATTTCCGAGGAAAGAGAGGTACCGATCTTTGATCAAATCCAACTGAAAGGCTCGGGCAAAGTTATTCTCATGAGGGCGGCAAAACAAAACATCCAGGTTAAGACCGATGACAACATTATGCTCCATATCCGGACCGAAGTTGATAATGGTAAGTTGGTAATATCTCATGCAAGGAAAAATATAAGACCCACTGTGCTGACGTTCCATATCGCTGTTGCAAACCTGGAAGGTGTCGCCATTTCAGGCTCAGGTGATATTACCGGAAATGAGGAATTTATCTCAGACAGATTTTATGCGGATATTGCCGGTTCCGGAGATATTTCTGTAAAAGTGAGCGCCGAACACCTGGAATCCAACATTTCCGGCTCGGGGTCGATCTATCTTTCCGGATCAACGAATACCTATGATGCCACAATTACCGGATCAGGAGATATTGATGCATTTGATTTGCAAACAAAAGATTCGTCGGTGGTTATAACGGGGTCAGGCAATTGCAAAGTCAACGTGTCAGATCGATTACAGGCAAAAATTACAGGCAGCGGTGATGTGCTGTATAAAGGCCAACCACAGATTAGCAAATCCATAACAGGGTCAGGGAAAGTAAAAGATCGAAATTGAGCTTTTTTTGCTCAAATAGAGTCTTTGCAAGCGTTGGAGGTTAAAAATGAAAAGAGAGAATTACGCAAAAAGAATTGGATTCATAACCTGCTATATCTTCATTATATTTTTTGCCGCTTCCTGCGCAGCACGCTACAACCGTTATGGCTTGCCTCAATATGACTATGAGTACCAGGTCCCGCAGCAATTAGATGATGGTTGGCAAACATCTACTCTGGATGCAGAAGGAGTCGATTCAGCAAAAATCAATGAGATGATGGGCAATATCCTGGATGGAGACATAGACAATATCCACGGCATTGTGGTCATAAAAATGGAAAGCTGGTTCTCGAGGAATATTTTGACGGGTTTGACCGGGAAACCAATCATCGTATTTTTTCGGCCAGTTAAAGTGTCACTTCAATTTTGATCGGCATGGCAATCGATCGCGGTATGATTATTGGCAATCAAATAGTTGAGACGTTTTATGCTGCCGGGCATGGAGGGCAATACATTTTTGTATGCCCGGCCTTGGATTGCGTTACGGTTATTACCAGCAAATGGGTCGGAAATCCTTTTGGCGAATTCCGTCCCCAGATGCTGTTGGTCAACTATATTTTGCCTGCAATGCTTCCACCGACCTCACCAGAATTAACTAAGATAGAACCTGCAGCGCTCGAAAAGTTTACCGGTCAATACGAGTTCCCCAAATGGAAAATTGAGGCATCTGTCCGCAGAAAGGGGGGTAAACTGTTTATTGACCTGCCGAAATGCGCTGAAGGTGAGTTAATTCCGGTAGAAAAAAATCAATTTTTGTATTCACTCAAAGGCTATGGTGATCTTCGAATAAAATTCGCTGAAAACAGCACTGGAGAGATCACACAGATGGTCGCTTATTTTGGCTATGCAAATATTACCTTCAAAAAAAACACTTAGTCGGGGTTTAAGAAAAGGAGGAAGTAACATGAAAGCATATTTTAAATTAATAGCCGTCATTTTGGCGCTTGTGCTTTTTCCACTTGTCAGCGCAGATGCCAGAGATAAAGTTCGAATTGGCGGCGATGTTGTCGTTGAAGAAGGAACCGAAGTAAAAGATGCCGTTGCCGTGGGCGGCAGCGTCACCGTAAATGGCAAGGTCAGGGACTCGGCTGTTGCGGTCGGCGGTTCGGTAATCTTAGGTCCTGGTGCCGTAATCGGCAAGGATGTGGTCTCTGTCGGAGGGGCCGTCAAACAAGCGCCGGGCTCTAAAATTCATGGTGACGTCGTCGAACTGAATATCCCCGGTGTTTCTGCAATAATACCGTTCTTTTTGGAAGACACATCTTCCAGTTGGTTCTGGACCTTTAAATTTATTACATTGCTCGGTTTCCTGGCACTGGCTGTTTTGATGGTCGCCGTACTGCCAACGCCGTTTAATTTGATTTCCAACAATGTGCAGCAAAATTTGGGCAAGGTCATTCTCTGGGCTGTTTTGGGGCTGGTTGTGCTCGTTCCACTGGCAATATTTCTGGCGATATCGGTCATTGGTATACCGCTGATAGCGCTGGAAGTTTTTTTAGTTGGCATCGCCTTTTTGGCAGGCTACATCGCCATCGCGCAGCTCATTGGTGATAAGATAGCCACGCTTATGAAAAGACCGGCACTCAATGTAATTTGGCTGACCGTGATGGGGCTTTTAACGCTATGGCTTATCGGCTGGGTGCCGTTTCTGGGATCACTCGTTAAAGGCGTAGTTATCGTGCTGGGGTTTGGTGGTGTTCTTTTGACTCTTTTTACCTCAAGAAAAAGGGTCCAGGTTGAAACTGCCTTGTAATTATACCGGTTGTCATAAATATCTTCCGACGGGTCCAAATTGCTAACAGGCGAATATAAGTTCTATAACGATTTAAGGTTACCGTGGCTTATGACAACCGCTATGTTATTTATTTTATGCTAAAAAAAGGAGATAGAAATGAAAAAGGTCATAAGCTTTTTATTGGTTCTGGTTCTGGCAATCTCATTGGTATCGTGCATAGCCGTTGGCTCGGGAGGCAAAAAAGTTGACAATCAACCCACCCTTGGTCAGCAACTGATAGACCTGAAAAAAGCACAGGATGAGGGTGCTATTTCAAAGGAAGAATATGCAGAACTAAGGGAGAAGCTGAAGAAGTCTTACGATTAATGGATCGTGTAGTGCCCGAGAAATCCATTCTAAAATTTGAGATTTGATTTTTGAGATTTATTTGAAATTTGAAATTTATGCGATTTCATTTTGTAAATGTAAGAATTAATAATTCAACCCCGATTTTGTAAATTACATATCGGCATTTTCCCTAAGAGGTCGCATACGATGGGTATAATACAGGTTGACAATTTGAAAAAGGGCTTCATCACCAAAAAGGGTCCTCTGTTTCGCAGAAAAAAAGAGGTGGTTACGGCAGTGGACGGTATCTCCTTTTCGATTGCGCAAGGTGAAATCTTTAGTCTGCTGGGGCCCAATGGCGCCGGGAAAACCACGACCATCAAAATACTTGCGACACTGCTGATTCCGGATTCCGGAAAAGCGCTGGTAAAAGGTTTTGATGTTGCCAGAGATGATCTTGAGGTTCGCAAAATTATGACAGCGGTTCTTCCCGGAGAGCGAACGCTGTTCTGGAAACTGACCGTCAAAGAAAATCTTTTATATTTTGGTTCACTTTATGGGCTTACGCGCCGGTATGTAAAAGGAAAAATCGATGGGCTGCTGCAATTTTTCGGTCTTGACGATAAGCGGGATATCCTGGTGGAGAAGCTGTCCACCGGCGAGCGCCAGAAAGTGGTGCTGTCCAGAGCGCTTCTGCCGGACCCGGAAGTCATTCTGTTGGATGAACCTACCCTGGGCCTAGATCCGGTAGCTGCGATTGCGCTGAGAAAACTGATCAAACAAATTGCCGACCGGGGTAAAACCATCCTGCTGACAACCCACTACATGTACGAGGCCGACGAGCTGTCTGATAGCGTTGCTATCATTAATAATGGAAAAATAGCGTGCCTCGACACACCCCACAAGCTCAAGCAATCCCTGGTTGCCAGGAAAATAATTCGAATAAGTGTTGATGCCTGGGATAATAGCCTTAGCTATCATTTCACAGACAGGTTCCACGCTCAATCCATTGATACCAAACAAAGAGATGATAAGGTCCTCGTTCAAATTAAATGCCGTCACAATGACTTTTCAATAAAAGAAATTACCGACTTTTTGAACGGGTACGGGGTAAACGCCACGAACCTGTCCTTCGATGAGCCGTCTTTGGAAGATGTCTTCATTGAAATGACCGGAAGCGCCATATCGGAAAAGGAGAGAGCCAATGGAGCCCAGGTACTGGTTTAGACCGGTATTATCCGTAGCCCTTAGAGATATAAAAATTGTTTTGCGCTACAAATCCGCGGTGGTTGCATTGCTCGTTTGGCCGGTGATCTTTCCGCTTACTTTTTATTTTATGGGCAAGGGCCTGGCAGGAACGACAGGACAGGGTCTGAGCAATTTCGAACGCCTGGCGCAAACCGGAGATTACGCCTCTTTTCTTATTTTAGGCAACCTCGTCTGGCTGTTTGTCAATATCAATTTATGGATGGGCGGACTTTCGCTTCAACGAGACCGTATACTGGGGACGTTTGACACCCACTGGACCATGCCGGCCAGTAAAATTTCCCTTGTTTTGGGCGCCACCCTTGCCTCCACTGTTTTAAACTTTTTCCCGCTAGTAATCGGCATATCCTTTTATTCTCTGATCGGCGCCTTTAAAGTTTCTGCGAACTATTTCAGTATCCTTTTTTCAATCATACTCATCATGCCGTTTCTGATCGGGTTTCTGCTTATATTTGCGGCGCTGACCGTCAGACTCAGGCAGGCGGGAATGTCCGTGCACATCACCCGGGCGGTTCTGTCCATCCTGTGCGGTCTGCAGTTCCCGCTGGCCGTGTTGCCGGATTCAGTATCCAGTTTCGGAAAACACATCCCCTTGACTCATTTCGTTAACATGATCCGGGGAATCATCATCCACAAGCAATCTCTGTTTGCCTACCGGGATTCTATTATCTACATCACGGTCACCGGCATTCTCATGCTCTTAGGCGGTGTTTTTGTTTTCGGACTGACTAAAAGAAATGTTAAATCAAAGGGGCTTGTGGCTGGGTACTAAATGAAATTTTTTTCTCTGCGCTCTTTGCGGCTCGAGCGAAGCCCCGCGGAGCGGGATGCAAGCTCGGGCGGTGATAATTTCTTGGCTACCCGCACAGCATAGTTCAAAATTTCCTACTAGGCGATTGGATTTAGGGGGTTAAAGCAGAATAAAATGAGAAATTCAGGATGGAAAATTCAGCTAAGCCTTATGGGCGCAATCATCTGGAAGAATATTCTGGAGTATCGGCGTTACCCGATGGAGATCGCCTTCACTTTTCTGATGCCGATAGTCTGGTTTCTGCCGACCTATTTTCTGATTATTTCATTCGCACCGCAAGGAACTTCAAGCGGCCTGGCCTCCTGGATCGGAACCGATAACTTCTTCTCCTTTTACATGATCGGCCTGATTGTCGGCTACTTTACGGCAACCATTTTCTGGAGCATGGGATTTTCATTAAAGCGTCTCATGGATATCGGGATGTTGGAAACAATCTGGGTCTGCCCGATATCAAAACTAATGTACATTATTGGCGAATCTCTATTCTCAATTATCCGTCTCATCTATGAAATGACTATTCTGATCATCATGTATAAGCTCGTATTCAGGATGGCGGTTCCGCCGGCTATATGGCAAACCCTACCGTATTTCATTCCTTTTATTTTCCTGATGTACGGTTTCGGCATTGCCTTTGCTTCGCTGGTTCTTTTGGTCAAAGATGCCAATACCATGATCGACACAACCAGTTTTCTGGTTCAAACCTTGACGGGGACGCAGAATCCGCCGCAAGTTTTTCCTCGCTTTTTTCTAGCAATTTCACTGGCGATTCCGATTACCTATTTCCTGGATATTATCAGGGTGCGCACCCTTAATATCAATCCGCTGGTTCCGTATGGCCTTGAACTTTTTATATTTCTCGCAGCATCGCTGCTCTTTCCGATATGTGGTGTCTGGTTTTTCAATTATATCGATCGCAAATGCCGTATAGATGGGAGTCTCCATGTTCATTGATTCTTTCAGGAGAATAAGTAAATGATCAAAAGAACTATCACCCGCCGTCAGTTTCTCAAAAATGGGCTTAAGTGGTGTGGAATGGCGGCCATGCCCGGAATGGCTTCAGCCTGTGGGGGGCGTTCCGCTGCAAAAAACCGACAAATTGCAACTGAAGCCGAAAATATCAGTCTAAGAGAAATTGCACACCGAAAACTTCACCATGGTGATGGATGCTTTCTCAACCTGTTTGGGGGACCCGTTCATGGTAACCCATGGCGGCCATCATTGTCTCAGTCTGTGAAAAATTCAGATTCAATCTTATACAATTACTCATACAAACCATATTATAAAGATGAACGCGTGGTGCCCGTCTCCATCGACTGGGACGCTGTGGCAAACAACCCGGAGTTATCAATTACGTTCATCAAACATGCCTGTATCATGATAAAGGATAGGAATCAGTACATCCTAATTGATCCGGTGTTTTTTGACCTGCCCGTAGTAAAGGCCTTTACACCGCTGGATTTCGATATCAAAGACATGCCGGCACCAGACCACGTCCTGATTACCCATGGCCATTATGATCATCTGGACGTACCTTCGCTAGCAGCCTTGATTCCGCAAACCCATGTGATCAGTCCGTTGGGCTACAATAGCGTATTTAATGATCTTAAAATGAATCACCGCACACAATTGGACTGGTATGACACCTTCGAGCAGGATGGGACGGCAATCAAACTGCTGCCGTGCATGCATTGGACCATGCGAAATCCGCTAATGGGCGCAAACAATTCGCTATGCGGCTCTTTTCGCCTGACTTCCGAACCGGTCCATTTCCCGCCAATCCAACTGAAAGCGGAAATGACAAAAGCCGGGATTGCTGATCGGTTACTGCATCTTAATCATGGAGAGACGCTTTACTACGGTTAATTTGATAGAGCTATTTTTAACGGAGGATTTAGATTTAACTTCCCCCAAAGAATTTGTGAAGGAGGAAATCCAATGCGAAGACAGATGCAAAGATATTTTTTTTCGTCCTTTTTGGTATTGCTGTTTATAGGGATAGGGACTTGGGGATGTACCGTTTCTCAGGCTCCTGATGCAGAGCCGTCAACTACAAATAATGCTAATGCACTAACAATCAAAAAAGAAAATATTCCCGTCTATGGAGCAATTACACATGTTCGCGAGCCCGACAATAGAGCTTCAACGGTCATAGACATTGTAATCGGAAATGAATTCGTGGGTACGTTGCCCGATGATATTGAAACGATTACCGTTACCGGACCAAACGGAAATCTATCACTCAAAAAAGGTGATTTTGGCTATTATCCTCAATTCAGAGATTTCTGGATCAGCATACCCGCCGTTCCTGAAACAGGCATCTATACTTTTACCGTCACGAGCGGCAAACGGATCGGATCGGCCACGGACACTCTGTCGATTATCAAAAGCCTTCCCATTCCAGATATTCGCACATTTTCTCCAGTGGACGGGGAAACGATTACCACTAAGTCGCCTCATTTCTCCTGGAAAGCGGTGGACGCTGATGTACCCCTTTATTATCGAGTCGATATTAAAGATGTGAAGGACAAATACATTTACAGAACCAGTTATGTCAAAGACATGTTGTCAGTCAGGCTCCCGCCAGATATATTCGAGGTTTGCAAAACATATCTATGGCGAGTGCGGGTTGCCGATGGGGAAAATTGGATTGAGTTGAATAATCGGTCGCATAATCAATGGCAGAAAATTACAGTCGCTCAAACATTGCGAGAACGAGAATATACGTATCGGATTCCCGTCGAGCTTGATGATGGCTGGCAGACATCTTCACTTAAAGAAGAAGGAGTAACCACTGAAAGAATCAATGAGCTGATGCAAATAATTTTTGATGGAAAGGATCAGGTTAAAAACGTACACGGCGTATTGCTTGTTAAAAATGGCAAGCTGGTACTTGAAGAATACTATTATGGAACCTACCGTAATCATTTGCACCGCATTCAGTCAGATACCAAAAGCGTTATCTCAATTCTTATGGGGATTGCTGTTGATGAAGGAATCATTAAAAACGTCGACCAACCCGTTCTTGATTTTTTCCCTGAAATAAGCCCTGCCAAACTCAATGCCGACAAGCGAGCAATCACCATCGAACATTTATTGATGATGGCACCAGGCCTGCAATGCCGGGATTCTTTTCGCTACGGTTGGCGAGGGATTCTTGAAATGAGACAGAGCGAGGATTGGATACAATTTATGCTTGACCTGCCCATGGCCGAAGCACCGGGCACCCGGTTTGAGTATTGCAACGGTGCGTCATTTCTCCTTTCCGCTATTATTCAAAAAGCCACTGGCATAAAAACCCTCGAATTTGCAGAGGAACATCTTTTTAGCCACCTCGAAATTACGGATTTTAGATGGCCGGCCAATCCTCAAGGGATCACCATCGGTTGGGGTGAAATGCGGCTCAAGCCCCGGGATATGGCAAAAATCGGCTATATGATGCTAAAAGGGGGCAGTTATAAAAGCAAGCAAATTGTATCACGTAATTGGGTCAATGAATCGACCCGGGGGCACATTAAAGCAGGAAGGTATCAATACGGCTATCAGTGGTGGCGCGGCAAAACGATCGCAAATAATCAAATTATTGATGCCTTTTGGGCCTGGGGCCATGGCGGACAGTTTATATTTGTAATGCCGGAGCTGGATTTGGTGGTTGTTTTTACTGCTAAGCATTGGGAAAACCCTGGGTATTCGGAACGCGCCTTTAATATGCTGAACCGATATATCATACCGGCTGTGATATCGCCTGGGGCGCCACGCAAGGTAGCCAAAGTGGATTTGAAGATTTTGGAAACGTATGTTGGAACATATACATTTAAACATAATGGAAACACCGAAACAGTGAATATCATTCTAAAAGATAAGAAACTATATGGCCATAGCAATGATGAAGATATCGTCGAGCTGTATCCCGAAACTGAAAATCAATTTTTCGGAACATCTAAAGACATAGGAGGTTTCAAATTAAAGTTCGCCAAAAACAAAAAGGGAGAGATCACCAATTTTCTTTTAGATTTTGCTCCACAATTTGCACTCATGAGCATCCCCTTTGATAAGAATAAATGATTTCAGTTCTATATTAATCGGTTCCGTATTATCCGGAATAGCGATTGGGCCTGAATTTATTGCAGGTGCAAATGAATAGGAGGTAAACATGATTAAAGCCATCAATGAAAACCTAAAACGTTTGGTCTATCTTTTCATTATATTATTTTTCTTCACAGCCTGTGTCCAGGTACCAAGAGTCAATCGTCATGGTTTACCGCAACGTGAATATGTTTACCAGGAACCTGAGACCACCGATGATGGTTGGGAGACTTCTTCGTTGAGGGATGAGAGCGTTGAACAGGTAAAACTTCATGAGATGATGCATGAAATTTTAGCTGGAAACTCGAGATATGTTCACAGCATTTTACTGATTAAAAATGGGAAGCTCATCTTTGAAGAATACTTTTTTGGATACAGCCGGGATACAAATCACTTCCTGGCATCGGTCAGCAAAAGTGTCACATCACTAATCATCGGGCTCGCAATAAATAAAGGCTATGTTCCGGATGTTGACACGCTTGCTTATGAATTTTTCCCGGATTATAAGAGATCAAAGTGGGTTAAGCAAAAATATCCGATTCGCTTAAAGCATATGCTGACCATGACCGCCGGTTTGAATTGGGACGCGTTGTCTCACCGACGGTCACATCCCGGGCACACGACCTACCAAATGTATGCAAGCGACGATCCAATACAATTTGTCCTTAATCGAAACCTTTCCCAAATACCGGGTCAAAAATTTTATTACAACAGTGGACTGACAATTCTGCTGGGAGAAATCGTCAGGCGTGAATCCGGGATGTACATTGATGAATTTTCCGGAAAGTATCTTTTTTCTGCGCTAGAAATCTCAGATTATTCCTGGGATCAATTTCCGGATGGTACGGTTCAAACGGACGGCGGCCTTCATTTAAGGCCTCGCGATATGGCCAAAATCGGCTACATGATGTTGAAAAAAGGCAGTTGGCGCGGAAAACAGATTGTTTCCAGAGAATGGGTCGCAGAGTCAACCCAAACCCACACAAATGGCATAGGGGTGGGATACGGCTACCAGTGGTGGAGAGGTAAAGCCTTTATTAACAGTCAAACAATTGAGGTCCTCTATGCGTCCGGTCATGGCGGACAGAAAATTTTTATCATTCCGCAGTTAGACCTGGTGGCGGTGTTTACCAGCAAAGTGTTCAATCCGACAGGACATAACGGGCCGGAAAAAATGCTGACTAAATACATTTTGCCGGCCATCATCCCGCCTGCAGCACCACCTGAAATAGTGAAATTGGATTCAAAGCTTCTGGACAAGCTGACGGGAAAATACAAAATCAAGGATATTGATGCTGTCCTGCCAGTATTCAGGGAAGGAGATACACTGTATGCTAAAACCGGTTTCTGGGAGAAGGTTGAACTGTTGCCGGAAAATGAACATCGCTTTCATGGATCCTCCAAAAAATTCGGAGATTTCCAGGTGGATGTATTTACCGATGAAAATGGGAATGTCAGGCAATTGATTGCTCATTTTGAATTAAGGAGCATGCTTTTAGACAAAATCGATTAGAAAGGTAAAAAAAGGGATATTCATGATAAATACGGTGATATTGACGTTTGTCTGATGCCGATCTCCGCCTACTTTTTCCGGGCGGTTCACTTCGCACCGCATTTAAAAATGGGGGAATCGTGGGGTATGGATCATGACAGCAGGCCGTGTTCAGCAAAACAGGAAAATTAAAATGATTAAACAATTTTTCATACTATTTCTGATACTCCTGACCTGGGTTTCGCGCAGTGCAAATTACCGCAATCTACAAAGCTTCGAAACTGTCTGGCAAACAGTTAATGAGAAGCATTATGATCCCACCTTCGGCGGTGTGGATTGGAACGCAGTTTATGACCGCTACAGACCCGGAATAGCCGCCATAAACGATGATGCAGATTTTTACATGCTGACCAACCGGATGCTCTTCGAACTGAATCTATCGCACCTGCTTGTTGCGGCGCGGGCGGATCTGAAAATATTCAGGAAAGGATCATAAGGCGCGAATCCCGCGGTCGAGCCATAACTTTATCACCGACCATGCCACCTGCTTTTATTGAATTTGAGTCCAAACGATTAGCAGAAAATATCGGTTACATCCGGTTCAATCATTTTGCTGAACCGGTGGACACCAAGTTTATCGCGGCAATTGAAGCTATGGGCGATTCACGCGCAATGATCATTGACCTGCGTGCAAATCCTCTAAAATCAGATAATTGACAACTCTCTTTTCGAGGTTTACTTTGGATTTAACTTGTCGTTCAATGAACCGCGTGAGAAATCGATTCCCTCTTTGTGCGGCTTTCTTGCTGCGAACCTCAGACTCTGCCACATCATCGATCGACAGACCCCGATCAGTCCGGGTACGGAAGCCAACCGGAGATGTATCATAGACAGCCATATATAACTTTAGGAGTAAAGATCCGAGCCCAGTTGGCCCGGCTTTGGTCCAACCCGGAGGGGTATGCTATAACACCGACACCATTACGTTTGTTCACGGCAGAGCCAATCATCTCTGGCCCCCGACGGCGGGATCTTCGACTGGCCCAGCTTATAGCCCGGAGGAAGGACCAGTTTTTCAATGTTAGAATAAAGAATCTCTAGGTCGCTTTAAAAAAACCCACAATCCCAGCAAAGGCAACAGAATGGCTCTAAAACTCCAATCCCTCAACATCAATCTCCCCTTCGGTCTTGGCGGCGCCAATATCGTCGTTACCAAGGCCCAGAAAAACGTCGCCTGGGCCCTTTATGTCGAGCTGGCCACCCGGGTCGCCGGCGTGGAGCTGAAGCCGGGTATGGGTTCGGCCCGCGAGGCGCTCAACTCCCTTTATTCACTGTTCGAAACCACGCGCTCGGTACTGCGCCAACAGGGCCCGGGAGCGGCTGACGGGCCTGAGTCAGTCGGGCCGATCGCCATCGACGTCCTCAATCGGGGGCTCAGGCCCTTTCTGACCAAATGGCACACCCTTCTCAGCGCTTTCGAGGCCGGGAAGACCGAGGAGCAGCGCAGCCGGTTCGAGGGCGACGGCGCCGTGGTTGTCGAGGAATCCCGTTGGGCCGAGCGTGACGTTTTCTATCGGGAGCTGGAGGAAAACCGCCAGGGGATGCTACTGTATATCCGGGCGTTGGCCAGGGTTTCCGGAATCAGTCGCCAGGCTGATACAGCAAAAAGAGGGTAAGAACGATGGCTGAACCCAACCGCTACCGACCGACGCTGACCATCCGGGTATTGTGGCTGGCCGACCCCGCCCCGGATCCGGCGGACGAGTCCCGGACCATTCGCGGCCCCCTCGACCGGCTGGCTGAATCGCTTTACAGCGTTTTCAACCGCGCTGCCGATAATCCCCTGGACCGGGGCATGGGGATTCCGGTCTTCTTCGACTCGCAGCGGCCGCCCGACCCGCCGGTACTGGAGCAAAGCCGCCACACCATCCTGATCGCCCTGGTGGATGACCGCATGGTGATTGACCCGGCCTGGAACGAGGGCCTGAGCGCGCTGGGCCAGGCGGTGAGAGCGGCCGGCGACCGGCACCGGTTTTATCCCGTCTCCCTGAGCCCGAACGCTTTTAACATCGGTTCGACGGTGGCGGTGACCAACTTCATCCGCCTCCACGGACTGCCGGCAGAAAAGCGCGGGGCCAGACTGGCCGGCACCCTGACCCACGAGCTGTGCCGCCTGCTCCTGGCCGGCGAGCGCTCGGAGCAGGGGGCCGTGCCCGCCCGCACCCGGCTGAGCCCCGCACCGGTCATGCTGTTTCTCAGCCACGCCAAGGCCGACGGTGAAGAGCTGGCCGAGGCCTTGCGGGACCACATCGAGTCCACCAGCGCGGTGCAGAGCTTTTTCGACGCCAACGACATTGCTCCCGGCTTCGACTTTCGATCAGAGCTGGAAGGCAATATCGAGCGCAGCGTGCTGGTGGTGATGCAGACCGACCACTATGCCTCGCGCACCTGGTGCCGCCGCGAGGTGCTCTGGGCCAAGAGCAAAGGCTGCCCGCTGGTGGTGGTCAATGCCGTCCGGGATCGTGAGGATCGGGGCTTCCCCTACCTGGGCAATGCCCCGTCGCTGCGGGTGGACGGCAAAGATCCCGGCTGGTGCGCCCGGGTGGTGGGGTTGGCGCTGCGCGAGATGCTGCGACACAGCTGGTTTCGCGCCAACCTGGCCGACCTGGAGCAGGTGGGGCTGGTGCCGCGCGGAATGGAGCCCAGCCCCTGTCCGCCGGAGATACTGACCCTGTTGACGCGCCCGGCGACAACCCCACCGGCCAGGCTGGTCTACCCGGACCCGCCCCTGGGCGCGGAAGAGCGCATCCTCCTGTCACGCGCGGCGCCCGATGTGACCGTCACCACCCCTACCAGTTGTGCCGGCAGCCACCCCCGGGGAGGAGCAGAACAGTCCCTGGAAGGCCTTCAGGTCGGCCTGTCCATCTCCGACAGCCCGGACCTGGCCCAATTCGGGATGGGCCCGCCCCATCTCCAGGACGCCATGCTGGAACTGGCCCGCTACCTTCTGGCCCGGGGCGCCCGCCTCGCCTATGGCGGCGACCTGCGCCCGGGAGGCTTCACCGGGCAATTGCTGGAGCTGGTCTGGGCTTACGACAGCCAGAAGCGTGAAGACGACCTGATCCTCTCTCCCGAGCGCAAGGCCGACCTGGCCGGCCGTCACCTGGCCAACTACGTCGCCTGGCCCATCCATTTGAATTACTCCGAGGCCATCCTGGCCCAGCATCATTTAAAGGGAGTCTTCAAGTTCATCGCCCCGCCCGAAGACCTGAAGCTGAGCGAGGCCCAGCAGGCCGTCAAGGTTCCGCCGGACAGCCCCGAGCACCGCTACTGGTGGTTTCGCAACCTGACCGCCATGCGCGAGCAGATGGTGGCCGACATCGATGCGCGGGTGGTTCTGGGTGGGCAGATCCGCGGCTACTCCGGCGGTATCCCCGGACTGGCCGAAGAGGTCCTGCTGGCCCTGCGCCGTTCTCAACCGGTGTTTCTGCTCGGTGGCATGGGAGGCTGCACCCGGGCGATCATCGACGCCATCGAAGGCCGCCGCCCAAAGGAGCTGACCGCCGAATACCAGGCCGGGAGCAAAGGTTATGGCGAGTTCCTCTCCTATTTGAAGCAGCGACCGGATGCGGTCGGCGTCGATTACCCGGCCATGGTCAACGAACTGCAGCAGGCGGGCGTCGCCGGTCTGAACAACGGCCTGAGCGAGGCCGAAAACCTCGAGCTGTTCGAAACACCGCATATTCCGGTGATGGTGTCTTTGGTGTTGAAGGGGTTGGGGATGTACCAGGGCAGAAGCAGTTGAAGGAAGATATTAGATTTCGTTACCGCGGCCGGGCCGTGCGTCGAAAATTGAGGGTCAAGTCTACGTTTGACTTTTGCTAAAAGATACCAAGGGTCAAACGTAGATTTGACCCCCAAATTTCAAGACCTTGAACGAGATCTTTAACACCTTGAAACTGGAGAAACATCCGGACAAGACCTTTATCGGGAAGATTGACAAAGGCTTTGATTTCCTGGGGTATCACTTCAGCCCGGCAGGGCTGACCGTTGCAACAGGAACGCTAATGAAGTTCGTTGCACGTGCCATCCGGCTTTATGAGCAAGAGCGGGGGAAGCCCGAAGGCAGCCCCCAGCTCGGGTTGTACGTGCGGCGCTGGGTGAGGTGGGTCGAGGGCGGGCTGATGACAAAAGAATAACCCAGCTGATTCAGGGTCATTCTGCGCCCTTGGTTGGGTTCTATCATCTCCCCCTCCTCCGGGGACCGTATCGCTGCGAACATCCCCCGGCATCGCGGTGGTAGGAGTCCCAAAGGCACCAGAAGAGGACCCTACATTTGCTTGTCGAACGCCTAACTATGTATGTTTCTGATCTTTCTTATAAAACCATCCTCTGAACGATGGGCCAATTCCCCAGGACTGGGCATCCCAGGGCGTTTCATTCAGATCCAAGTGAATCTCTGCCTCATACCATCCAGCCAGCCCTGCCTCCGTATTGATGTTCAATGTGGGATGAGCGGTTGAGGTCGGGTAGGCTGGGCCGAACCCCGGTGGGTTTGCGTCGTCGATGAATAGGGCCGCCGAGCACCCCCCGGCCGCCGGCAGCTTTCCTGTCCCAACGGCGGCCACTGTATAACTCAGGTTGTCGCCTTCTGCTAACGGGCTTGACAACACCACCGTCACTGCTTCCAAATTCTGCTGGCCGCGAAAGAAAACCAGCTCTGCGTTCGGCGGGTCGACGGCAAAGCTTTTTTCCCCTTGCGTCCAGAATTTCTTGAGGAACTCGGCGTTCGTCATCGAGTCCGCGACGCGCATCGGCCTATCTGAAAAATAAATCGTCCTTTCGACGCCCGTCAGCAGTAGCGTGTGCTCGCCGAGGTCCGCCTGCTTCTGCTCTTCGCTTTGGTCCATAATGTGGGCATCTGCGGCTGTTTGCACAAACAGATACTGGGTCGGTGCCATGGGTGCTGGTGCGGCTTGCTCCGTGGATTGCTTTTGTTTCGTTGTCTGGGTCATTTCTAGTTCTCCTTTTAGTCATTAGGTGGCACGTGGCGAAGTGCCAGCCTGCGTTGGTAGTTTCCAATCTATCTTGCATTTACCAGATAGAATGTTCGGAACAGATTCGAGCTCATTTCAAAATCACTCTCGATGCGGTTTTATGAAGTTCATTGACCCTCCTTTCATGCCTAGCTGAATAGTTCTGCCTTAAATTACGTGAGTTTCTACATCGGGTAACATCGGGTTCAGCGTGACGGGTCGGCAGCGCGGGGAATTCCACTTCTTAGCCAGGTTGCTTATCCGCCAGTCACTGCTTCCACTCTTCCGTGTGGTAGGGCCACTTGCCCATTTCGATACACCAGGGAGGCGGCTCCGGCGCAAGGAAAAACTGCTTTCGCTGCTTTGGCGTTAGGCAGCGTGGGATGCCATCCTTGGTCTGGGCGATCAGCTTTTTTTTTCCCACGTTCTCCGCGCCCCACACCCGCGCCGAGTGATCCCTTGAGGCAGTAACGATTCGGGCTCCGTCTGCGCTGAACGCGGCGCCATACACGTCGGCTGCATGGCCTTGGAGGACCTTAATGACCTCACCCGTCAATGCGCTCCAGACCCGGGCCGTCTGGTCTTCAGAAGCCGTGACGATGTGGCTGCCGTCCGGGCTGAAGGCGGCACTCCGCAACGCGTCCTTGTGGCCGGTGAGAGTGCGGATCACCTGGCCCGTCACCGCGTCCCAGAGTCGCGCCGTTTTGTCTTGAGACGCCGTGACGATACGCGCACCATCCGGGCTGAAGGCGGCATCGTTCACCGGCGCCTCGTGGCCCGTGAGAATCTGGATCTCCTTACCCGTCGCCGCGTCCCAAATCCGCGCCGTCTTGTCTGGAGAGGTGGTAACGATGCGGGTCCCGTCCGGGCTGAAGGTGGCGGCGTACACCCCGCCCTCATGGCCGATAAGGGAGTGGATCTTTTTACCCGTCGCCGTGTCCCAGAGCCGAGCGCGCCCATCTGTAGAGGCCGTCACGACGCGCGTCCCCTTGGGGTTGAAGGCGGCTTTCAACACCCAATTTCGATGGCCATCGAGGTTGTGGATCACCGTGCCGGCTGCCGCATCCCAGATCCGCGCCTCCCCATCCCCAGACGCGGTAATGATGCGGGCCCCGTCCGGGCTGAAGGCGACGCCGTTCACCGAGTACTCATGACCGGTGAGGGGGACGATCAGCTCGCCCGTTGCAACGTCCCAAACCCGCGCCGTCTTATCCAGGGAAGCGGTAACGATCCGGGCTCCGTCCGGACTGAAGGCAGCGGCGTTTACTGCAGCCGTATGGCCGCTCAGGATGTCGATCATCTCGCCCGCTGCCGCTTTCCACACCCGTGCTGTCTTGTCGTCTGAGACGGTGACGATGTGCCCTCCGTCCGGACTGAAAGCGGCGCTGTTCACCGCGGCCTCATGGCCGGTGAGAGTCTCGAGCACCTTACCCGTCGCCGCGTCCCAGAATCGAACCGTCGCGTCTTGAGAAGCGGTGACGATGCGAGTCCCGTCCGGGCTGAAGGCGGCACTCCACACGACGTCCCGATGACCTTCGAGGGTGTGGTTCAACTTTCCCGTTGCCGCCTCCCACACCCGCGCCGTGTGGTCCCTTGAGGCGGTAACGACGCGGGCTCCGTCCGGGCTGCTGAACGCGGCGCTATTCACCATATCTGTATGGCCCTCGAGGGTTTGAATCACCTCGCCCGTCGCGACGTCCCAGATTCGCGCCATGCGATCGTCTGAGGCGGTGACGATTCTCATACCATCCGGGCTGAATGTTGCGGCGTGCACTTTGAAGCGGTTACGCAGTTGTTTGATGAGGCCACCGGTTTTTGCATCCCAGATGCGCGCCACCGCATCATGAGAAGCGGTGACAATGCGGTTCCCGTCCGGGCTGAAAGCGGCACTCGACACGGCGGCCCGATGGTGGGTGAGGGATGCGATCACCTCGTTCGTTGCCGCGTCCCACACCTGTGATGTGCGATCGTTGGAGGCGGTCACGATGTGAGCCCCGTCCGGGCTGAACGCTGCGCTGTTCACACGCTCAGTATGTCCAGAGAAGGTGGCGAGCTCCGCGCCGGTTGCCAAATCCCACACCCGCGCCGTCTTATCCTGAGAGGCGGTCACGATGCGGGTCCCGTCGGGGCTGAACGCGACGCTCAACACCCAGTCCTCGTGGCCAGGGAGGACTGCTTGTTCGCGCCGGCCGCGCCAGTTGGACTCCAGGCTGACATAGGCTTCCTGGACGTAGGGTCGAATTCGTTGCCTCTCGTCCGATGTATTGAGATCTTGCAACCCTTCGAGCGCGAGGAGCGCACCAGTAACCGCGTCACCCTTGCTGAGCTGTTGTTCCGCAGCGTCGGCGAGAAAGAGAGACTGGAGGCGCAAGGCGTCGTCGCGCTCGGTGTCGGCTCTCTTTCTCTGCCCTTCTGCATTTTTTTTCTGCTGTTGGGCTTCTTCTGTTTTGTTTTTTGCGATTGTCGTCTGTGTCTCCGCTTCCGACTTCTTCTCAAGCGCATAAAGGCCAATAACCATCGCAATGACGGCCGCGGCTGTTGCTCCGATGCTGAGCATCTTCAACCGCCGGGCGGTCTTCGCCTTGCGTGTTTCCTCGGCGGTGCGCTCCTGAGTGCTTTCTTTCAGAAACCGCCGCTCCAGTTGATTCAGCCGCGCGTAACCTCCCTCATCGGCAGCCCATTGCTCGGCGATCACGAGTTGCCCGGCACGCAGCAGGAATTTCTCCTTCTCGGCTTCCGGTTTCGACTCCCACTCCTCGGCCGCCGTCGTCAGATTGCGGTGCTTGCGAATCGATTCCCGCTCGGAGTCCAACAAACTGACCAGGTGGTCCCAGTTCCCCAGCAACGCTTCGTGGGTGAACTCGACGAAGTCTTCGCCCGAACCCAGGTCTTCCGCCGTGCCTCCCTCCCGGGTGGTCACCAGGATGCGCGCGTCCTTGCCGGACAGCGTGTCGATCACGGCGTTTACGGCGCCGGGTTCGACGCCTTCCGGATAGAGTTCCTTGCGCTTGACCCGGCGACGGGTGTCGGCCACGCCTTCGCCCAGCGTAATGAGGCGGGGAAACAGGCTGTCGGCGATCCTTTTCTGTGCGTCGTTGAGCGACTGGTAAGCGCCTTGCGCCTGGTCGTTCAGGGCGCGGGCCACGCCGCCCGCTGCATCGTAGGCCTCGTGGGTGAGCCAGGCCCCCTTGCGATTACGCCACAGTTGGTGCAGCGCCTGCTGCAGCAGGGGCAGGGATCCGGACTGGTTGCGGACCTCCGTCAGAATCCGTTCCATCAGCCCCTTTTCCAGGAAGGCCCCGACCCGGGCGGTCGGCTCCTTGACGATTTCCCGCAGCGCATCGTCCCCGACCTCGCCCACCAGCATCGTGTGATCCTGCAGCAGTTCCTTGAGCGGCCCGATCTCCAGGCAGCGCTCGACAAAGTCCGCCCGCAGAGCTATGACGACGCGAACGCGATCGCCGCCATGGCTACAGATGTCGGCCAGGTTGGCCACGAAGTTTCGGGAAATGGCCTCGCTTTCCCGGCCCTCGCGGCGGTGGGTGAAAAGTTCCTCAAACTGGTCGATAAAGACCAGCAGCGGTTCCTTGGCGCCGGCGAAGAGTGTTTCGAGACTCGAACGCACCCCGTCGGGAGCCGCCGTCCATTTCTCCACACGCTTCTCGATCCAGTCTTCGCGGTCCGCGACCGGGATGCCGGCCGCCACGGCCACCTGAACCGCCAGCGAGCGGAATGGAGCGCTGCCCGGCTCGACGGTGATCGTCTGCCAGCGGCGGATGCCCGGGTGGATGTCTTCGGCCAGTTGCTTGGTCAGACCAGCGCGGATCAACGATGACTTGCCGCTGCCCGAAGCACCGACCACGGCCACAAAGCGCTGCTGCACCAGGCACTCGACCAGGGCGCGGATCTCGTCGTCGCGGCCAAAGAAGAAATCTTCCTCCGGCTTTTCGATGCGTTCGAAGCGTTCCAGCCCGCGATAGGGAGCCGGTTGGTCCGGCAGCTTGAAAGATTCGTCGCCGGAAGCTTCGCCCTGGATGGCTTTGGCCAGCCGCAGCAGGGCGTCGTCGTCATCCACATCCTTGAATTCGATCCACAGGCGGCTGCCCAAAAAAGACTTTTCGAGGGCCTCCGCGGAGGCGTTGGGCAGCAGGACCGGGATCGCGCGGAACTCGTTGTGGCTTTTGACGGCCCGCTTGAGAATGTCGCGCATCTCTTCGCTCTGCCACGGCCCCTCGCCGCCCGGCCCGACAAAGATCACGGCGCTGTCGCTGTTTTCCAGCGCTTCAATCAGCGCGTCCTCAATCGGCTCACCGGGCACCAGATTCCACTTATCCAGAAACGGGTTCAGGCCCTTCTCCTTGAGCATGACCGCCAGTGGTTCGACAGAGCCTTTGTCCCGGCTGTTGTGGGAGAGGAAGGCGTGGTAATGGGATGATTGGTTTTCAGCCATGATGCACTCTCCTTTTAGCTGCACGGTGATTTGATGCCATCGACCAACAAAAGAAGAACGGAATAGTCTTTGAGGAATGCCAGGGGCTGCAAGAAGAATGACTTTTGGTAGACGGCAGGCGCTTACTTGCCTTAAAATGCGCATGGTTACCTTGCTTCCGGTAGTCATCGACATGGTGAAACACAAACTCCAAAAGCAAAGCAATATAATGGATAAGATATTGCTTTATAAGTGCGTGTCAAGCAATAATGGTTATTTGTGTATCGGCTTCAGCTTCAGCATAACATATTGAAGTACTGAACCTATATTTGGCTCAACCCGTAGCCTATGACGATGCCAAAGCCGGTGAGGCAGTCGCCATACAGAGCATTGGCCTTCGGTTCGTAGCCCCATGGCTCGGAAAGTGATTTTCAAAATTTTCATCCACCATACATGTTCCGGCCACCGGTGGCTGCTTTTACAACGATGCCGCCTTCATGGTTTGCCCAGCTTGTCAGCACATCCCCATTACAGAGCACCGGATTGATGTGGGGTTGACTAATGGCAATTGCCATGTTATTTTGCCAATTAGTCACCGAGACAATAGCTTGGGAGGGAATATGCAGACTACAATAGACCGTTTTGGAAGGATCGTTTTACCCAAAAAGCTTAGAAATGATTTCAACCTGGAGCCCGGCTCTCAAATTCAGATTGAAGAGGGCGGTCAGGAAATCATTTTAAAACCGATTTATGGGGAACCGAATTTGCGATTGAAAGATGGTATCCTTGTTTTTACGGGAGTTCCTTTGGGGGACTTAAATAAAGCGGTTGCCAAACACCGCGATGAGCGATTGCAATCTTTTGGAAAATAACATGAGAGCTCTATTTGATACTTCCGTCGTCATTGCAGCCCTGGTTGAATCTCACCCCATGCACGAAAGAGCTTTCCCATGGTTAAAGCAGGCCAGGGAAAAACAATTGGAATTGATTGTAGCGAGCCATACACTAGCGGAACTGTATGCAGTATTAAGTACCCTTCCGCTCAAACCGAGGATTTCATCATCAGTTGCCTGGCGTCTAGTAAAGGAGAATATTGAATCAGTTGGCAAAGTTGTATCGCTTACCCCTACCGAATATAGTTCAACAATCAAAAGATTATCGGATTTGGGGTTGATTGGAGGAATTATCTACGACGCTCTTATTGCAAGGGTTGCCCAAAAAGCTAAAGTTGAGAAGCTTTTAACGCTCAACACCGATCATTTTAGAAGAGTCTGGCAAAACGGCGGGAATAAAATAATCATGCCTTAAGTCTTTTTGATAATCGAACTATCTGTCCTCATTATATGAAACATAAAATCCAAGGCCGGCCCAAGATGCATCTCACCGCAGAGAAAGCCGAGAACGCCGAGAAAAAAATTCTAAATAATCTCTGCGTACTCGTGAGAAACTGCGCCGGTTTGGCACAGTTTCTTTCTCGATCAGACTGGACGCTTGCGGCCAGCGGCGCCGATCGTGCGCTGATAGTAAGTGAAGGTGTAGTCAACGGGGCTAATGATTTGGCGCTTTGCTGGTTATGGTTGGTTTTGAATTTCGAATATCGAACAAGAAATATCGAATGATGAAGTCTGGAATCGCTGCGCCCTGACTATTTCAGATTAATATAAATCGATAGAATACCTTACTTCGATATTCGTTATTCGCTTTTTCAATGTTTTTTTGACTAGATCGGAACGTGGGAACGTCCAAACGAAGCGACATCCACAAATTCTCAATTTTCAATTCTCCGCCTCCGCGGGTTCCGCTTAGGGACTTCTAAAATAGACCAACCAGTCTCTCCCTGATCACCCGCCATACATGGTGCAAATCCTCTAAAATCAGATATCCGCAGGGAATCAACAGCAGGGTAACAAAGGTCGCAAAGAGAACCCCGAATCCGAGACTGACCGCCATGGGGATTAAAAACTTGGCCTGAAGACTTTTTTCCAACAGCATGGGCGTCAGGCCGGCAAAGGTTGTCAGAGAGGTGAGAATAATCGCTCGAAAGCGGATAGTCGCCCCGTTGGCGATCGAGTTATGGGCGCTTTTGCCCTGTTTGCGCTCCCGATTGGTCGTGTAGATTAACACTAAAGAATCATTGACAACCACTCCGGTCAAGCCCACCATGCCGCATAGACTGAGGATGCTGAGGTCCATTCCCATGATTAAGTGGCCGGCGACGGCCCCGACCAGGGCAAATGGAATGGCCGCCATCACAATGATTGGCTGCGTAAATGATTTAAAAGGAATGGCCAGCAGGCAGTAAATACCAAATAATGCAACCGCAAATCCACGATAAACATCTTCCATTGCTTCTTTTTGTTCTTTGCCTTCTCCTTCCATGGAATAATTAAGGTCGGGATACCTGTTGATTAAATCGGGTAAAAATTCAGCCACAATGGTCGTGCGAAGCTCATTGGCGTTGATGCTTGCCTCATTGACATCGGCCGTCACTTTCACCACCCGCCGGCGCTGTCCGCGTTCGATGGCCGCGTATCCCCGTTTAATGCTCACCTGAGCCACCTGGCTGAAGGGAACTTCCGTTCCATCAGCAGTTCGGATGCGCATCTGTTCAACATGCTTCATTGATTTTCGATCCGTTGCCGGATAGCGCACCATCACCTTGACTTCATCCTTGTCGCGCTGCAAACGCAATGCTTCACAGCCGTAAAATGCATGACGAACCTGCTGCGCCAGATCGCTCAGCGTCAACCCGAGACTGCGGGCGGCCGGTTTCATATTCAGTTGCAGTTCTTTTTTGCCCTGCAGAAAACTGTCGGCCACATCGGTTACCCCGGGATAGCTTTTAAGCTCCCGTTTGAGATCATCAACCGCCATTAGCAGCATTTCGTGATCAGTCGACGAAAGGTGGAATTCAACCGCTTTGCCGGCGCCCTGCCTTTCGCTGCGAAAATCAAGCGCTTCTACATCAGGGATGGATCCGACCTGATCACGCCAGGCGTTACTGAGCCTTTTGGTGCTCAGACCTCGATTTTTTTCCTCCGGTACCTGAATCCAGATATTCGCCAGATGCCCCCCGTAATCCGTGCGGCCCTGCTGCCAACCGACGAGAGAGATACTATATTCAAACAAGGACGGGGCATCCCTTGCTCGCTTATCATCCTCCTGGGCCAATGCCTGTCGGGCGCAGCGCTCCAAATGGGCAACCACGTCGCGGGTCCGCTCCGCGGATGTGCCGACCGGCATGGTCAAACGGCACTCCAGCGTATCGCCTTCCACTTTTGGAAAAAACACAAATTTAATCCAGCCGGCCTTCCAGACGCCGAGCGTTAGAATCAGCAGCACAATTCCCACAGCCAGGGTGGCATATCTCCATCTCAGACAAAAATCAAGAAATCGGCCATAGGGTACCCTGATAAACCATTTAAGCCATCGCGCCGAACGTTTGACCTTTCTGTCAGGGCGGGATTGTCCGGACACCATCCCCTTGCTGCGGGCCATGTGGGCCGGCAGGATAAACAATGACTCAACAAGAGAGCCGATCAGCACCAGCATAATAACGATGGGAATATTGCGCATCATTTTGCCCATAAAACCGCCGCCCAGCAGCAAAGGCCAAAATGCCACAATGGTTGTCAGAACCGAGAATATCACGGGCCGCCCCACTTCTATGGTGCCTTCTGTGGCAGCCTTAAGCGGTGGAAGTCCCTGCTCACTTTTACGAAAAATGTTGTCACCGATGATAATCGCGTCGTCGACCACAATGCCGAGCACCATAATAAATGCAAACAGGGACACCATATTGATGGATACATTAAATTGAGGCAACAACATGAGACCGGCCGTAAAAGAAATCGGTATTCCCAGGGTTACCCAGAATGCGAGCCTCAAATTCAGCATCAGTCCTAACAAAATGATGACCAGCAACAAGCCAATGAGCAGGTTCTTTGACAATAATAGAAGCCGGCTGCGTAAAAACTTTGAATCGTCCCCAAAATAGCCTATTCCCACCCCGGCGGGCAGGCCGGGCCGAATTTTTTCAATGTATGCCTTTACCTGTTTAACCACCGATAACGCATTTTGATCGGCCACCCTGAACACCCGGATAAGTGCGGCGGGTTTCCCCTGAAACCGGGCAAAAAGATCAACATCCTCGAACCCATCGTTTAACCGCCCGATCTCACCCAGCGTCACTAAACTTCCATCGGAGCGTGAAACTACCGCGACATTGCGATAATCAGCCGCATAGTATCGGCGTCCTTTGGTTCTGACCAGAACTTCGCCGCTGGCGGTTTTTATTCTGCCGGCCGGCAGATCAAGGCTCGTCTTACGAACAGCTTCTGCCACACGACCAAGGGTCAGGCCATATTGGCAGAGCACGGCCTCGGATATTTCAATATGGATTTCCCCCTTGCGAACGCCCAGCATGTTGGCCAGGGTGACACCTTTGAGGTTGGTAATGTCGTCTTTGATTTTTTCCGCCAGGTGCTTGAGCGTCTTTTCGGGCGCATCACCATAAATTGCTATCCAGATGACATTGTTGCGCCGGACGATTTCCCTCACCACCGGCTCTTCGGCATTTTCGGGAAAGGTGCTGATGCGATCTACTTCCGCCTTGATATCATCCAGGAGTGTATTCAGGTCCCAGCCCTTCATAACCTCGATATTCACATAGCCGTATCCTTCCAAAGCGACGGAATCTATCCGTTTAATTCCGGCCAATCCCGCCACGCTTTCCTCGATTCTTCGAATGATGCCTTCTTCGACCTCCTCGGGTGCGGCACCGGAATACACCATTGATACGGAAATACGGTCAAGAGAAGCTTCGGGAAACACCTCGATTTTCATGGTTAGGCAGGTGAATGCTCCCGCAATAAGCAAAAAGAGCATCAAAAGGTTGGCAGCGACATGGTTTTCCGCAAACCACGCGACAGCGCGTTGCATGATCCGTACTCCTGTTTTGCAGTGCACGGCAAATGAAAGAAGCCGGATCAGTTGTATAAACTCCGGCGTTCTGCTGTCATTTTCTGATCAATGTAATTGACCCAAGGGTGGGTTAGAAATCCGATTGATCAATTACAGTATTATTATTCGAAAAGTGGCGTTAATGTCAAACGGGTTATTCATTATCCATGATAATGACAACCATCTGGAAGCGGTAATCCGCTGGAGGAATGCTTGAACAAAAGATGGGGTATACTTTTTAGAGTGTTGGACGGATGGATTTTTTTTTGCTACAAATCAAATTGCCATGACGAAAGTTGTTGACCTACAAACATATCGCACAAAATCGGTCGAGCAAAGAGGCTTCGGGCCCTGGCAAAAACGATTTGCAGAACCCTTTGACTCGTCCACCCATCTGGATGATCTTTCAGATGCAACCCTTTATTTTTTGGCCCAGCCCGGCGAGTTAAGCTCTGTTGCGTATTACGAGGTCATCATGGGTGTTCTGGGTCTCGGTCCTGCTATAAAATTTTACTATCTCGATAATAGCGATCAGATACTGGTGGTCGACCTCCATCTTTTTTTAGCAGACCAGGTGCGATTTGAAATGATGCGACGCCTGAAATGGATCAGCGGCTTTGAAGGGATGAAATACAGTATTTTAGAGATGGTTCAGGAATTTAATAAGGTAAAAGAAATCTGCAGGGCAAATCCACCGGAGCTGGCAGGATCGAATTCTGATTATGCCGAGTATAACCAACTGACCACGGGCGATAAGGAAGTCTTCATCCGGCGTATGCTCCAGGAAGCGTTGGATGCCTTTATAAAAAGGCTGTAAGACTGCAGCCGAATGTATGCCCATGAAATTTTTCCCCGGTGGAACTCGAATACCATTCCACCGGGATAAAATTCACGCCTTGGGTGAGCGGCTGTCTACTCTTTATATCCATCCCCAATGCAACGGCTGCCATGCAGTTTGAGGTGTAACTCCTCAGGGCATTATTTCAGAATCCTCATTTGACCGTTCGCGTATAGAAGGATTCATCAATCAGGTCGCCAGTCGGATTCAGCGGTTTAAGCAACCTGCCACTTCAGGGACGAATATGCCTGCAAAACACGGGTAGAATCGGATGAAATTCACCCGTTCAGCTTAAAGGATAGCGCTGTTTCCCCAACCCACCACAATTACTCTGCGGGGATGTAGGGGATTTCGTCACCCCACCATCCTTGAGTTTCAGAATTTTGCAGATCTTGTTGCGTGGTGTTCTTGTATCCACCCATGCTATACCACATGTGCGCATTGGTTTTATAGATGGTATCGTGTTCGTACCATTCAGCAGAACAGCCAGCTAGAAAAGCCACTAGGATGAGCAAAAATAGAACTTTTTTCATGACCGAACCTCCTTTCTAAAGTTAAACAGAATGGAATCTGACCCTCCGACTGTTTTAACCTTGCGCCTATTATAAACACCTTAAAAAAAAAGTCCACAAAAAAAAATAAATGAACCAAATTTTCTATATCTACCCTCATCTCCTGCTGCAAGCCCATCCTGCCTCATTGTAACTACCTGAAAATTATTATAATTTTACCGCATTGACCAAAAAATTAAAGTCTCGCTTTAAAAAGCCCGATAACAATTACGTTACCCCTCAAGGAAAGCATCCCGAACCAGGCTGGTAGCGTGCTTAAGCATCTTAAATTATAATAACTATTACAATATTTTGCTGGACGATCAATGCGCATCCAACGCCTTGGGAATAAAAAAAACCAAACTATGAAAAACCGGTGGGTTTCCTGCCTTTTATTAATCAGCCTTAGTGTCGCTGTATCCGGCTGCGCGCTGTCAGAGCAAAGAGCTCATCCGGAGTTTGAGGCCAGAGTCCACACGGTTGCCCAGCCTGTTCTCATTCCGCCGGATGTCAGCATGCTTGAATTATTGCCCAGCGGTTTGATCCGGCAGCGGGATGATTGGAGTGCAGCGGGCTGCCGAAACCTGCAAAACGCAATATTGAATCATCTTAAAGACCAAAAATGCACCCTGAAGCCTCTCATCATCGACTCACATATGGCGCAGGAAATTGCAGAAATTCAGGCCCTGTACAGACTGGTGCATAAATCCATGCAGCAGCAGACATTTAATGCCCATCAAGACTCACACGCCCGGCGCCCGTTTGAATATTCTGTGGGTTCCATCAACGCTCTCTTGAACAAACTCGGTGCCGACTCCATGATATTTGTCAGCGGCTATGACCGGGTTTCCAACGCTGGACGCAAAGCCCTGATCGATATTGCCATCGCGGATGCTTCGGGCACTATTCTCTATTATTCTGTCAAAGGCTCCATCCAGGGCAGCGACCTGCGCGATCCTGCAAGTGCAAACATCATGGTGCAGGGATTGCTTTCCGGATTTTCAAGGATAAAAGGATGAAATATTTTATAATAATTATCTCCATTTGCGCCCTGACTGCCGGTTGTATAACGCCGCATGCCGTGCCGCTAAATGAGGGGCTCAAGTCGACCGAAGACGAGCAGCACCTCTGGCGCCGGGTTCAAAAAGAACAGGAAGCCATAAATAACAGTGGGTTTTTGTACCATGAACCGGAACTCGAAAACTATCTCAACCGTATCGTCCAAAAACTCCAGGCACATTCCATCGCACCTGATTTCGAGATTCAAATTAAAGTTATCAAAGATCCGAATTTAAATGCGTTGGCCTATCCCAACGGTGTGATTTATATTCACAGCGGAATTCTGGCCCGTATGGATAATGAGGCTCAGCTTGCCGCTCTGTTATCCCATGAGATGACCCATTGCACTCACCGCCATTCTTTAAGAGTGATCCGGAGCATCAAAGACCGTCCGGCCTATATTGCAGCAGTCCAGGATACATTGGCCAATATATCAGCCGTTCAAAAGGTCGCCCGACTTCTGGGTGCAATCGGTTCGATGGCGGCGGTCAGTGGTTACACCCGAGAGCTTGAAAGTGAAGCCGATCAAGTCGGACTTGACCTGATGACCAAAGCAAACTATGATTCCACCGAAGCCTTGAGGCTGTTCGAACACCTGAAACAGGAAATTGAAGCCGAAGGAATCGAGGAGCCCTTTTTTTTCGGTACCCATCCCAACGTCCAGCAACGAATAGAAAATGTCAGTGACTGGCTCGCCGGCGATAATAGGGTAAAACACGCCGTTGTAAAAAACACGGCCGAATTTCAAGCCAGGATGCAAGGGGTGGTCCTGACCAACGCCCGGCTGGATCTTCGACTGGGACGCTTTGACATTGCCCAAAAAACTGTGGCAAAATATCTGGCGATGCAGCCGAATGATGCCCGGGCCTACTACCTGTTCGGTGAGATATTCAGACAGCGCGATCGCCGGGACGATGCCAAAACCGCCGTCAGCTATTATGAGAAAGCGATTTCACTGGATCCGTCTTATCCTGAACCTCACAAAGCGATGGGATTAATGCACTACAAGGAAGGCGAAAAGCAGCGGGCGAAAAAGTATTTCGAATCATGCCTGTTGCTTTCACCGAATACCAGCGACAAAGCCTATATTCAGGGATATCTTAAAAATTGTGCCCTCAGCGGAGAAGAATCATGAAAAAGTTAATGCCGTTTTTAATTTGCCTTCTTTTTATATTCAGCTGCGTATCCGCAGCGCAGGAGCGCAGCTTGATGAATTTGCCGGATGCCGATTTCTCAGTTGATATCCCGGACGGGTGGTGGAAACCGGAATACACCAACAAATATCTGCTGACCAAGGACGGACCCTATCTGCAATATGTGCTCATCCAACAGCGTCCCTTAAATAAGGCCTTTCGGTATACAAAGAAAAAGATAAGAAGGGGAATGTTGCCCCAGGAAGCAGCCGGCATCATTATTGACGAACTTGCATCTGACCGTTATCTCATGAACTTTAGCGTCATTGAAAACGCACCGGCTACAGTGGACGGGCATGCCGGCTTCAAGATCTTATTCACCTATACCGACAAGAAGGGATCACAATTCAAAACACTATATTTCGGTTTTGTCAGCCCAGATTCCTTTTTTAATTTACGCTACTGTGCCGCTGCGCGGCATTACTTTGAAAAAGACATCGCCGCTTTTGATCAAATCATCAACAGCTTCAAACTGGTCAACGATTAAGCAAGTTACAAATGCAAATGGCAGGTTGCGGCTCAGTAAATTGATAGATACTCGATGTTCCCGCCCCCGAATTCAACCAACGCATCGGCCGCAATGGCCAATCCTTCCTTTAAATGCGCTCGATCAATGCCGGGAACAGCATAGGCGTAAAAGAGCACATTTTCGGTGTCCTGAGAAACCCTGGTTTTTTCATCGGCTCCCTGGCAGAGCACGCATACGATTTCTTTTTCATCGCGCAGCACGATCTCACCTTTCTTTGTGATAAACTCGCGCCCGCCCATTCCGGCACAGGTTTCATGATCAGCGGCCACATCCAATGTCAGATTTCCCTCAAATTTTTTTAAATCGGTAACCGCCACCAGGATACCGGCACACATTTCGGCCATGAAATGGCCATCAACAAAAAGGGAATAGCGCGGAAACCCGCTGTTGATGGTTCGTTTGAGGTGCTTGGTCAGGGGGCATTCGAATCCGAAATGTTGAAAAAATTCAGCGTATGTCTCAATACGATCGGAAATCTGCGCCAGAGTCTCCCGCTTTCGCATCTTGCGCAATAACTTCCTTTTATATTGGTCGAAGCCCGACGGGTTCTCAGCGTCCCGGCAGCCGGAAATCAAGGTCAGGCCGAAGCCCACATCCGGATAAGCGGCCAAATAATTCTGTGACATGAAAAACGTGTTATTCAAAGCAATCCTCCCCCGAATTGGTTGATTAGCCACATAGTTAAATTATGGTGATATGGCCAAATGGATGGCTGGTATCCTAGTTGAGTTGCAGAATAGCTGATTGGTCAAAAAGGTAAATAGCATAAATAATATTTGCAGCATAAAGCAATTAAGCCGCCGGCGCCTAAGGCTACCTAGGTTTTCAGTTTTCAGCCTTGGATGAGCTATTTTTCAGGGCGGATTAATTAACTAATGGCATTATTGACTCTAGATGTCAATTCCGTGACTGTTTATCAATGCCTCATCCTGAATGACCCGCTTCAAATACGACACGATCTTCTAACTATCCGTTATTTAGGATTAAATATTTAAGCCAAACTTAGTCAATACTTTGGTATGCTTCTTGCTTTGACAATATTTAAACTTGCAATTCACAAAAAATAGATGCAGAAGGAGATTGAGTCATGGTTAAAAAAATTTTTATTTTCATCGCGTTGGGAGTCTTTTTGGTTAGTTGCGCCACGATGCCGACTAACAGCACACCGCCGGCACCGCAGGAAGTGGTTGTTACCCTTCAGGCCTCGGATCAGACAAATGTAACGGTTAAAGAAGAGCCCGAAGCAGATCGGGTGAACAGATCCATGGAAGTCGCCAATCCCGAGGGCCGCCTGTCACAGCTGTCTTTTATTTCAAAGGACAAAGCCTTTGTCAAAATTTTCTCGGGACTGTCGGTGGCCGATGTCACCCGACTGTGGAATGATCTTGTTGTTCTGGAGAACAATACCGAGATTCGCGACGTGAATCTTTTCATTAACTCCCCCGGCGGCGATGCCTTTTCAGGCCTGGCCCTGGCGGATCAGATTGAGCGCGCCAGAAGAAAAGGTTTTAAGATCACGGCGCATGCCTCCGGCATTATCGCCAGTGCCGCCGTACCGGTTTTTGCAGTTTGCGATGTCCGCCTGGCTGCTCCGGGGACCATTTTCATGGTGCACGAAGCTGCTTTGTGGAAATGGCCGGGGCGTGAAACGGCCTCTGATATTCGGTCCCAAAATGAATTGATGCATCTTTTACGGGATCGCTATATCGGCAAACTGGCGCTGAATTCCAAATTGAATAAAACCAAATGGGAAAAGCTGGAGAACAAGACCACCTGGTTTAGTGCCGAAAAAGCCAAGGACTGGGGACTGGTCGACAGTATAGAGTAATTAACCCAAGCAACAGGTGGCATACATAGTCGAACTTCGTGCCGAACCGACTCAAATTGCTCTCCTTATTAATAACCTGATCTGAACCCTGGTGCACCGGAGTTTCATTCATCGCAACGGCCGTTAAAGTTGAAAAACTTTAACGGCCTTTATTGTTTGGATATTGCTAGGATGGAAATATTTTACCGGGATTTAAAATGCCGTTGGGATCAAACACTGATTTAATCTGCTGCATCCATTTCAGGCTGGATCCATGCTCGGCGACCATAAATTTTCTTTTTCCCAGTCCGATGCCATGCTCGCCGGTGGCAGTGCCCCCCAGTTCCAGTGTTTTAGCTACCAGACGATCCACAATCTCCTCAATCAAAACCCACTGCTTGCGGTCGCCTTTTTTGCAAAGGATGTTCAGGTGCACATTCCCATTGCCGGCGTGGCTGATATAATAGGTCGCCAGATTGGTCCCTGCAATCTCTTGATTGATGGCGTCGATCACTTCTGAATAGGCGGTAATGGGCACCGCCACGTCCATCACCTTAATCCGGCTGTCAGCGTGATTGCGGGTGATCATCTCACCCAAATCATGGCGGGCCTGGAAAATACGGTCCCTTTCCGATCGGCCCAACCCCGGCTTGAAGCTGCGGCATCCCTGCTCCCTGCAGATTTCTTCGGCCATTTCCAGTATTTCTGCCAGCTGGCGGGTGGTGGCGCCGTGAAACTCCATGAAAATTGTCGGCATCACATCTAACCCCAGGCTTGCTTCGCGGTTCATCAATTCGACGCATTCCGGTCCCAGCAGTTCCAGGGCGGCCGGATTCAGTCCGCCGCGCATAATTTCAAAGACCGCCTTGCCGGCCTTTTCGATCGATGGGAAGTTGGCAATGGCCGCCGAAAACTCTGCCGGTAATCCAGCCAGGCGCACCGTCGCGCCAACCACAATCCCCAGGGTTCCTTCTGAACCGACAAACAATCGAATCAGGTCATAGCCGGAAGATGTCTTGCTGGCCCGGGTACCCATTTCGATGATCTCGCCATTGGCCAAGGCGACGGACAATTTTAGCACATAATCTTTGGTGGATCCGTAGTAGATGGTGCGGGTTCCACTGGCATTATTGGCGATCATGCCTCCCAGCGTCGCCCGTGCACCGGGGTCCGGCGGGAAAAAAAGTCCGGTATGCTTAAGCTTTTCATTTAAATCCTGAAACACCACCCCCGGCTCCACATCAGCCTGAAAATCCTCGTCCCGTATCTCCAGAATGCGATTCATCTGGTTAAAATCCAAGACCAGGCCCCCTTTTAGCGGAATCGGATTGCCCTCCAGGCTGGATCCGGAACCCCAGCCGGTTATCGGAATCAGATTGGCATTGGCATACTTGAGAATTTCAGCGACCTCGGATGGGAAAATCGGCCAGATAACAGCCTCCGGCCGATGGGGTGGATGACTCGACTGATCCCTGGCGTGCAGATCAAGAACCGACTCCCCGGCCGAAAATCGATCCGAAGCCACCATGGCCTGCAGATGTTCGATGTGGGTTTGATTGAGCGAATTGAATTTCAAATTATCCTCCCTAGCCATCATGGCACCATCACAAAAAAAAGTGGTGGTAAATGTTTTGGTCATTGAATATTAAATTTTGAGATTTACCCTTCGACCGGGCTCAGGGTGGTGAGCTTGCCGAACCAATTGTAATTTGGTGCTTGAAATTTAGGATTTTATTCTCTGTTAATAACATCTGATTCAACAGGTTTAGCCATTACTTTGATGTCACTCTGAATTGGCGATCTGAATTTTTATGGCGTTAATGCCCTGTTGCTTTACACCAAAAAATCCAGTCAGAAAAGGATTTTTTTCTCTGAAATAGTAATAAGATAAATCTGGCATTGGATTAATTCTTGACTTCGCAAGATATCCTATATAGGAAATAAGCTCATCATAGAAAATGAATCATCTTCAGCCACACGGACGGAAGCCGTCTCCAAATTTACGTGAAGAACCCAATCATTTCCTTAATCAACGAAGGGAGGAATAGCTATGAGCCAGAACAAATTAACGAATAAAGGCATCGATCGCAGAACCTTTTTAAAAGTTAGCGGGGCCGCCGGCATCGGAGTGGCGGCATCCACATTCGGTGTGCCCACCCTGCTGCGAGCGGCACCCCCCACGATTAAAATCGGATCTGTCCAGCCGGCCACCGGACCGCTGGCCGTCATCGGTGTGGGCCAGCGCCGGGGCAATCAACTGGCCGTTGATTACATTAATGCCATGGGCGGCATTAAATCCATGGATGGCGCCAAGCTGGAACTGCTGTTGGGGGACAGTGAAAGCAAACCCGAAGTTGGCCGGTCAGAGGCCGACCGCCTGATTAATGGGGGCGCAGCGGTGATGACCGGGCCGTTTCAAAGCGGTGTCGCGCTGGCTATCTCCACCCTGTGTGAGCAACGCCAGGTGCCTTTTATTATGGACGTGGCTGCCCTGGACAAGGTTACCGGCAAAGGCAAAAAATATACCTATCGCGTTTTTATCACCGTCTCCGGATTGCTCAACGGAGCGGTCAAATATCTTAAAATGGTCACCGACATGAAAGGGGTCATGCCCAAGCGTGCGGTGGTAACCAACACAGCGGATGCCTTTGGCAAGGGTATGTCGGGCGGTTTTGTCAAATTTATGGAAAAATCCGGCATGCCCATTGAAATTGTCGATCGTGTCCAGTACCCCTTGGGAATACACGATCTGTCGGCCGAAGTCGCCCGCATTAAGGCCGCCAAACCGGACATTTTGTTCCCGGTCTCACGCCCCGGTGACGGTATCATCTTAGCCAGGGAACTCTATAAGCAGCGAGTCGAATTGTTGGGCATCTATGGCCCCGGCTCCCCGGGCTGGTATGAACCGGATGTCATCAAGGATCTGGATAAACTGATTTATTACGTCATGGTCAATGTACCCTGGATTAACCCCAACAGCGCGGTTTATCAGCAGGCCAATGCGGCCTTCCAAAAAGCCCATAACCGCTATCTGGATACCAATAGTGCCTATGCGTACACCGGCATCCAGGTTATCGGCGATATCCTGGAACGAGCCGCCTCGACAGATCCCGAAAAGATTCTGGCAGCCGCGCGTCAGACCAATTTCAAAAATCACCCGGTGGTCGGCGGTCCAATCCAGTTTAACGAAAAAGGTGACAACACGGGCGCTTTAACCGCGCTGATCCAGGTCCAACCCGATGCCGACCTGCTCAAGCGGGTCAAGATCGTGGCACCCAAAGAGTTTGCCCAGTCCGATAAGATCGTTTTTCCGGCACCCCAGCTCTGGGAGCGGTAGCCGGGATGGATTCAAACCTAGCGATTCAACTCAGCATCCAGGGAATTTTATTGGGAGGGATCTATGGCTTAATCGCCCTGGGTCTCTCCCTGATTTTTGGTGTCATGGGCGTCATCAATTTTGCCCATGGCCAGATGATGGTCATGGCCATGTATGTATCTTACTGGATTTTCGTCCTGCTTGGCCTAGACCCTTATCTTTCCCTGGTGATTGTGGCGGCGGTGATTTTCGTACTGGGTTATCTGATACAAGCCTCGGTCGTTAACCGGATTCTCGATTTTCCCGAAGCCATGCAAGTGCTCCCGTTGGTTTCGGTGGGGCTGATTTTGGAAAATTTAGCCCTGCTATTCTGGGGACCGGATCACCGCAGCCCTCAAACCGCCCTGAGCCTCAAAACCTTGTGGATCGGGCCGATCATGATCGATGTCTCACGCCTGATTGCCTTTGGTCTGGCCATTTTAATTACCATCCTGATATTCATCTTATTGAAAAAAACCACCATCGGTAAACGTATCCGGGCTGCAGCCGATAATCGCACCGGTGCGATCCTGGTTGGAATCAATGTCGATCGAATCCATAATGTCGCGTTCGCATTGGGAGCTGCCACAACCGCTGCCGCAGGAGTGCTGCTGCTACCACTGATGCCGATATCGCCCCACATGGGACATGATTTTACTTTGACGGCATTTATCGTGGTCATCCTGGGAGGCATGGGCAACCTGATCGGTGCCCTGGTAGGCGGTCTTATACTGGGTGTCGCCGAATCGGTTTCGACGCTGTTCCTGCCGGCGACACTTAAACACGCGGTCAGTTTCAGCATTTTGATCATCATCATGCTGTTTCGTCCTCAGGGGCTTTTGGGGGGGAAAAAATGAAACGGCTTCACCTGCTGCTGGCCGCCGGTTTAGTAATCCTGCTGCTGCTGCCCCTGTTTCTGGATAACTACGCCCTGGGCATCTTCGTGATGATCTTCTACTGGGCCTATGTCGGCCAGTCCTGGAACGTGTTGACGGGATACACCGGGCATATTTCCCTGGGCCATGCACTGTATATCGGCATCGGGGCATACGCCACCACTTATCTGGCACAGACGTTCGGCCTGACCCCCTGGATCGGCATGTTCATCGGCGGAATCATGGCCGTCGGCATCGCCCTTTTTCTTGGATTATTGGGATTCCGCTTCGGGCTCAGAGGGGTTTATTTTGTCATTCTGACCATCGCATTTGCCGAAATTACGCGCTTGGCGGTATCCCACATCGAGGCACTCGGATCTTTTACAGGCATTTTCCTGGATTTTGACCCGTCTTTCTATAATTTCCAGTTCAGGGGGAATGTCCCCTACTACTATATCGCCCTGGGTTATATGGTGGCATCACTGGCTGCGGTGCGCCTGATCGAAACCTCCAAATTGGGCCGCTTCATCGTCGCCATCCGGGAAGATGAAGAAGCCGCCCAGTCTCTCGGGGTCAATACCTTCAAGTACAATATGATGGCCATTGCCATCAGCGCATTTATGACGTCGCTGGCCGGTGCATTTTATGCCAACTATATTTTTTATCTGCACCCAAACACCCTGTTCGGGATGTCAACCAGCATTGAACTCATTCTGAGACCCATCGTCGGTGGGTTGGGAACGCTATTCGGCCCGGTGGTCGGATCTTTTATTTTAACGCCGCTGTCGGAAATCTCCCGGGCATATTTTGCCAAAGGCGGTCTGGAGGGTTTACACCTTGTCCTCTACGGACTGTTGGCCATACTGGTGGTTCTGTTCATGCCCAAAGGAATCATTGTTTACGTAAAACGAATTTTAAGACCGATACTGCAATTTTAGGGTTTAATGTGAGCATATTATCAGCTAATAAAATAACCAAAGCCTTCGGCGGTCTGATGGCGGTGGGCAACCTTTCCTTTGAGTTGCAAAAGGATGAGGTCCTGGCATTGATCGGCCCGAATGGAGCGGGCAAGACGACGGTATTTAACTGCTTGAGCGGTTTTCTACCGCCGGATGAGGGTGAAATCTATTTTGAAGAAAAGACACTGCGCGGTTTGCAGCCTTTTCAGATCTGTCAACTGGGTATCGCCCGGACTTTTCAGATCGTCAAACCCTTTTTGACCATTTCTGTGCTGGACAATGTGATGGTCGGTGCGCTCGCCAGGGAAAAATCAACCGCCAGAGCCCAAAAAGCGGCGCTTAAAATCATCGATTTCATGGGCCTTTCCAGCTGGGTTCACCAGGAGGCCCAGGGACTGCCGCTGCCCCTGCGCAAACGGCTTGAGTTGGCCAGGGCCCTGGCCACACGGCCAAAAGTTTTGCTGCTGGATGAAGTAATGGCGGGCTTGAACCCAACCGAAGTCGATGCCTTGATCACCCTATTAAAAGAAATCAACCGGCAGGGAGTCAGTATTTTATTAATCGAGCACGTCATGCGAGGTGTAATGGCCCTTTCCCAGCGGGTGATTGTGATCAGTTACGGGGTGAAAATCGCTGAAGGCAAGCCGGATGAGGTTGTCAAAAACAATGAAGTTATCGAAGCCTATCTGGGTAAGGAGTTTTTGAGTGCTCAAGGTCAATGAAATCGATGTATATTACGGAGATTTGCAGGCCCTCAGAGGGGTCAGCTTCGACGTCGAGCAGGGGGAAGTTGTTTCAGTTATTGGTTCCAATGGCGCCGGCAAATCCTCGCTGCTTAAAACCATTTCAGGAATGTTAAGACCCCGCCGGGGATCAATTTCTCTGGATGGCAACAAGATTTCCCAGGCACCTTCGTCGCACATCGTCGAACAGGGCATCAGTCATGTTCCGGAAGGCAGACAAATATTTCCCACCATGACGGTGCTGGAAAACCTGGAAATGGGTGCTCAGTTTTCCCGCAGCATAAAAATACAGTCTGAAACCATGCAGCAGGTGTTCGGCTATTTCCCGAGGCTCAAGGAGCGCCTCAGCCAGAAAGCCGGCACGCTCAGTGGGGGTGAACAGCAGATGCTGGCTATGGGCCGTGGTTTGATGTCACTGCCCGCCCTCATGATGCTGGATGAACCGTCTTTAGGCCTGGCTCCGGTTCTGGTCAGTACTATTTTTGAAATCATTGAAAAAATCAACCAGCAAGGCACCTCGATCCTGCTAATCGAACAGAATGTCTTCCACTCGCTTAAAATCTCCAACCGGGGCTACGTCCTCGAAAACGGTCAGGTTGCGCTGAGTGGAGCCGGTCCGGAACTTCTGGAAAATCCACATATTCGCAAGACCTATCTGGGGTTGTAAGTTACGAGTTGCAGATCTTCTTTTATAAAGTTCGAAAATATGGATATCTTGCCAAGATAGTCCGCCCCGTTTTCCATCATCCCCCCCCAGGTATGTCACTTGCCATTCGAAACGGCTTCAGACGGGCTCAGCAACAAACACATTTTATTTCTCAATATCATAGCGCTTAATTTTGTTCAGCAATCCCTGCCGCGTTATTCCCAGCAGATTTGATGCATGTGATCGATTGCCACCGGCTGTTTCAAGGGCTTCACGCACCATTTGTATTTCAATACGTTCGGTCACCTCCTGCAATGTGCCGCTCCGATCTAATACGGGACCTGTATTGTCCATTGGATCAAAGATTTTGCTGGATAGGTACTTTTCGGATATTTCTATATCGCTGCCGGCCAGAGTCAGGGCTCGCTCCATTTCATTCTGGAGCTCACGAACGTTGCCGGGCCAGTCATAGGATGATAATAGCTCCAGGGCGCTGGATGTCAGCCGGGGTGAGGTTCGATTGAACTTTTGGGCAAATTCTTTTAAAAAGTGAGCCGCCAGAATTGGAATATCTTCTTTTCTCTCTCGCAAAGGTGGGATGGTAAGCGGAAAGACATTGACTCGATAATATAGATCCTCGCGAAAATTGCCTTTGGCCATTTCATCTTCAAGATTGCGATTGGTACTGGCAATGATTCTCACATTCACATTAATGCAATAAGAAGCACCAACGGGTCTGAACTGGCCGTCCTGCAGCACTCTCAGCAGTTTCACCTGCATGGAAGGCGGCGTTTCCCCAATCTCATCTAACAGGACCGTCCCGCCGTCGGCCATTTCGAAAAGTCCCTTTTTATCTGATATTGCTCCGGTAAAGGCGCCTTTCACATGGCCAAACAACTCGCTTTCCAGCAGGTTTTCAGATAGCGCACCACAATTCTCGGCCACAAAAGGCTTGTCCTTCAAAGGACCGTTGTAATGGATGACTTTGGCAATCAGTTCTTTTCCGGTGCCGGTTTCACCCTGTATCATAATAGTGGTTGTCACATCGATCACCTTTTCCATCAGAGAAAAAAGCTGGCGCATCGAAGAACTCGAGGCAATCAATCCATGGACTTTGAAACGCTGCTGAACCTCCGACATGAGTCTGCGATTTTTTTCCTCCAATGAATTGGCATACTGTTTAAGTACCCCGTAATTTTTAGCATTTTCAATCGCCATTGCCAGGGTGACGGACATAATCTCCATCAGCCGTGAATCCTTGGCAGAAAAACTGCCTTCCAGCTTGTTGATCGCATAGAGCACGCCGGTGATTGCCGTGGGAGTCCGCAGGGGCACGCAAATCATCGACCGGGTGGGAAGTTCTTTGTCTAAAGAGAATTCTTTATATATACGCTTATCTTTTGAGGCATCTGAGATTAATACTGATTGGTTATTTTGCAGCACCCAGCCGGCGACCCCGAGATGATCCGGGAAATGCATTTTTTCGATGTCTTTTTGCCCTCCGTCTCGCTGCATTTCTACGGTTTTAATGAAGTAAAACATTTTTTGATCCGGCTCATGCAGGGCAAGAGATGCCCCATCGATCTGAAAAACTTCTTTTATTTTGTGCAACACCACCCGCAGCATCTCGTCGAAATCTTTAATGGCATGAATGGAAGTGGAGACCTCATAAAGCAGTTTAAGGTCTTGCCGGGAAAAGGATGTCTCCGTATCGATAGTGCTCATAGCTTTCTCCCTGTAGAATTACAAAAAATTTAAAGCATGAATCCAGCGTTTCAACTTAGGTAGAAGCATAATTCGTGAATGTCAATTAGAGTTACATAAACCATGGGAAAGGATAAAAAAAAATGGGTCAAATGTAAACTTGTTTGTCACCATCTTTTAAAAAAAGAGTTGCCCCACAAACATCACATGTGTTTGGATAGAAATTATTATAAGTAGATCGGTCAGATAAAATTTACTATATACATCACTAAAATCAGCGACGTTTTAAACCAATTTCTCCCTCCCCTGATAATTGTCAACAATCTGAAACCGAAAGTACCCAACAAAAACAAAGCCGCATTTTAATTACATATCGGTATTTCTCGCTCCTGGGCGGGAGACGAACCGCCGACCATCGAATCAAATAAAAACCTGATCGACCTGGTACAGACCCACGCCGATTATGTCTGGACCCTGGTAGCCGCGGCCCTGGTGTTTTTCATGCAGGCCGGTTTTGCCATGGTCGAAACCGGCTTCACCCGGGCTAAAAACGCCGTCAACATCATGATGAAAAACCTGATGGATTTTTCCATGGGATCCTTGGCATTCTGGGCTATCGGTTTCGGAATCATGTTCGGAGCAAGTTCAACCGGCTGGTTCGGCACCTCCGGTTTCTTCCTGTCCGACTTTGAAGTCGGCGGTGATCCCTGGGTTCTGGCTTTTTGGATGTTCCAGGTGGTGTTTTGCGCCACGGCTGCTACCATTGTTTCCGGGGCCATGGCGGAAAGGACCAAATTTTCCGGCTACCTGATTTACAGTGCCGTGCTGAGTGCGATCATATACCCGGTTTTCGGCAGCTGGGGCTGGGGCAGCCTGTTCAAGGGCGAAGGCTGGCTGGAAGGCTTGGGATTTATAGATTTCGCGGGTTCCACCGTGGTTCACTCGGTCGGCGGCTGGGCCGCTTTGGCCGGCGCCACTGTTCTGGGCCCCCGCCTGGGCAAATATACCAAAAGCGGCAAAATCAAACCGATATTAGGGCACAATATGCCCCTGGCCGCCCTGGGTGTCTTCATCCTCTGGCTGGGGTGGTTCGGTTTTAATCCCGGATCGACAACGGCTGCCAATAAAGATATCGCCATGATCTTTGTCAACACCAACCTGGCCGCTGCCGCCGGTGCCGTTCTGTCCATGATTATCTCCTGGGTCAAATTCGGCAAACCCGAAATCGGCATGAGCTTAAACAGTGCCCTGGCCGGCCTGGTGGCGATCACCGCCCCCTGCGCATCGGTCACCCCGCTGAGTGCGGTCATTATCGGTGCCGCAGCCGGCATCATCGTCGTGCTTGCAGTTCTTTTCTTTGATAAAGTCAAAGTGGATGACCCGGTCGGCGCCATTTCCGTGCACGGAGTTTGCGGTGCCTGGGGTACTCTGGCAGCGGGGATATTCAACATCGGGGGAACTTCGGCCAAAATTATCGGCGTCCAGCTCCTCGGTATTGGCGCCTGTTTTTTGTGGGTATTTCCCGCCGCATTTCTGATGTTTAAACTAATCGATAAAACTGTCGGCCTCAGGGTCTCTGCGGAAGAAGAAATGGAAGGGCTCGATTTTGCCGAACACGGCGGCAACGCCTATCCGGATTTTGAGGTTTCCTCCTATGGTGGTGTCGGCACTTCCATGGGACCGGGTTCACCTTCGGCTGCCGGCGAGGCGGTCGGTCAGTTTAAACCTGTCCGACAGACTTAGTCCATCGTATTCTTCCTGCTGGCAAATGCCTGCCGGCAGCCGCATTTTCTGTCGGCAGGCATCCGGACTAACCCGGATCCGCCTTGTCGCCGCGTATTGATTTTTACTTTGCGGCAACGGTCAAAAACTGCTAATGGATCTATTGCTGTCCTTCAAGACGATTTATGCAAGCGGGTTATTAGAGGAAACAAAGGACTGAGCAGGGCCAATCCGCCCTTTGAAATTGTGCGATTCGCTGCCTAACCCGGCTCGGCCATCGAATGGTGGATTGTATCCCAATTGAGACTTCGGCCTACGGAGTCTCATTTATGGTTTCAGGAATCACATTTTATAATCCTGACGCCTGAAACCATTTATGCAACCATAATATCAGATTAATGGTGTAAGAACTTTATCACAATATTGTAAGGAAACATGAGAAACCATAACTTGCCAAAACATTTATCCGGCGATTTGAAGCCACGGGGACTTTATGATCCCCGTTTCGAGCATGATGCCTGCGGGGTTGGCATGGTCTGCCATATGAAGGGTGAAAAATCCCACCGGATCATTGCCGACGGCCTGCAGATTCTGGTCAACCTCACCCATCGAGGCGCCTGCGGCTGTGATGAAACCACCGGCGACGGCGCCGGGATTCTAATGCAGATGCCCCATGCCTTTCTGCAAAAGGTCAGTGAGGAGGCTTGCGTCAGGCTGCCCGCTGAAAAAGAATATGCCAGCGGCCTGGTTTTCCTGCCGCCCGATCAAAAACAAAGAAAAATCTGTATGGACCGTTTTGAAGCGGTCATGCGCGAAGAAGAACAGGAGTTTCTCGGCTGGCGTCAGGTTCCGGTGGCAAGTGAGGCACTGGGCGATCTGGCCCGGCAATTGGAGCCGGTCATTTATCAAATCTTTATCGGCCGCGGGTCCGGGGTCGGTGATACGGCACAATTTGAACGCAAGCTGTTTGTCATCCGCAAAGTTATCGAAGGGTTCGTCAGGGAGTCCGAGCTGCCTGAGGCACCCTACTTCCACATCCCCAGCCTTTCAAGCCAAACCCTGGTATACAAGGGAATGTTGCTGGCCGATCAGATCACAGCCTTTTATTCCGATCTGACCGATCCGGACATGGCCAGCGCTCTGGCACTGGTTCATCAGCGCTACAGCACCAACACGTTTCCGACCTGGGACCTGGCGCACCCCTTCCGCTTTCTGTGTCACAACGGAGAAATCAATACGCTGCGCGGCAATGTCAACTGGATGAATGCCCGGCAGTATTTGTTCCAGTCGGAACTTTTCGGGCAAGACATGTCCAAACTGTTCCCCATCGCCACACCCGGAGCCAGTGATTCGGCCATTTTTGATAATGCCGTCGAATTGCTCTACCACTCCGGTCGTTCATTGCCCCATGCCATTATGATGATGATCCCCGAAGCCTGGCAAAGACACGCGACCATGGATGACCCCAAAAAGGCCTTCTATGAGTATCATTCCTGTATGATCGAACCCTGGGACGGGCCGGCATCCATTGCCTTCAGCGACGGGACCTGCATCGGGGCAGTACTGGATCGCAACGGTCTGCGCCCGTCCCGCTACACCGTAACCAAAGATGACATCGTCATTATGGCCTCGGAGACCGGCGTGCTGGAAGTGGATCCGCAAAACGTGCGTTCCAAGGGACGGCTGCAACCCGGACGCATGTTTCTGATCGATATCGAAAAAGGACGCATTGTCGAGGATGAGGAAATTAAAACCGAAATAGCCGCTCGCAAACCATACCGTCAATGGCTGGAGCAAAACCAGGTGACCCTCGACCAGTTGCCCAATCCGCCCAAAAACATCACCGCAGAGTCCCTGCCGCTAAAGACCCGTCAGCTGGCGTTCGGCTACAGTACGGAGGACCTCAGGATTATTCTGGCACCCATGGCCCGCGAGGGAAAAGAACCCATTGGGTCCATGGGCGATGACATACCGCCGGCAATTTTATCCAGCCGACCGCGTCTGCTGTTTGACTATTTCAAACAGCTTTTTGCCCAGGTTACCAATCCGCCATTGGATGCCATCCGGGAAGAACTGGTGACCTCGCTGGTGACGACCATCGGGCCCGAACAGGACCTGTTTCAGGAAACCCCGCAGCACTGCCGTAAGCTCAAGCTGAATCAACCGATTCTCGATAACACCCGGCTCGAGCAAATCCGAAATCTCAATACCGGCCAACTGCGGTCGGACACGCTACTGACATTTTTCCCGCTGGATGAAGGCGGATCCGGTCTTCAACGGGCCATGGAAGAACTCTGCCACAATGCAACTCTGGCCGTCAAGGAAGGCGCCAATATCCTGATTTTAAGTGATCGGGGAATGACCAAGAACTTGGCACCGATCCCATCGCTGCTGGCCACAGCCGGGGTTCACCATCACCTGATTCGCGAGGGTTTGCGGAACCAATGCGGCCTGGTCATCGAAACCGGCGAAGCCCGGGAGGTACATCACCACTGCTGCCTGATCGGTTATGGTGCCGGAGCCGTCAATCCGTATCTGGTTTTTGAAATCCTGGGGGAAATGATAACCGACGGTGACCTGGCCGGAATCGAACCGGAGGCGGCCATTCAAAATTACTGCAAGGCTGCTGGAAAAGGGATTCTAAAGGTCATGTCAAAAATGGGTATTTCCACCCTGCAAAGTTACCGTGGCGCTCAAATTTTCGAATGTGTCGGCCTGAACGAAGCCCTGGTTGAAAGCAATTTTAGCGGTACGCCGTCGCGCATCAGTGGCGCCGACATTGATCTGGTTGCCGCTGAAATTCAAATGCGGCACCAAAAAGCCTTTCCTGCTATCAATATTCCGACCGGCGGCCACCTGGATTCGGGCGGCAAGTACAAATGGCGCCGTGACGGTGAAGCGCACCAGTACAATCCTATCAGCATCGCCAAACTGCAGCAGGCCATACGCTCCCGGGATGAAACCGCCTGGCAGGCGTTTTCAGAGGAGGTCAATGCGCAAAATCGCCGGGAAGGATTGATCCGCGGCCTGTTTGAGTTCAAAACGCCGCCGTCAGCCATTGCCCTGAATGAGATCGAACCGGCCGACGCCATTGTACGAAGATTTAAAACCGGTGCCATGTCTTACGGCTCCATCAGCAAAGAGGCCCACGAAACCCTGGCGATTGCCATGAACCGCATCGGCGCCAAAAGCAACAGCGGTGAAGGTGGTGAAGATCCGGATCGGTACCATCCCGATGATAACGGCGACTGGCGCGGCAGTGCCATTAAGCAGGTGGCCTCCGGCCGATTCGGGGTGACCGGCGCCTATCTGGCCAGCGCAACAGACCTGCAGATTAAAATGGCCCAGGGAGCCAAACCGGGCGAAGGCGGCCAATTGCCGGCCTTCAAAGTTTATCCATGGATTGCCAAAACCCGACATTCGACGCCCTACGTGGGTTTAATTTCACCGCCGCCTCATCACGATATTTATTCCATCGAAGATCTGGCACAACTGATCCATGATTTGAAGAATGCCAACCCCCGGGCCCGGGTTAACGTCAAACTGGTATCCGAAGTGGGGGTCGGCACCGTGGCGGCCGGCGTGGCCAAGGGCAAGGCCGATCTGATTCTGATCAGCGGCGAGTCCGGCGGCACCGGAGCATCGCCTCAGACATCCATCCGCCATGCCGGCTTGCCCTGGGAACTGGGCCTGGCCGAGACCCAGCAGACCCTTGTTTTGAACGGTCTGCGAAGCCGGGTGGTGCTGGAATGCGACGGCCAGCTCAAAACGGCGCGTGACGTGGCCATTGCCTGCCTGCTGGGGGCGGAAGAATTCGGTTTCGGCACGATCTCTCTGGTGGCCCTGGGATGCATCATGATGCGGGTCTGCCATCTGAATACCTGCCCGGTGGGGATTGCCACCCAGGATCCGGAACTGCGCAAAAAATTTGGCGGCCGGCCGGAACATCTGATCAGTTTAATGTATTTTATCGCGGAAGATCTCAGAAAAATCATGGCCCAACTCGGATTTCGCACTATCCGCGAGATGGTGGGCCGGGTGGACTTGATGCATGTCGGCAACGCCATTGATCACTGGAAAGCGCAGGGGCTTGATTTTTCCAAGATTCTTTACAAGCCCGAGCCGCCGGAGGCCATCGCCGACACCTGTTTTGTGCAGGATCAGGATCACGGTCTGGACAATGCGCTGGATCATCGGTTGATCGAAATCTGCCGACCGGCCATCGAGCAACGCCGGCCGGTTGAATTTAAAATGGCGATTCGCAATGTCCAGCGCACGGTGGGCACCATGCTCAGCTATGAAATCTCGCAACGATATGGTCTGCAGGGGCTGCCGGCTGACACCATTGTCATGCATGCCGCCGGTTCAGCCGGACAGAGTTTCTGCGCCTTCGGGGCCCCGGGCCTGACGGTCGACATCAAGGGTGACGCCAATGACTATTTCGGCAAAGGCCTGTCCGGTGCTAAATTGATCATCCGTCCCCCGGATGGCAGCACCTTTAAACCCGAAGAAAATATCATCATCGGCAATGTCGCCTTTTATGGCGCCACCAGCGGAGAGGCCTATATACGCGGAGTTGCCGGCGAACGCTTCTGTGTCCGCAACAGCGGTGTGAAAGCGGTGGTTGAAGGGGTCGGCGACCACGGCTGTGAATACATGACCGGCGGCCGGGCGGTCATCCTGGGCACCACCGGTCGCAACTTCGCCGCCGGCATGAGCGGCGGGATGGCTTATATTTTGGACGAGGCCGGTGACTTCGGTCGCCATCGCTGTAACCTGGAAATGGTCGAGTTAGACGGCGTTAGCGATGCAGAAGACCTAAATGAATTACGGGCCATGCTAGAAAATCACTATCGCTATACCGACAGTGATGTGGCCCGACGCATCCTGGAAAACTGGCAGACCATGCTGGCAAAGTTTGTCAAAGTCATGCCGGTAGATTACAAAAGAGCACTGAAACAAATGAAAAAGGGTACTGGTTATTAGTTCAGATCTCGTCATTTAGTTTGAAAAAATGGCTGGGAACCTTTGTACGTCCCGCAATAGCATGAAAATTGGACATGGGTCTAATTTAGGAATTCAGGGATTTAGGAATTGAAGGAATTCTATCTCTTTTAATTTATTGATTTTATCCTTTAATCCCCCAATTCCTAAATCCCTCAATTTGGCGCAAATAGACATAGATCGTGTCCAAAAAAGTTGACTCATTATAAGAGTAAGTTACGAGATCTGCAGTTATAGTTTAGCGATTATTTAGAATGGGGCTCAGCGCCCGCATTATTAAAAGCAAAAGGAACAAACCATGGGTAAACCAACCGGATTTAAGGAATACAACCGCGAACTTCCCGGCAGACGGCCGGTGGCGGAGCGGATAAAAGATTACAATGAAATTTATCAACCATTTCCAAAGGAAAAACTTAAAAAACAGGCCGCCCGCTGCATGGACTGCGGCGTGCCGACCTGCCACGCCGGTTGCCCCTTGGGCAACCTGATACCGGACTGGAACGATTTCATCTACCGCGACCGCTGGCGTGAAGCACTTGGCCAGCTTTTGCTGACCAATAATTTCCCCGAATTTACCGGTCGGCTCTGTCCGGCGCCCTGCGAGGAAGCCTGCGTCCTGGCCATTAACGAGCCGCCGGTCACCATTGAACAAATCGAAAAAGAGATCATCGAGCATGCCTTCGAACAGGGCTGGATCAAACCCGAACCACCAACCCAGCGAACCGGCAAAACCGTGGCCGTCATCGGGTCCGGGCCGTCCGGTCTGGCCTGCGCCCAGCAGTTGAACCGCACCGGTCACACAGTGACGGTTTATGAGCGCGCCGACCGGGCCGGCGGGCTTCTCAGATACGGCATCCCGGATTTCAAGCTGGAAAAATGGGTGCTCGACCGGCGCCTGGAACTTATGCGGCAGGATGGTATCCAATTTGAGACCGGTATCAACGTTGGTGTCGACGTGTCGCCCCAGGATCTGGCCCATTTTGATGCCCTGGTGATTTGTACCGGTGCAACCATTCCACGGGATCTGTCCATCCCCGGGCGCGACCTGAATGGAGTTCATTTTGCCATGGATTTTCTAATCCGTCAGAACAGATGGTCGGCCGGTGATGATCCGGCGGCGATGGACCTGTCTGTGATCTCCGCCGCAGGCAAGCACGTGATCGTCATCGGCGGCGGTGATACCGGCAGCGATTGCATCGGAACCAGCATTCGCCAGAAAGCCAGATCCGTCACGAATTTTGAGTTGTTTCCCAAACCCGCCGCGGATCGACCGGACAACCAACCCTGGCCATTCTGGCCGGTTAAACTGCGCACCAGCTCTTCCCACGAGGAGGGCTGCAAGCGCCAGTGGGGAATATTAACCAAAGAGTTTATCGGTGTCGGGGGCAGGCTCGTCAAATTGGCAACCGTTGATGTTGAATTTGTCACCAGCGGTCAGGGACGCACTGAAATGCGAGAAGTTCCGGATTCCGTTCGGGAATGGCCGGCCGACCTCGTGCTGCTCGCCATGGGTTTCAGCGGTCCGGAACCAGACACGATTGCCGGCAGCTATAGTCTGAAGCTGGATGAACGCGGCAACATACAAACCGATAGAAACTACATGTCCACTGTACCGGGGGTTTTTGCCGCCGGCGATGCGAATCGCGGACAATCCCTGATTGTCTGGGCCATCTCCGAGGGACGTGAAGCGGCGCGCAGTGTCGACGCCTATCTAATGGGGACTACCGTGCTGCCGTCTAAAGGCGGCGTAGATCTGCCGAGGGTTTAAAAGAGTTAAAGGTCCCGGGCTTGCAAAGTTTACTAAAAAGCGAATATCGAATCATGAATATCGAATGTCGAAGTGATGTATTCTATCTGTTTTTCTAAAAAAGATAGAGCAAAGCGAAACCATTCTTCGAAATTCTGCGGTTCGCTGTTTAAAATCGGCCAGCGGATAGCCTGAACCGTGAACCTTTGAACCCCCATAGAGTTTCAACTAAGCATCATCGGACTGAGTAGCATGGATGAAAATCCGAAGAACGGACTGGCACCATCCTGTCCCTCCTGCCAACATGAAAACCCGCCTGGAGCCAACTTCTGCCAGGAGTGCGGATTTCGTCTCCTGCAAATCTGTGCCAACTGCCGGGCTGAAATTTCAGCGGGCGCCAAATTCTGCCACAGCTGCGGCAAAGCGGCCGGCCCCGTTGAAAATCGCAATGAAGCCATCCTCGCTTACACGCCCAAACATCTGGCCGACGAAATTCTGACAAGCCGCAGCGCCCTGCAGGGCGAGCACAAACAGGTCACCGTGCTCTTTGCGGATATCAAAGGATCAATGGAGCTGGCCGAACAGGTCGATCCCGAAGACTGGCACGCCATTCTGGATAACTTTTTCAGGATCCTTGCCAGCGGGATTCATCGCTTTGAGGGGACAATCAATCAGTACACCGGCGATGGCATCATGGCATTGTTCGGGGCGCCGATCGCTCACGAGGATCATGCCCTGCGGGCCGGTTACGCCGCGCTTTATCTGCGCGCTGAGCTGCGGCGCCATGCCGACCGGCTGCGGGTCAAGCGCGGGCTCAATTTCGGTGTTCGTATCGGTCTTAACTCGGGTGAAGTTGTCGTCGGCCGGATCGGTGACGATTTGCGCATGGATTACACCGCGCAGGGTCAGACAGTGGGATTGGCGGCCCGCATGGAACAGCTGGCCGAATCCGGCTGTGTCTATATCACCGAACACACCAACAGGCTTATCGAGGGATTTTTCAAGGTGCGTGACCTCGGAATGTCTGCGGTTAAAGGGGTAAGCCTGCCGTTGCGCATCTATGAATTGGAGGGGGCCTGTGAATATCAATCCCGGCTCGATATTTCGCGGGAACGCGGCTTCTCACGTTTCATTGGCCGCAGTAAAGAATTGACCATCCTCCAATCCGAGCTTCAGCGAGCTTTAAATGGCAACGGTAATGTAGTCGGCGTAGTCGGTGAGCCCGGGGTCGGCAAAAGCCGTCTGTGCTATGAATTTATAGAGATTATCCGTCAAACGGGGGTTACAGTCTGCAAAGCAAATTGCGCCTCTCACATACAGACTGTTCCGTTACTGCCTGTTTTGCAGCTGCTGCGAAGCATATTCGGCATTTCCGAACAGGAGCAAGCAGAAGAAACACGCAAAAAGATTGCCGGCACATTGATACTGCTGGACGAGACGTTCAAAGATACCCTGCCGATCTGGTTTGATTTTCTGGCTGTGGCCGATCCCCAACAACCGGCTATCGGGGCTGATTCGGAAAATCGACAGCGGAAACTGTTTGCCATGATCCAACGTCTGGTTCAGACGATGTCCGGACGGGAGCCACTGATTATCATGGTGGATGATCTGCACTGGATCGATCCGTCCAGTGATACCTTCATCGCCCGTCTGGTAGATGCGGTCAAGAATAGCCGAACTTTGCTGTTGCTGAATTTTCGCCCTGAATATCAGCGGGATTGGATGAACAGGTCCAGCTACCGGAATCTTCCACTGGCGGCCCTGGACAGCACGGGTGCCCGGGAACTGCTGGATGACCTCCTGGGACATGATCCGTCGACCCAAGACCTTGCGACAAAGCTTGTATCTCGTGCGCTTGGCAATCCCTTTTTCATCGAGGAACTGATCCGTTCCCTGGTTGAAGCCGGCAACCTTGTCGGTCAACACGCTGCCTACCGGCTGGTGAAACCGGTCAAAACAAACACGCTGCCGCGCACCGTGCAAACGGTACTGGCGGCTCGCATAGACCGTCTCGGCGAGGCAGCTAAACAGGTTCTCCAAACAGCGTCGGTAATCGGCCAGGAGTTTGAGGAGGCCATTCTGCGCCAGACGATGAATTTGTCCGGCAATGACCTCGACGATAGCCTGTATAAACTGAATGCAGTTGAATTTTTCTATCAAAAAGTGTTTTACCCGGAGCCGGTTTATGCCTTCCGGCACCCGATTGTGAGGGAGGTGGCTTACCATACACTGCTCAGCAAACCGCGAGCAAAACAACACCGCCGCACAGCCCTGGCTATTGAAACGATTCATCCCGACCGCCAGGATGAATTTGCCGGACTGGTGGCGTATCACTGGGAAAAGGCCAAAGATCCTCTCAAGGCCGCCCGCTGGCATCGCCGTGCCGCCCTGGCAGCCGGTTTTGCTGAAGTTCAAACAACATTCTTTCATTGGATTCAGGCGCTGAAACTGGCTCAGCAGGGATCGGCAACCGATGAAGCTTTGAATTTGCAGCTGGAGGCCTGTTGCGGAGCACTGGGCATCGGAGGTCGCGTCGATATCTCACCCGGGCAGGCCAAAGACATTTTTGAACAGGGCCGACATTTGGCAGACAAATTTAATGACGCTCGATCCCTGTTGCGTCTTCACGAGGACATGGCAGCGCGATTGGGGTGGTCGGGCGACTTCGCGGGACAACAATCGTATCTTAATGCGGCCTCGATTATCGCTGAAAAGGTGCCCGACCCTGAAATTAAGCTCGGTCTCCTGCAACGCCGGTATGTCGCCAAATTCCACCAAGGCGACTTAAGATCAGCCCTGACGCTGATTGAGGAAGGATTTGCCGGCTGCAAAGCATCGGAATCCACCCTGCCGCCGCCGGTTCTCAATCGTCTTTTGCGATCTTTTCTACTCGCCAGGGCCAATGTTCTGTCGATGATGGGCAAACTTAGACAGGCCGAATCTTACATAGAGCAAGCGACGCATCTCATGCCGTCAGCCCAAACGTCCAAAAAAGATTACCGCACAACCCATACCGAAGCGCTTGTCCGCGCCAACCTCTCCATCTACATCGGTGACATCAATGCCTGCTGGCGTGATGCTCGGGTTTTTGCAGAACTGGCAGAACGCTCAGGTTCGACCTGGGCCATTGCTGTTTCAGCTTCAACCATCGGCAGGGCGCATCTGACCGGTCAGCGTTGGTCGCAAGCCCGGCAGTCACTCGAATACGCCCTGGCGCAGGCCAGACAGCATAAGCTCGGCCTGGAGGCGGAAGCCTCCTTCCTGGCCCTATTGGCAGAAGCCATGGCCGGGTGCGGTGAGTTGGAGCAGGCGTTTGTTACTGCCGAGGAAGCCGTTACCGTCGCATGCCGCCAAGAAACGCTTTTCTGGGAACTACAGGCCCAGAGTGCCCTGGCAGGAGTTCTATTGCACGGCGAACGCATAAAAGATCAGCCACGCATCGCCAAGGCCCTGGCGCGGGCCGATGAACTGATTGAAAAAACAGGCGGGGCGGTAATGAAGCCCTTCGTTTGTCAGCACCACGCCGAATTTGCCAGGCTAAAAGGGGATGATGCCGGCCATCAGCGAATGCTGCAGGAAGCTTATGACCTGTTTCTTTTGATGGCAGCCAAGGGTTATGCCGGCCGTTTAGCCCAAAAGCTTAATAAGTTCGATGCCGGTTAAATGAGATGTCTGGTCGATTCAGGGTATAGCTTTTTTCTGCACTGTGGACAAATTCCGTGGCTAAACTCATGGTCGGTGTGTTCCATAATGTATTTTTCAATCGGCATCCATGAGCCGTTTTCAGCGTGGATCATTTTGCAGTTGGAACAAATCGGTATAAAGCCGCCTATTGCATTAACCAGGGCTATTTCAAGCGTTAAGAAACGTCGATTCATCACCTGCAGCAACTCGATCGCAAGCTTGGGATACTTTTCTATCTCCTGATGCAGGTTCCACTGGTCGAGGCATAGCGTTTTAGTGTTTGCCCTGGCCACCACGGTTGCGGACCGAACCAAATTATTGATGAGCGCCATTTCTCCAAAATAGCATGGCGCTGCCAAGGATCGCAGACGCTTTTCCTTTCGCAGGCCGAAACCCTTGATGACGTCAACTTTACCGCTGATGAGGATGTAAAGTCGTCCGTCTCGCTCACCTTCCTTGATGATCAAATCACCGATGTTGAATTGGCAATATCGGCTCTTTTTCGCAATTCTTTGCAAATCCTCTTTGTTTAAATGCGAAAAAATAGAAACTTTAGCTAAGAGATCTGCTGTTTTCATGGCTGATGATCCTCCAGATTTGTGCGCTGCCAAGGGCCGGTGTCAAATCGGCTCCCATATCCGCAGCCATGGGATTTATGGCAAGCAATGTTGAGTACAGCGCCCTTGGAAACGAAGCATGCTAATCAGAATCATTATCTCAGGTTTCTTCGTCAATAAATATATCCACATTCAGGACCGCCTCACCTTTTTCAAAATCAGCATCCAGGTTATACCGCAAATGCTTCATTTTAATTCGGAGGATCCGTTGATCGGTATCGTCCAAATAAATTTCAATGGTGGTCTCTTTATCAAGGCCATCATTGTTTTTAAGCTGATAGTCATAGACCTGCCTGTGCTCAATGTCTGAGTTAGAATTCGGCGGACCAAGGATACCGGTTATCTCCGATCCGGCAGGTAACAATGTTCGATCCAATGTTCTGATATCAATGGTGATCTGCTGTTTGACCAGACTCTTTTGCGACTTACAGACCGACTGCATAATCTGGGTCAACAATTCGTCAGTCAACATATCAGCCAGGTTTTTGCCCAGGTACCCCTCCTTCAAGCGATATTCCCCAGCGAGACGGACAAAGCGCAATTCGATAGGAAGATCATATTGCCCATTGGATTGTAATCCTTTTCTTTCAGCAATGTATGTCATAACCAGTTCATCACCGACCAACTTTTGTTCGGATGGCTCCGCACCGGCCAACCTGGTGATGTCTTCATCCAGTAGGACCGGATCTCGCAGCAAAACGCGAAATCCTTGCGAAATTTCAATCTGAAAATTTTTTTCAAAATCGCAAAGCTGGTTTTTAACCCTGAAAATCCTCTCCAGAATACATCCGTTAAGGATTAGGGCTGCTGATAGGAATACCAGTAATGTTTTATGCGGATAACACATGTCCAAATCTATGCAGATCGAGTCAAAGTTCGATTAAGAATAGATTGAATGTGTAACATAAAACATAGCAAGGGGAAAATGAAAAATTTGAGCAAGGGGTTGGCGCTACTGGTCGTTTTCCGGCTGCTGTCGGCCGGTTCGGAGACGAAAAAGAGCTGCAGGGTGATTCAGTAGCGCCGTCGAATCGTTGTTTACAGGAGACCGCCGTCGCCAGGGCCAACAGGGCCGGGGCCGGCATTCGGGCCTGGGGCTGCATCAGGGCCACCGTATTCATTGCCATTGGGGCCGGTACCGTCACAATCTCCATTGCCGTTACCGTTGCCGCCCTGGCCGCCGTTGTCTCCGTTGCCATCGCCGTTGCCGCCCTGGCCACCGTTGCCGCCGTTGCCACCGCCGTTGCCACCCTGACCGCCATTACCACCGCCGTTGCCGCCGCCTCCTCCTCCGTTACCTCCGCGAGCCAAGGTGGTTTCGGTCTTGAAGGTGTATTCGGTGGCCGAGTTCAGATCCGTGGTGAAACTTTTACCGGAGTCTGCCGGATTGGTATAACCGGGTGTCGAGCTCCAAGCCGGTGCGGTTGCCAAAATTACTGCCAGAAAAAATACCTTTGCATTCATAATTTTTCGTAACATCTCATCCTCCTCCTTGATGATAGTAATTGGTGAGTAATACGCCCTTCTCCGTTCCATTTCGAATTGAAAAGGCAATGTCCAGCATGCCCGTTTTCAGATTGAGTTCGCTTTGCAGTGCCCGGTCCGGATTCCTGCTGAAGCGAATCATGGATTCCGGATCGCTGATGCGGCTGTGCGCTACTTTCGAAACGGTTTAAATAATTAACGTAAAGGAGGCCGACAGGTTACACTTTTTTTAACATTATTCTGGATTATTGATAAAAAGCGTGGGGAAAAGGGGGAGTATTTCTAAAATAAAACTAAAAAATTCAAAATTCTGCGCGGATGTATATTTTTTTACACATTCTCGTATTCAAAAAACGGTTCTATATACCTCAAAAAGGCCGGATCAATTAAGCTGATTGGCGACCCGGCAGCGCAAAAACAAAAAAACACCGCAAGCCCGGAATTCCAGCTTCTACGGATTACCGCCACCACCTCCGCCGCCGGGTCCGGGACCACCGGAACCTCCGCTGCCGGCTCCGGCCCCGCCTGAACCGGACACACCGGAACTTCCACTGCCGGCACCTGATCCGCCGCTGCCGGCACCTGATCCGCCACTGCCGCTGCCGGCTCCGGAGCCACCGGATCCCGCACCTCCACCATCGCCCGGGCCTCCCGGACCAGGGCCGCCCGATTGGCCGCCGGCTGCCCCCGAACCCTCATGAAATCCTTTACCGTCCTGGATGGCTGCGGCATATCCGCGCGCCAGGTTTTGCGGTTCGGCGTGCTGCGCCTGCATCATAAAGGCGCTGCGCATGGCGCGCATATCTTCAGGGTTAAATCCTTTATTTAACGCCCGGGTGACCATGCCGGTGACAGCCTGTGACGAAACGCCTAAGCGTGAGACATCACGCGCGGTCTGATAACTTTCGAAGGCCAGGCTGTATGCCTGGTCGGAATTCATCGAGCCTGCTCGCTGCTGTGCCATATCCGTGATCTTGTCGGCGTCCGCTTCGGACAGTCCGGCGGCAAGACCGGCCGCCAGCGTGCGACCCAGGTTTTGCGTGCGCGATTTGTCTCCAGAGAGCTTCGCGGCACGCTGGAAGGCAAAGGCATTCCGTGACTGGACCGTTTCCATTGCATTCACAATCCGGGACGGAGGTACACTCTTGGCCATCCCCTCGAAAGCCTTGTTCATCAACGGCTGCACGGGCATACTGCTGTTCTTTGCCTCGATGATCAGCACGTGGGCCAGTTGGATCTGCTGTTCATTAAACTTGTTTTGCTGCATGGCCCGGGTGAGCTTGATCACGCTTTCCGGTTCCAGACCGCTTTGAACCGCCTGCCGGGTGCTGGCCTTGACCGCCTCCGGCGTATTTGCCGGCAGACCGTCATCAATCGCATCACCCAGCGCAACAGTCGCAAACAGCACCACCAAAAGCGCCGAAGCCACCGCAATAAACCCAAAGGTTCGGTTTTCAGGTTTTGATTTTGGTATCAAAACTTTCATTGCTGAAAGGTCCTTGCATCTTAACGATTTGAAATATAGGACACAGATTTACACTGATCTTCACGGATTTTTAGAAAAATTTTGGTTTTTTTGAAACATTGTCGAAGACAATAAAATATCTGTGTCATCCGCGTTAATCAATGTCCCTTTTTTTTTATTTGAGCAAATCTCTATTCCGGGACGTATATGCAATTGCGGGAGCCAAAATCATCCTTTTCGTAAAATTGGCACTCGGGCACGTACACCGCCCCATCCACAATGTAAAAATACCGGAATTCAGAACCGGCCGGCACGGTAACTGCCCAGCGTGAGCCGTCTACCTTGCGGGCCAGGTGAGGACTGTAGGCGTCCAGCGACGAGGCGAACGCCACCCCCCGGGCCTCGGGCACCTTTAGGTAAAAGATCACCCCGTCCGACAGTATCTCGTGATAGTGGGTTGCAGCACAACCTGCAAGGTAAAAAGCGACAACCGCCAGTTGCAGTATCTGTATTTTCACGTCTTCATATTCACGGCCAGAATCGAGTTCTCACCGCCGAAATCATCCTTTTCGCGAATGGGTATCGTCGGGTCCGGAATCCGTTTACGCCCCTCGATAATGTAACACAGCCGGTGCTCGCCGGCCGGCACCTCGAGAACCGCCTCCCAGTAGCCGCTGGCACCGCTTCGCTTCATGGGCACGGCGCCCCAATCGAGGAAACTGCCGGTGATCTCCACCTGCTTCACATCCGGCTGATACAGGACAAAACGGTGCATCGTCAACACGGGCAGCTCCTGCCGCGGCGTCACGAAAAACATAACCAGCAGAGCGACTGCCAGGCCGGCGGCAAACATGCCGGCCGGGCGCCAAAATGGCATTGTTATTTTTCGTCTTTCAGGAAATGCGACAGCCGGCATGCGGTCGACCACCTCGCCGCGTACCAGCTTTTCCTGGTGCAACAGAGCCACGGCTTCGTCCTTGAAGGCTGCTTTTTCATGCACGGTTTCGACAAACTCGATCTTTTCGTCCCAATTCAGTTCGTCGTCTATATAACTGCTTATCAGATAATCCTTCATTTTTCACCTGTATTCATTATCTTTCTGAGTTTCACCCGGGCACGGTGCACCCGGACTTTGACGTTGCCCTCACTGGTGCCGGTGATCCGGGCGATCTGCCGGTAGGACAGATCGCTGCTGACCACCAGCGACAGGACATCCCGTTCTTCCGGCGACAGTTCCTGCATGGCCGACAGTACTCGGCGGTAGTCTTCGCGCACCGTCATGTGTGTTTCCGGGTTGTGTTGCGAATACTCCTGTTCATCGAAGAGCTGCACATCGTAACCCTGTTTGCGGTAACCGTCGACCACAGCATTGCGGGCGATGGTATACAGCAGGGCGGTGTTTGGCCCCTCCTTACCGTACTTTTCCAGATAACGCGTAAAGCTCTCCTGCAGGATGTCACCTGAAAGGAAATAATCCCCCGTGCTCCTCATCAGATATGCAAAAAGCCGGTCCCGATGCTTTTTGTAGAATGCTCTGAAATCACCCACTTTACTTATTAAACGAATGAACAATTAAAAGGTTACACTCAATACACCATGGTTGGTTTCATTCTGCAGCAGAGTAGACGGGAAAAATGACGGGTAACAGCTAGGCAAGCGGTAAGTATCGGTTCTTGGTCCGGCCATGTGCCCAAAGCCTCAGCCGGCAATCACGTAAACATAAACTTCCCGCGGCCCGTGGGCGCCGTGAACCATGGTGGCCTCTACATCGGCGGTTTTGCTGGGGCCGGAGATATAGGTCATGCAGTTGGTCAGGCCCTCCGCTTGTGCTTTTGAATCCCACTGCAACAGGGCGTAAAGTTCTTTTAGATCCAAAATGATTTGGTCAAGATATATGACCGCGACATGGATCGAAGGCACAAGCGATACCGAGCGCGCCTGCCCCGGACGGGTTCGCATCACCAGGCTCGCGGTATCGGCCATGCAAAAGTCAGCAGACGTAATTCCGATATAGGCGCCGATGACGCGTTTTCGTATGTGTGCCCTTACGCTTTCTTCGGATTTATCGCCGGCTTCGGAATCCCCCAGTTCGGTAATGTATACCGGCACCTTTTGGGGCGCCAGCACCTCCCCGAGATTCAGGTCTTTAATCAATGGATGTTTCCAGGCCACGATGCTTTTCGGGTCGCCCCATTCCGGATCTTTGGTCTGGACGAGATCCGCGATGGCCGCCGCTGCAGATTTCTCATCACTGAGGACAATGACGTTCAGGTTTATGGGCTGAGCCATTTTAATGAGCCTGTCAAGCAGTTGCTGTCTGTGGGCGGCGGAGCGGTTTTTGATGCGATCGAGGATGGCACCGGTTTCATCGGTTAATTTACCGGCGCAAAGATCGTTGCTGCCGGGCCGATCCGTTGAGCGGTGTCCCAGTGCAGCACGAATTCTATTAATAAATACTTGTTGTCCTGGATTGTCCATTAGAGGCCTTTCTTCCAACGCTTTATAAAACTCTCATCCGCAACCGGTCGGATATCCCGGTCTTTGGTCCACCCGTTCATCGGCGGTGGCAAGCGTCGGATCATGCCGTTGTTGTCCGGCAGAATTTTCTGGCCGATAGATGCCATTCGCAGAAAAAAATCATAGACGCTGCGGTTGCGGATCATCCAGGACCACATCTGATAAAACAGTTTTTCGGTGCCGCTCGAGGGGCTCACATCCCACGCAGGGTCGCCCTCGGCCAGTTTAGCCCGCAGTGCCAGCAGCATGCGCGGAATGTCAATATTGATCGGGCAGGCATCCTGGCAGGCTCCGCACAGGGTTTCTCCCTGGCACAGATCTTTGGCCGCGTTGATGCCGGCCAGAAGCGGCATGACCACGGCCCCCACCGGCCCGGAGTAGGGATGCCCGTATGCGTGGCCGCCGATTTTGCCGTAAACCGGGCAAACATTCAGACAGGCGGCGCAACGGATGCAGCACAGCATCTCCCGGAACTCCTCATCGGCCAGGATGCGGCTGCGGCCGTTGTCCAGAATTACCAGGTGAAATTCTTCCGGCCCGTCGACCTGGTTCGCCTGCCGCGGCCCGCCGATGTAGCTGACATAGGTGCCCATATTCTGGGCAGCGGCAGCACGGCAAAGCAGTCTTAAAAGAATATCGTGATCTTCCAGCCGGGCAGCGACCCTTTCCATGCCCATAATGGCAACATGGACTTTGGGCATGGTGGTGGACATGCGGATGTTGCCCTCATTAGACACGGTGACGATGTGCCCGGTTTCGGCGCAGGCAATATTGCAGCCCGAAAATCCGATACCCGCGGCCAGAAATTTTTCCCGCAAAGCCTTTCGGGCGGCCCGGGTTAAACTGGGCGGATCATCCGTATAGGAAATACCGATCTTGTCGCTAAAAAGCTGACCGATATCGGTCCTGGTCTTATGGATGGCCGGTGCGATGATGTGGGAAGGCCGCTCTCCCGCCAATTGGATGATGTATTCCCCCAAATCGGTTTCAGCCACATCGATGCCGTTTTCCAGCAGCGCCGTATTCAGCCCGATTTCCTCGCTCACCATGGATTTGCCTTTGACCGCCAGTTTAGCCTCGTGCCGGCGCGCAGTTGCAAGGCAATAGTTGGCAGCGTCTTTGGCATCGCCGGCAAAAAACACTTGCCCGCCGTTTTTCCGGACGTTATCTGCCAGGGTATCCAGCAAAACATCCAGGTTGGCGATGGCATTCTGCCGGATATCATGGGCCTTGAGACGCAGGTCCGGTCCTTCCGGCAATTGCTGGTATGCAAGCGCCGTGCCCCGGCCAAAACGATTTTGAAGGTCGGCCAGGGCATGCTGCAGGACTTGATTGTTTAAAGCTCTTTTGGCTTCAGCAGTATAATCTCCAATAAAAATTTCAGGCATGGGTTCGAGTTCCGAGGTACGAGTTACGGGTTATAGGGTTCGGGGTTATAAGGAATTTTATCGATTTTAGAAATAGTAGTTGACGGAGCGTAGCGACTTCCTCAAATATTCATTCTACAATCTTCAATATTCATTTGCCGGCTTCAGCCGGCCAGAATTTGTGCTATATGCAGAGTCTTTATCTCAGAGCCCTTGCGGCTCAACATTCCCTGGATGTTCATCAGACAGCCCATGTCGCAGCCAACAACGGTATCGGCGCCGGAATCAATTATATTATTGACCTTGTCTTCAACCATGGCGGCCGATATATCCGCATACTTCACCGAAAATGACCCGCCGAACCCGCAACATTTATCCGAATCGTTCATTTCAACAAAATCAGCGCCGGATACGTTGTGCAGCAGCCTGCGGGGTTGATCTTTGATCCGCAGGTTGCGCAGCAGGTGACAGGAATCATGATAGGTAATTTTGCCGTCATAATGTGCGCCGAGGTCATCCACCCCTAACACGTCCACCAGATATTCCGTCAGTTCATATGTTTTGCCAGCCACCTGCCCGGCACGCTGCCGCCATGCGACATCGTCACGAAACAATTCCGGATAGTGATGTCTGACCATGGTCACACATGATCCTGAAGGGCAAACGACCGTGTCTGCAGGTTCAAAAATCTCAATGAATCGCTTTGCGGCCGCACTTGCTTCCCGGCGATACCCGGAATTGAAGGCCGGCTGTCCGCAACAGGTCTGCTGGGTCGGGCAGACCAGATCGAATCCAAGGCTGCGAAAAATTTTAACCATGGCTTCACCAACTTCCGGGTAAACGCCATCCACCAGGCACTGAATGAACAGGGTTATGGTTTTCGTCTCACTCATAAATAAGTATCCTAATTAATCCGTCCTGAAAAATAGCACATTCAGGGCTGTAAATTGTTCTTTGAATATTGAAGCCTTATCCCTACAATGAACCAATTAAAAAATCCAGTGTAAAAAACAGTTGATTGAACTGGAGGCTTTCGATAAGTATCCGATTGTGCTAATATATGCTATATTTTAAGTAAATTGATACTTGGAAACGCTCACCACGAAATTATGGATCTCAACTCTTGTAAAAATTTATCATGAGTGAAAAACGGGTAGCCCTCTTAGAGCTTATCGAGAAAATTGAACGGCTGGGTCAATTCCAGGACCGGATAGATTCCCCTTCAAGTATCAAGGAAATATGGAGTGCTTTTTTAGCCGATGTAAGGAATTTAATTGAAATTGAAGTCTGCGCGCTGTTCCTTGTCGATGAAAGCACCATTGAATTCACCTTGAAATACGCCGTACCGGAGGATAGTGCCAAACTATGCCGCAAGGAAATTGATCTTCAAATCGAATGCGGAATCTTTTCATGGGTCATTAACCGAAGACAGCCGGCCCTCATTCCGGGCCTGGCATTCGACAAAGAAAAGTCAATTGTCATGCTGCCTTTATCGACGGTGAAAAGAACTCTGGGGGTAGTCCTGATTCTCACACCGATCCAGGAAAGCTTCATCACCCATGAGAAGATGAAACTTTTGACCATTCTTACCAAAGAATGTTCACTCGTAATGGAAAATACACTGCTGTACGCGCGATTGAAGAGAGAACATCTGTCGCTGGAAAAAGCCAATAGGGAAATTAAGCTCCTGTCCCGAACAGATTCTCTGACCGGATGTTATAACCGCGGCTATCTGAATGAGGTGCTACCGCGCGAAATTACAAGAGCGATAAGATACAGGCGCCCACTGGCCGTGGCCATGTGCGATATCGACCACTTTAAAAAAGTAAATGACAACCACGGCCATCAGTGTGGCGATGAGGTTCTTAAACAATTTGTGCAGAGTATCTCAGAGTTGATTCGTCATGATACCGATTGGCTGACAAGGTATGGAGGGGAAGAATTTTTACTGGTACTGCCCGAAACCAATCTGGAAAACGCTTTTAATCTGGCTGACAGGCTGCGCAAACACCTTGCGCATAAAGTTATCGAAACAGAAGGGGATAAGATATCCATTACAGCCAGCTTTGGTGTGACCGGGCTTGATGCCTCGCAACCTGCCGGAGCCATTACTCCGGAAGCCATGATAAACGTGGTTGATAAATATCTTTACGAAGCCAAGACACAGGGGCGAAACAGGGTCATTCGCGGGCCTATTTCAGGGCCGACTTAAAGGGCGTCATCCTGGATATCAGTTCTTCTCCGAAACTCCTCAAACCCATCTTGAATTGCCTGCTTGAGGACTTCCATCTTAAATGGTTTGGTAAGATGATTGTCAAAACCGACTTCTTGCAACCGATCGATATCGTACAAATCCGTATGACCGGTTAAGGCAATTACAACGGTTTTGTTATCGGTTTCTCGAATTTTCCGACAAAACTCTACCCCATCCATCTCAAGCATGATTAAATCCGTGATGATAACCGGAAATTTTTGTTTTTCTAAAGAGGAAAAAGCATCTTCAGCAGATTCAACAGCCTCGACCTCGTAACCCAATTTAGAAAGCAGTTTCTGCATGAGTTCGCGGTGGTAATCTTCATCATCAACAACCAGTATATTATTTTCCATCATATACTCTTCATCCAGATTGGTTAAATACCAACTGCTAACAATGGTTTCAAAATTCTATCGGCCGTTTTTTTTTGAAACCACTTTTGATTAGATAATTTTAGGCCGCCACCAAGGAAGCACTTTTTAAGGAAGGATAAAATATAACACCAGGCTATCAACCGTATCAAAACCACTGGTCAAACACTATAAAAAATTGAATTCCTAATGTCAATTCAATAAATGAAGAACTGCCAAAGAAGACACAAATTTTATTATGAACTTTTGAATACCCTATCCGCTTGCGGCGGGGAGATTCATTTAAAAAATTGCCTTCGTGGACTAATAGCAGTATAAATATTGCCGGATCCATTTGGGCATAGATCGAAATCCACCCTTAGATATGAAGGAGGTCGCCAATGCAACTGAAAAAAATCCTAGTGCCGGTAGATGGATCAGAATATTCCATGCGGGCCACCGGCTATGCCGCAGAAATGGCTAGGCTCATGGATAGTGAAATATTACTAATTCACTGCCACAAACCTTTTCCGGTGGTTCTTGGAGAACCTTATTTCCAGAAGGCAATCGACAAAATAATGAAAAAATCAAACGCGCTGTTAGATCCTTTCAGAAAAATTGTGCAGGATGCCGGGATTGCTTTTATCGATCGAATCCTTGAGGGTCCTGCTGCCCATGCTATATGTGAGGTTGCCAATATCGAAAAAATAGACATGATTATCATGGGCTGCAGAGGACGTAACGATTTGGAGGGGTTATTGTTGGGCAGTTGTACTCACAGGGTGCTGAAGACGGCGCCGTGCCCGGTGCTGGTAATACGATAGGTTAACCGGTTGAGCCCGTAGGCCGGTTAGCCCGATAATCATTGGAACCTGTTCAACTTATCAGGCTAAACGGGCAACTGGCAAACCGGCCAAACCGAATTATTCCAGAAGATCCTTTTTTAACTGCTTAATCATTTTCTCATCCACGCCTGCCTTATCGGTCAAATAATCGGCGGCCGAGCCATAGGTTTGCCGGATGTGACGGACAGCAGCTAGAATGGCATTTTTCGGTGCGGTGAAATATGGAGCAACTTGATTCGGGTCGACGCCATGGGATCGGATTTGTTCATATATTTTTTCCAGCACGGCAGCAATATAAAGGTTGGAAAGACCATGATCATAAATAACCGTTTTTTCCGGTACACCCAGTGATAACAAAATCAGCGCCGCACAAACTCCGGCCCTGTCTTTGCCGCCGGTGCAATGAAAGACAAGCGGCCGTCTTGAGCCATCGGCGAGAGTTTGAAGTAAGGTCGACCACACCGGTGCAAAATTATCGATGTTTTTAATGTAGCCTGTGATCATAAACTCTTCGGTCATCCACTCAATGTCACCGTTTTTTATCCTTTCAAAGGTACCGGCCGGATCGAATTCGCCATGCTGAATGGGTAAATGCAGGTAGCAGCCCCGCCCGGTCGGCAGAAAACGATCCGGCAACTTTTTGGCCTCGGCCGGGGTACGAAAATCACAGACCATCCGAATACCCATTCGTTGCACAAATGAAACGTCACGATCAGTAAGCCGGCCCAAATTGTCGGATCGGAACACCTGGCCCCACTTCACCCGGCGCCCGTCGGATGTCTCGTAGCCGCCGAGATCCCTAAAATTCACCGATCCTTGCAGCGGCACACGCCGATCACTGACGACAACCTTTGAGCCCTCCTTTAGTGCGACTTCAAAATAATATCGTGTATCCGGATCAAGTCCTGAAATTTTGGCAGACGAATTCGCCCGGGCGCTTGCAACTGGATTTTTACGGTCGATATAATCCGGCGACTCACCCGCATAAACGGTGAACGCCCGTGGTTTAACACTGGAGTTCCATGATATTTCAACCGAATCGTCACCGGTTCGGATAAGGGTAACGTTTTTCAGTCGAGTTTCATTTAGTTTGAGTGTCATTATAATCTAAAGCAGGTTCGGATATGACGTAAGCCCTGCCGGCCCTCCATCTTGTATGTTGTAGCTCGAAGAGCGAAGTCGGAATCCTGGAAGGCGAAGGGGGGAACCTTTGAATCTTGAACCCCTGAACGAATTTTTTTTTATTTCTTCTCTAGTTTAACAGTTAACGCATAACGCCCGGGGCCCACAAAAATCAGACCCCAAAAAACGCTCGCTAAACCGGCCGACCACAACATCAAGGTCTTATAGCCGATGCTGAAATAATTAAAAAAATACAAACCGAATAGTATAAACAAGATAGTACAGGCGATTCGGAAGAAATAGCCAAACAGCAAGCTACCCGCTCCCAGCGCTGCCAGAAGCAAAAAGATGAAACCCAATAAGGTCTGCGGCATGCCAATGTTGATGAAACTTAAGGTGGTCCCGACACTTTGCCAGGCAGGGCTTCCTCCAATTAGTTTCGGCAACGAATGAACCAGAAGCGCCGCCGCCAGGCCCAAACGCATAACTAACAGGCCAAAATTATTTTTTCGCTCCTGTGATCCGAACATATGATCTACCTCCCGGGAAATCGCTCAGTTTAGCTTTTAATTATGAAACTCGATTAACTTTTTTCCCCCGATTCAAATTGAAGTTGCTTGAAGCTGGGCTTTTTTGTCTTATGAGAGTTTGGAATTTGAAAATATTGTGTGCTCCTTAAAGATGGTACTTGGAATTATTTTCAGTATAGGATATATAGGCCCTTAATTATCCAACACGATTTTTTACTGTAGCTGCTGAACACAACTCTATTATTCTTCTGTTGAGACGAACTCGCGCATTCAGATTTCCGTTTGGTAAGATCCAATTCTAGTATTTCACACCTGACATATATATCAACCCCAAAATAATTGAACGCAACGGACAAGTTCAAATATTCATTAATTACAAAGGCATACCCATAGTAAAATAGTCTTTTCACTTAATTCAAATCAATCTTGACTTAAGTCAAGGCATCGCTTTTTGGAAGTGATACATTTTGCGGTACTACTGGCAGAGGCTGAGAACCCATGTTAATTGATTCAATTTTTTCTTCTAAATTTATATCCCAGTTTTCAAAAAGAATTCTGGAAGAAAAAAAGGAGGTTTAATATGTCCCTTAAAACTCTCAAGTGGGCTGCTATTATTTGTTTCGTAGTAGCGATGGCAATTTTGCTCGGTGGCGGTTACTACATGAAAAAGGAACTGCCGCCTTATCCGGGAAAAGTAGTAGGTCCCGATGGCAAGGTGCTTTTCCAGAAATCGGATATTATCGCCGGCCAGGATGTGTATCAACGCTATGGCCTGATGGACCACGGTGCGGTCTGGGGGCACGGCTCCCAGCGCGGACCGGAATTTTCCGCAGCCTCCCTGCACCTTATCGCAGAGGCCATCGGTGATTATTTCGCCCAAAAAGACAACGGCAAACCTTATAACAGTCTCGATGACCTTCAGAAGGGACTCATCGATGTCAAAACCACACACGAGATCAAACCCAATCGTTATGAAGCAGCCACGGACACCCTCACCTTAACCGCTGCCCAGGTTGAAGGCCTCAATCGGGTCAAACAGCACTGGGAAAAAATCTTTAAAGCGGGCGAACAGCGTTACGGCTTTTTGCCGGAGACCATTGGGGAAACAGAACAACGGCTTCAAATTTCACGGTTTTTCTTCTGGACGGCCTGGGTCGCCTCGACCCTTCGCCCGGGAACCGATTACTCCTACACCAACAACTGGCCGCCGGACAAAAGGGTAGGCAATACCGCCAGCACGGAAACCTATTTTTATTCCATTGCCGGTATCATGGCCCTCCTTGTGGTTCTGGGTCTGTTTGTCTACTTTATCCATCGCTATGGTTTGTGGTACGGCGCACCCAAAGGGGTTGCGCTGTCTGAAAAGCTGATCGATATGCCCCTGACCCCCAGTCAATTTACAGCTGCCAAATTCTTTGTGGTGGTAATTTTGCTGTTCCTGGTACAAACGAGTTTCGGGGGCTTGCTGGCCCATTACACCATTCATCCGGGCAGTTTCTTCCTGCCGTTTGTAGCCAAACTCATCCCCTACAGCTGGGCCAAAACCTGGCATCTGCAGCTGATGGTTTTCTGGATCGCCACCACCTGGATGGCCTCCGCCATCTACCTGGCACCCATCATCGGAGGCAAGGAACCGGTTAAGCAGGATCTTCTGGTCAAGCTGCTTTTCGTGGCCGTCCTGCTGGTCGCAGTGGGAAGCCTCACGGGAGAAGTCTTGGGTATCAAAGGGATGCTGGGAGATTTGTGGTTCTGGTTCGGCCACCAGGGATGGGAGTTTCTTGAACTGGGCCGTGTTTGGCAAATCCTGCTGTTCGGCGGTTTGATATTCTGGCTGGTGATCGTCTACCGGGCCGTGGGCCGTCATTTGAAACTGCACAAGGATGAATTCAGTTCGCTGATCTGGTTTTACGTGTTCAGTGCCGTCCTGGTCGTGGCCTTTTTCGGCTTCGGGCTCTTTTACGGCAAAGGCTCGCACCTCACGATGGCGGACTATTGGCGCTGGTTTGTGGTTCACCTCTGGGTGGAAAGTATCTTTGAATTCTTTGGGATTGCGGTTATTGCTCTGCTGATGGTGGCCATGGGACTGGCAACGGCCAAGTCGGCCCTAAAGGTGGCCTATTTTACGGCGGCCATCACCTTTATCAGCGGTATTGTCGGAACCGCCCATCACTATTACTGGTATGGCGGTGCCGCTTTCTGGGTTGGCTGGGGGGCCATATTCTCATCCATGGAACCCGTGCCTCTGATCACCCTGGTCGTCCGTGGTTTAATGGAGTACCGCGAAATTCGCAAGGAAGGACGGACGTTCAGTTACAAATGGCCCATGTACTTTCTGGTGGCGGCCTCCTTCTGGAATTTCCTGGGAGCGGGTATCTTTGGTTTCCTGATCAACCTTCCCATCATTAATTTTTATGAACACGGGACCTACCTGACCATGCACCACGGCCACACCGCCATGTTCGGAACCTACGGCATGCTTTCCGTCGCCCTGCTGCTGTTCTCCTGGCGCGGTCTGGTGGAAAAAGCCTACTGGAAGGATGGACTTTTGAAACTTTCCTTCTGGGGTCTCAACGGCGGGTTGTTTATCATGGCCTTTTTCACGCTGCTGCCGGTCGGTTTAATCCAGACCTGGATCAGTTTTAAGGAGGGTTATTGGATGGCCAGATCTGCGGATTTCTTCGAGAAAGGATCGGTCGTATTTCTAGGAACTTTTCGCGCCATCCCGGACACCGTCATTATCGTGTTCGGGGTTCTGCCGCTGGTCTATTTTCTCATCACAACCTATCCGCATCTCAAAGCAGCCGAGATAAAGGATGGAGAGTCCGTGTGGGAACGGCTGGGAATTGAGCTATAATAAATAAAAGGCCCGTTTCCTGCGGAAGCGGGCCTTTTATTTATGTTTTTATACCATAGTTTTTGGCATTCTTGCTCTTCGATAGACCTCATAGTTGCTCCCTTTCCATAGCATAATTTCTATCTTTCAATTGTAACTTCGGCACTGCAATACTACGAAGAAAATTGGGAATGATACCAACACGATGAATTTTTTTACTTTTGGTTTTGGTTGACGTATCTGATATTACAGATTATCCTTAACGAAAGTTTTCCCGGAATTTTAGCTAAATTTTAAGGAGCAAAACCAAAATATGGATGACTTTTGGGATTGGTGGCAGCACCTGCCGCAAAATATTAGCCCGGTTATCTTTGAAATCGGCTGGTTCAAACTCCAGTATTACGGGCTGATGTATATTGTGGCATTTTCCATAACATTTTTTATGGTGCTCTATCGTGTCAGGCATGAAGACCGCTTTGAAATAACCACCGATCAGGTCAAAGATGCCACCACCTATGTGATCCTGGGTTTGATTATCGGCGCCCGGCTGGGTTATGTGGTGTTTTACAATTTTTCCTATTATCTCAAGCATCCGCTTGAAATCATTCTTCCATTTTCTTTTTCAAATGGAGTCGCCTTTACCGGGATCTCCGGCATGTCATATCATGGCGGGTTGATCGGGGTGATTTTGGCCGGATGGCTTTATGTGCGTAAAGCCAAGCTGGACTGGTGGGACGCTGTCGATTTATATGCGCCGGTTATTCCACTGGGATACACCTTCGGACGGCTCGGCAATTTTATCAACGGTGAATTATACGGTCGGGTGACGACATCTTCGATTGGTATGTATTTTCCGCTGGCACCCACCAGAGAACTCCGGCACCCATCTCAATTGTACGAAGCTTTTTTTGAAGGAATTTTCCTGTTTGCGATTTTGTGGAGCATACGCAAGATCAAGAAGCCCAAAGGCGCCACGTTTGCATTTTATCTGATCGGCTACGGTGTGGTCAGGTTCTGTATCGAATATTTCCGCCAACCCGATGATCATCTCGGATTCGTTTTTCTCTCTTTCTCCATGGGTCAAATACTTTGCGCATTGATGATTGCCGCCGGGATTGGCTTGTATCTCTATTTACAGAACCGGCAAAAAGCTTAGCCGCCAAATATCCTCCGGTGTGCCCGATAACCCGGTATTTGGTATTTTTCAAGGCGGATTAATTAGGAAAACAACAGTTTAAACGCGATTGCAACGAGTATCAGTCCGCCAATGATTTCCATCCGCTTGGCAAATCTTTGGGATAATCGATTCCCGATTTTCATCGCCAACCAGGTCATGGCAGCGGCCGTAATACCGATCCAGACTGCCACCATAAACAGATTCTGATTTAAAACTCCCAGGCTGAAACCAACTCCCAGCGCATCGATACTGGTTGCCACAGACAGCATCACCAGGCTGAAGCCTTTTGTGGGATCCTGGCACTCGGTCTCTTCTTCAGGGGGCATAAAACCTTCACGCATCATCCGGAGGCCGATAAGCATCAGCAGGCCGAAGGCGATCCAGGGTCCCCAGGTTTTGGCCCAGACCAGGATATGGTGGCCCGCCAGCCAGCCGACCAGCGGCATCAAGAACTGAAATAATCCAAAATGAAACGACAACCGGAAAATCTGCCTGGGTCCACAGAACCGGCATCCAACCCCCAAACCCACCGCGAACGCATCGCAGCCAAGGGCCACGGCAATTAAAGCAATTTCATATATATTAAAACTCAACGTTTTGATCCCTGCACAATTTAGATCTAAATGATGGCGGATAAGTTAAACATCCAAATATTAATTAGCAAGTTGGTTCCAAAAGAAACAAAAAAATGATAAAACCATAACACGGAATCAAAAAGACTTTACTGCCAGGCAGTCATCCTTATCATATTGGCAGTTGCTGCGGGGGTGTTTTTTTGTGCTGCAAAAAAAACTATTTCAACGATCATTTGAACCGGCAGTGCTTGAGGAGGGGAGGCCCGCACCGGATTTTACATTGCCGGACCTCCTTGGGAAAATGGTCAGTCTCTCCGATTATAGGGAGAAAGTGGTTCTGTCGGGTGCTTCCATCCCGAGATCAATCATTCTGGCCGGCAGCTCGGGCTTGCGGGACAGGGTCCGTTTACGGAAGGGGGCGGAGAGAAAACTGAAGATGTCGGATGCCTTCATATAGCGGCCGAAGGTGCGCACCAGACGGTAAGTCTGAATAGGACGCCCGACAATCCGGCGCGCAAAAAGCAAGGCAAAGCCTTTCATGCGCGCCCGGTTGATGACCTCGCCCGGCAGGATGGTCGGGTCGATGTCAGAGCACTTGAACCATTTGTGCCAGTCGCGCTCATCGTCGATGATCCCGCTGTCAATATATTCCTGCCACAGGGGCGTGCCCCGGTAAACACACATCCGGTTGAAACCGAAAGTATCCAGTTTTAACCGGGCGGCGAAACGAAAACTTTCCATGATATCGTCAACCGTCTCGCCCGGTGCGCCCACCAGAAAAAAGCCATGGGCTCTTTCGATCCCATGTCGCTTGGCTTCATTCACCGCATATTCGATTTGCTCCAGGGTCTGGTTTTTATTGAGCCGGTCGAGAACTTTTTGGGTTCCGGCTTCGATTCCATAGGCTAAAAAGGTGCAGTTGGCCTTGCTCATGATCGGCAATTGGTCAACGGCCACCGAGTCCACCCGCCCCTCACAGCCCCAGGTAAACTCAAGCCTGCGTTCGATAATACCGTTGCAGATATCCGTGATGCGCCCGCGTTTGAGCAAAAAGTGGTCATCTGTGAGATATATCGAGCGGTAGCCCGCGTCGTTGAGCTGCTGCATTTCTCCCAGGACATGCTGCGCCGAACGATGGCGCCATTTGCCTCCGGACAGCGACGGGATGTCGCAGTATATACAGCCGTAGGGACAGCCCCGCGAGGTTTGCACGGTGCAGAATTTGTCGAGGGAAAGCACCGCCGGGACATCAAGCGGCAGTGATTCAATATAATCTATCGGCAGACTGTCCCGATCCGGATATGGAAACTGATCCAGATCCCGGATAAGGGGGCGCGGTTCATTGCTGATAACTTCATCTCCATTGCGCCAGACCAGACCGGCTACTGCGCCCGGATCATCGAGATGGTCCAGGTAATCCGGTAAAAGCTCCTCACCTTCGCCGACCCCAATGCAGTCTGCATGGGGACAGTCTTTTAAAATATAATCTGCATTCATGGAGGCGAAAACGCCCCCGAATATGACCGGCGTACGCGGTGCGGCTTCTTTGAGCCGCTCAGCCATAATTTTAGTTGGCGGGTAGGTCGTGGTCGAAAGAAATGAGAGCGCAATCACATCCGGCCGTTCATCCTTGGCTGACTCAACAATGTGCTCTGCTTTCATTTGCGGATGACAGGTGTCGAACATCCTGACCCGGTGACCCTGCTGACGGACAACCGGTGCCAGGGTTTCAATTCCGAGGGGGGGAAAGGCCATCACTTTAACCCGTTTGTCGTCGGGCCTTGAGCCGCCTAACTCCTGAGGAAGCATTTGATAGTAGTCTTCGTCTCTAACATATATCAGAAAAATGTTCATAAAGGCGGTCCCTAATATTTGAATTCAGCAGGTAAATAATCCCTAGTGCGGTTCGAAGTCAATTTATTGCAATCGGCTCCTTATCTACCGTTTTGTGCCCAAAATATCAAGTGCCATCGCTCATACCGAAGCGGTTGTATTTTCAATTAAATAATTTCGCATCATGCCCATATCTTCATGCTCCAGATTGTGGCAGTGATACAGGAAAAGGCCCGCATAATCACCAAACCGCACCAGCAGTCGGATGCGCTCGCCGGGCATGAGCAGCACGGTATCTTTCCAGCCTTCATCGACATAGCCTTCATGCCTGACACCCCGGCGTTTAAGAACCTGAAACTGCATGCCGTGCAAGTGCATGGGATGGGGCATATTCATCCCTCCCATCATGCCCATTCCGCCGCCTTCATTGATAAACTCCCATACCTCAAGGGTATTCAGGCGCACTTTTTCGTCGTTGGCCACTTCCCGCATCCGGAATGTTCGGCCGTTGATAGTCCAGGCCATGTGCCGCATAACCAGGTGGAATCTTCGCGGATTTTCCCGATTGACGGCGTCAGGATAGCGATATCTGGATATAGTTGAAAGCCGTTGCGGCAAGGCGCGAGTTTCTTTCTCCCGGTGGCTTACTTTTACCCTTAAAGATGAATCAGGCTTGCCGGATCTCCTTTTACCAATTGTGCCCGATATCTCCACACCCGGGTCGGATTTCCCGGGAGGATCGAAGTTTCAGCCGAAGTTGCTTTTAAGGCAATATCCAGATCGGGATTAAAGTTTTTTGCCGATTTTGATTTCGGATCGGCTCCGGTTGCTTCAACAAGGGAAGTTATCCCCCCTGATGCAAGGGCCGCCGCTCCGGCACCGGTGACTTTTAAAAACTGACGTCGGTTAATCATATTTATCCTTTAATTAATCCGCCCTGAAAATTGATGGTAATCATCATTCGCGGTTATGTAACATGTACAGTACAAGCACTGTGCCAGAGAAGCGCCAGAAATGCAGTTTCTAATATAACTATCTGAAATCAAAATAAAATTAATTTTATTGTCTGATAAATAAAATAAAACCTGAACATCCGGCAATCAGTTTTCGATAAAAACTGCATAAAAAATAGGCATCCTCAGCCCGTATTATCCCCAATCCGGGTAAGAAGTAACCACCTGCGCAGATTCCACCGTCTTGACTTCCTACGTATCCGAGCTATTGTTTTTCTATGTCATAAATGAACCTTCAAACCACAGGAGCCGCACAGTTTCCCGGCTTAGTGCTTCGATTCGCAATTACAGTCACATATTATTTATGACCGATTCAAAATATTTGCTCACTCAGCACTGTCCTGAGTGAGTAAATACGTCAGTGTATTTACGAATCGATGGACTTAGCCGGGTATATGCCGCAAAGGAGGATTTAACGTGAAAAGAACACTGGATGCAATTAATGTGCTCTATCCCACCCCCACGGTACTGGTCGGTGCGGTGGTGGACGGCAAACCCAACTATATCACCATCGCTCACATCGGAATCGTAAACCATGCCAGGCCCTATCTGATTTCGCTAAGCTCGGCCAAAGCCCATTACACCAATGCGGGCATAAAGGAGAACAAAGCCTTCAGTGTGAATATCCCTTCTGAAAATCTGGTCGTTGAAACCGACTACGCCGGACTTGTCAGCGGCAAAAAGACGGACAAGTCCGAGTTGTTTGAGATTTTCCACGGTCAGGTAGAAAATGCTCCCATGATCAAGGAATGCCCGATTAATATGGAATGCCGGCTTTACGACATATACGATACCCCCACCCATGACCTGTTAATCGGTGAAATTGTGGAAACCTATGCTGATGAATCCGTGCTCACCGAAGGCAAAATCGACCTGGCCAAACTTAAACCGCTATTATTTGATATGAGCAGCATTAAATACTGGTCAGTGGGTGAGGCAGTGGCTGACTGCTGGAAAGTCGGCAAACAGCTTAAGTAGGTTAAAAGGTTCTAGGTTTCATCGTTCAAGGTTAGACCCCCCGGCAACCTTACATCAGTATATGAATAATCTTAATAGAAAAATAGCATAAAAAAAGAAGCATTCAGTAATTAAGCCGCCGGAGCTTCGATATAGCAACTTTCTTTAGTTTTCAAACAACATTTTACAACCCTGATTATTTCATTTTCAGGGCGGATTAATTAGGAGGATACCGATGAAAATCGCAGTGATTGGAATCGGAAATGTTGGCGGAACCCTGGGGCCCGCCTGGGTAAAAGCCGGTCACAATGTCATTTATGGCGTTCGTGACCCGAACAGCGAAAAAGTAAAAACCTTGTTGAATATATCGCAAGGCAAAGCACAGGCGTTCAGTGTTTCGGAAGCTGCCGCCAAGACAGATATCATTGTCTTGGCAACTCCCTGGTCTGCCACGCAGGAGGCCATTACGGCCGCCGGCAGTCTGGCCGGCAAACTCGTGGTGGATTGCACCAATCCTATCGCGCCGGATCTCAGGGGACTGAGCATTGGCACCACGACATCGGCCGGTGAACAGGTCGCTCAGTGGGCACAGGGTGCCAAGGTGGTGAAAGGATTTAACACCACCGGCTCGGGCAATATGGTCGATCCACGCTATGAATCGCAATTGGTGAGCATGTTCATTTGCGGCGACGATCCTGATGCCCGGGAGACAGTGGCTCAATTGGCCAAAGAGGTGGGATTTGAACCCTGCATCACCGGGCCGCTCTATCACGCCCGATATTTTGAACCCATGGCCATGCTCTGGATGGACATGGCCTACCTCCAGGGCCGCGGACCGCAATTTGCCTATAAAATCTTGAGCCGTTGAGAGTTGCCTCTCTGGTTGACTGATTTCGGCAATTCGGATATACGATTTTAAATAAGCATTCTTAACCCTTGCCTGCTTGGAACCTGATCGTATGTCAAACCATATGCTGCTTGAATGCAAGGACATAAGTTTTAAGTATCCCGGTACAAACACTGAAGTATTTAAGGATATGAGCTACCGCATATCCGGCTCCGGTTTTCATGCTTTATTCGGACCATCCGGGGTGGGCAAAACCACTCTGGCAAAAATGATGACCGGAGACATAAAAAATTTTAGCGGTGAAATTTCTAAGTCAAATATTCAGCGCGTGTTATACACCTATAATCTTGAGAGAATTCCGGGATGGTCCACCGTATGCGAACACTTGGAAACCACCACACCTGAATCAAATAAAGCGAAACTTGAAGATCTGGTCACAACTTTTGGCATGGAGACATACATAAACTCCCGCTTTTCGCAGCTTTCCCTTGGGCAGCAGAATCGTACCAACCTCGTTCGGTACCTGTTACAGGAATTCGACCTGTTGATCATGGATGAAAGCCTGGCCAATGTAGATGAAGTCACCAAAGAAAGCATTATTTTGAAAATGAAGACAACATTTTCCGACCGGTGTTTTCTATATATTTCTCACAATGTGGCGGAGGTGGCCAAATTCTGCAAGCAGATTCTGGTCCTGCGGGATCGGCATAAAAACCCGCAAACCGTATCTATCTCCGGCCAGGACCATTCCAACGGCAAAGGTCTTGATAAAAAAAATCTTGAACAAACCATGCTGGAGATCGTCAATGCTTTCTAGACGCATCTATCAATTTTTTATCATCTATTTTATCGGCATAACGATACTGTTTCTGATAAAGTATGTCCTGAATCTTTCTGATTATGTCATCCCGAGCCCCTTGGAAATATGGCAAACCAGCCAAAACGTTTTCATGCGATACCTAATTAACGTAATTGATACCCTGTCGATAGCCATTCTCGGTCACATGCTGTCGATCTGTCTGGCAACAGTGGTCGGAATCATTGGACGTTTGACCATCTGGGTTGGCTCTTTCATTCGGGTGGCGGCATATAATATCCAGGCCTATCCCATTGTGGCCGTGGCTCCGATCATATTTATCCTGCTGGGGGATGGACTATCGTCTCGGCTGTTGATCACTGCCATGATTTGCTATTTCCCCCTGCTGCTTTCCTTCATCGGCATTTTATCCGAGCCGGTGCCGGAGATCGAGCATTTTTATGAAGCCACAATGCGGATAAACTGGCGGCTGCAGGTAAAAATCAGGGCTTTTGAGAACATCAGTAAAATCTCCACGGTCATCGTGGGAAGCGGCACCCTGGCAATCGTGGGAACCATTGTCTCCGAATTTATCGCCGCCAATGCCGGCATCGGACACAGTATCCGCATCGCCCTTTACCAGAGTGACCTGGCTAAAATTCTCATCGCCCTGTTTTTGATCGGAATCTGCACATCGATTTACCTGGTCTGCCTGGAATGGCTGGGGCAGGTGGTGCAACAGCGTTTGCAAAGCAGTTAATCAGAATTCCGATATGGTGTTAAAAATGGATTTTTAATAGGATTGATGAATTTTGCAGGGATTTCATTGCGATGCTCGATACTGGTTTCTGGATACCGGTTGAAATAAGGTGTTCCATCGATTATATCTTAATTAATGAACGAAGCGATTTGGTTAACATCTGATTTCATAAACAATCTGGATCCGGCTAATCCCGGCTAAAAAGGAGATTGCCTTATGAAAAGACAGCTTCACCTTGCATTCCTTATAACAGGAGCGTTAATAGGCCTCCTTATCCTTGGTGCATGCGGTGAAAAGAAGCAGCCGGGGGAAGAGGTGACCTACCGGCTCAAATGGCTGTTTAACATCAGCGTTGTCGGCGACCTGTGGGCCGATGCCCATGGAAACTTCGCCCGGCACGGTCTGAAAGTAAATGTAAAACCGGGGGGGCCTGAAAAGGATGCCATCAAGGAGCTCGAAATGGGCCATGCGCAGTTCGGGGTGGCGTCGGCCGATCAGGTTATCCGGGCAGTATCCAAAGGATCACCGATTGTGGTGCTGGCCCAACTCTTTCAGGTCAACCCGCTGCACTGGATCTATCGCCCGGACCGGACACCGCTAAGAACACCACTGGATCTCAAAGGCAAAACCATCGGCATCACCTACGGTGGCAATGATGAAACCATTATGCGCGCCCTGCTGGCCAAATACGATATCAGAGAAGATCAGGTGAAACTCTACAGCGTAAGGTATGATTATACGCCGTTTTATCAGGGGAAGGTTGATTTGTGGCCCCTTTATCGCAATGCCCAGGCCCCCATTATCGGTGAAAAGCTTCGCAAAGCCGGAGAGCGATTTGATCTGATGAGTCCCAGCGGATTAGGCATACGGTTTGTCGCTAATTCCGTCATCACCACTCAAAAAATGCTGGATGAACGCCCCGAGACGGTCAAAGGTTTCATGAAAGCGCTGATAGAAGCCTGGCGCGAGGCGTTGTTTCCCGAGCATAAGGACAAAGCCATTGAAACTGTCTTGAAGTATAACCAGGAAACCCCTGCCGATATTGTAAAAAAACAGCTGCCGGCCACCCGCATCCTGATGCTTCCCAGAAAGGATTCAAAATTCGGTAATATTGATGTGGCGGCCTGGCAGCAAACCGAACAAATCATGCTCGATCAGAAGCTGATTACAGCACCCGTCCATATTGAGAAGCACTTGAAGCCGATGGTGGAATAACGATTCAACTAATAATCTCCCTGCAATGCCGAATGCTAGGCTGTAGCCTAGGTGACACCAGGGTTTGTATTGAAAATTAAGTATTCCCTTTGAAATAATCAGGAGATAAAATATGACTGATGCTGATTTTCAGAAAGTATCTCAATCGGACAACCTGCTGTATGGTCCCCGAAAATTGCTCCTTTGCGGCTTTGCCGCCGATATTCAGGCCAAATTTATCAAGCTGCTGGATATGATCGGTCTATCGCCGCTACCGCTGGTCTGGGTCACAGAATATCAGGCCGGTATGACTGTCGGTGAACTGGTGCAGCTGGAAGACAGCACCGGCACCGGTGTCTCATCGGAACTGCCGCGTGCTATAATTATGTCCGGGATCACCCAAAATGAGCTGCATATTCTGATGGCCGGTTGTCGCAAATCCGGAATGCAGCAACTGCTCTGGGCAACCTTAACACCGACTTCCGAAACCTGGTCGATTCAAAATTTACTGAATGAACTGGCCGCCGAGCATCGGGCGATGCAGGAAAGAAAGCAACCGTAGACTTGGGACCGGTTCCTCCGGGCTATGGCTTTACCGTAGTGAACAGGCTGCCACTTTTTCGCTGAACAACGCCTCTTTCAAAAAATGTATTCATAATTTCATCATATTTCATTTCATATTCACCGTTGAAATAAAAATCGACGGTCTCTTTGAACCAATAAGTATCCATCAGGTATGGAAAAAGATCATTTTCTTTAATCGCCTTTTTCATCAACAGCGTGTAGACCAGGATCTTTTTTACCAGATCGTTGCCAATAAAATCTCTATCCCTGATGTATCTCTCAAGTTTTTCTTTGCTTTTTGCTATGGCACTCTTCATATCGCTAAATGGTCTACCGTGACCCGGATAAATTCTTTTCACATCAAGAGATTCAAGCCTCTCAATCGATTCCCGCATATTAAACAAAGCCCTGCTGCCTTCAACGCGAAGGGTCATTACGGCCGAATCATTCTCCCACAGGGTATCCGAAGAAATAAGGATCTTTTCCCGGCTGTTGTACAGTATAATGCCATCTGAAGCATGTCCGGGGGTATATATCACTTGAAATTCATGCGGGCCGATGGCGATCATCTGGCCATCTTGTAATGTTTGGGTGACGGTAAAAAAATCAGCTTCCTGGTTATAATACCGCCACCAGGTGGACCAATCGTCCTGAGTGTCGATAAAATGTCGGCCGACTTCATGCAGAGCAATTTCGCAGCCGGATTTCTGCTGAATAATGTGATTGCCGCCGATATGATCACAATGGGTGTGTGTGCTGATAATCAGAGAAACATCAGGTAGGTTGACACCCAAATTGGTGATTAATTTTTCTGTTTCGCTAAAGTCGGCAATATATCCTGTATCGATGAGGATCGGGGATTTAGACCGGTAAACAAAGTGGTTGGCGTTTAAATAGCCTCTTTCGATAAAAAATAAATCTTTCAAAATTTCATTTTTAACCATATGAAAATCTCTCAGATTAGGAAATTATAAAGCTAATCCTTCTTTTCAAATTTGATACGTTCAGTTTAGATTTCATTTAACCAACAGGTGGCGGAAGGTCAAGGGCAATGACGCTATAGAGGAATTAGTGGGAATTTTCTATAACAGAAATCCCCCCAAGAAGTTCAAAAGTTGGCAACCTCCCCATTTTGACTCAAAAACAAAAACGCTGTAACGATAAAACCAGGTGCATTTCCGTAAGATGGCGACTCGGCTCAGACGATCGCGCCGGCTATTTGGATTGCGGTTGTGATCAGGTCGTCAATTAAACCGATCGCTTTTACCAAATTTTCAGCGGTTTTTACGCCCTGCTTGATCTTCCGGATCGATTGCTGAAGGGACGTATTGGCAGTCTTATCAACCTGAATAATCGCAGCAGTTTGACCAAGCCAATCGTCCAAGACTTGGACCAGCAAAGTATCTATTTGGTTCGCAAGTTCGTGATTTGTGCATAGGCAAGCCTTGTGGCAATTTAGACAAATATCACCGGGTTCCAGCAGCCAGATCCGTGCCTGCGGGGCATCCAGTTCAGCGACCAGTTGGAACGTTGCCAGATATACAGCATACAGCCTCCTAATCGCTTCATTAGTTGAAACGGTTATAAACCGTTATCGCTATCTTGGCAAGAGCCGAAAGTGAAATTTAACTTTTCAGATTAGCCAAACGAATCGCAGCCGCATACCGATGGGCGTCCATGCCTTCGTAGGCGCCCTGGGTTTCGGCATACCGGGCTAATTTTAGGGAGGCTGCATCATCTACCTCCATGTGAGTCACAACTTTTGCAAACATGCCGACCCACAAGCCGCCCGTGTAGCGCGCGGCGGCCCCGGTCGGCAGGATGTGGTTGGGACCGGCAATCTTGTCGGCATAAACCTCAGCCGTGTTTTCCCCGATAAAAAGTGAGCCGTAATGTTTCAGTAAGGGCAGGACCTCCCTGGGCTTGGATGTATGGATTTCCAGGTGCTCCGGTGCGTATTCATTGGCGTAGCGCGCGGCATCGGCAATGTCTCCGACCACAGCCACGACTCCTTTATTTTCCCACGAAGCACGGGCCACCGCCTCGGTGGTGCGCTCCTTGAGCTGGCGTTCAATTTCTTCCAGGCTCTGGCGTGCCAGGGATTCAGATGTGGTGACCAGGGCGCCGCGGGCGTTGGGATCGTGTTCGCACTGGGCCAGCAAATCGGCGGCTATATAATCGGCACGGGCGGTCTCGTCGGCAATGACCAAACACTCGCTGGGTCCCGCCAGAAAGTCAATGCCCACGGTTCCAAAAACCTGGCGCTTGGCTTCCATGACAAATTGATTGCCCGGACCTACGATCAGATCCACCGGTGCCATGGTCTCGGTGCCATAGGCCAGGGCGCCGATTGCCTGGGCACCTCCGATGCAGTAGATCTCATCGACTTCCATTTTATGCATGGTATAGAGGATACCCGGGTTGATGGATCCTGTTTTACCCGGCGGGCTGCAGGCAATGATCCTTTTAACACCGGCCACCTTGGCCGGAATGACCGACATGACCGCCGAAGTCAGGCAGGGGTAGCGACCGGCCGGCACATAGCAGCCGCAGGAGGCTACCGGAATGATGCGCTGGCCCATCCGCATACCCGGCCGGATATCCCTTTCAAACTCAACCATGCTATCCTTTTGGGCCTGCGCAAAGGCCGTGACCTGTTCGATGGCAAAATCAAGTTCCTCCACCACTTCCGCCGGCAATTGCTCCATGGCCGCGGCAGCCTGCTTTTCACGAATACGGAAAAATGGCGGGTCGTAATCATCAAATTCTTTCTCGTAATATCTCACGGCCCCATCGCCTTCATTTTTGACTCTGGCCAGGATCGATTTTACGGTTTCTTGAAGTTGCTGGACATCTTCTTCTGCAACCGGCACGGCCGATTTTATTTCACGGTAATACATGGGATTCTCCTTTACTACATTAAATTAACCATGGACCAGTAAATATGGACAGCTAGGAGGTAGGATATTTTTTGGGTTTAGTCAATTTTTTTATCAAAATTGAATTCAGTTTATCTATTGTTTCATTACATATCCGTTAGATTTATCATCTAATTTCAGTTTTTGAAATTAGGCTTGACAATTATAGTTAGGCGCCTTACTATTTTTTGGGGAAATTTAATTCTTCTAGAGGATTACGGCAATATGTATTTCTTGAAGGATCTTCCGACCGACAGAAACCTGCGTGAATTCACTGAACGTTACCCCAATATGAACCCGTCGGCCTTGAAAACGTGCGCCGAACTGATGCGCACCGGCAGTGACCTGCTGGCAGTTTTTGAAACTATCCTGGGCAAATCCGGTTTATCCCAGGGCCGCTTTTTAACACTCATTGTCATGAACCGCGCTCCGGATGAAGCGATCATTCCCTCCACGCTGGCACAAAAGCTGGGTGTGACGCGGGCAACCATGACCGGACTTTTGGATGGACTGGAGAAGGAAGATCTGATCGAGCGCCGGGCTCATGCACAGGACCGCAGAAAGGTCGGCCTGGTTTTGACAACCAGCGGACGCCAGATCCTGGATAAAATCCTGCCGGATTATTATCGCCATTTTGCGAAGCTGACAGTTTATCTGGATGAAGGGGAACGGCAAACCCTGGTATCCCTTCTGAAAAAAGTGAATCAGGGGCTTTTATCGGTATTGTAAAAATGGATCTACAATTTAATTAGGCGCCTAACCAATATAGGGAAGATGCCTTTTTTCTTCTCTTTTACACTCACCTTCAAACCTCAGGCGAGTCCGAGTTATGTTTTAAATTCCTTGACTTTAATGTTATACTTTATTATATATTTCGTATAACGTTTATATTCTACCGGGCAGGGCATATATTATGCGCACCTTTACAAAAGAATCGTTCAAGATGAAGGTATTTCCTAAAGGTCAGGTCGTCATCCCTGTTGCCTTAAGAAAGAAATATCAGATTGATATTGGTGACCGGGTCGATGTGATTGCCGCACCTGAGGGTATTTTGTTAAAACCGCTCCCTAAAAAAAATAATCATAGCTCCTTGACTGATCGATTGTATGGGATTTTCAGTGAATATGCATCCGGAAAGTCAAAACCAATCAAAGCTGACATCCAAAAGGCAACCGAAGACGGTTTTATTGAAGGATGGCCTGAATGATTCCGCTGTTGGATACCAATGTTCTGATTCGATTTTTCACATTTGATAAAGATAAGAAATATAAAAAACTATATAGATTCTTTGAATCACTGGAACGCGGCGATATCCAAGTTGAGTTGAAGTTGATTGTCTTATTCCAGGTGATATATGTATTGAAAAGCTTTTATAAAGTCCCCAGAGAACAAATTTCCGATGGATTAATAGACCTGCTTAAGTATAAAGGAATCCGAATCAAAGAGAAAAAAATAGTTCAACGTACCCTGGAAATTTGGCACCAAAAACAGGTAGACATAGTCGATTGTTATTTGATCGCTTGTCTGGAAAAAGATTCCCGGAATCTTTTATATAGTTATGACCGGAACTTCGATAAATTTAATATTAACCGGAAAGAACCTTAAGCTTATTCGTCATCACCCCGCGCGGATGAACCGTATTCGGATCTGCCCCTTCGCCGGACCGGTTACCTTATCGATGCCGATCGTTTGAGCTTGTCATTAGATCCTGAGGCTCTCGAAGGGAGGCTATCGAAAAGTTATCTATCAGATCCGTCATGGTTCCTCCTTCGCTCGTGATAACAAACCACCCGCCGCCCTGGCGCGCGAGTTTGGCCGTTTGGTCGACACTCTGCCGGCGGAAATAAACGAACCGGCTCCAGTCAGCATCGATCCGGCTGTCAGAGATTTTTTCAAAAAACTTCTACGATTTCAGTTTAAACCGCCCGGCAATTTGGTTGACTGGTTGAATAGTTGATTGGTTAAATGGTCTTAAATAATGAATGGATTCTATTTTAATATGTAATTTAGACAGGATTTACAGGATTATTTGGATTAATTTCTATTGAACCAAAACATCATTTCAGCATGAAATATTGTCACTATTTGGTGACATTTTAGGTAAAAATTTTTAACTATTTTACGGTTCCAGCAAACAAGCCTTTTATCATAGAGTCAATGGCCCTTTCCAAGCGTTGCCAGCCGGCTTCGGATTGCAAGTCAACTCCGTTGTAGATACTGATCTGACGTCCGCGGCTTATCAGATAGCTGACACCGGCCCCGATAATGGCACCCATCGCCGCAATATCGGGCCCTTTATCGGCGGCAGGAAAAAACATGTCAAAAAAATTCATCATGGTATTCTCGCGAATCGATTCCAACTCAGCGGTCAGCTCGTTTCGCTCGATCATTTCCCAGGCCAGAATCTCCTGGGTCAGCGGGCGCTTGCGGATTGCGTGTATGAAATTCCTGCTCAATTGAGACAATTGCTCGGTAACCGGCAACCGACTGTATGCTTCCACGTCACCACCGGCAAGTTCCTTGATTGATGGCCAGAAATTGCCCTCCCGGCCAAAGGCGACAATCAGCTCTGGCAACCCGCCAAAATACCGGTAAATCAACACCTTATCCACACCGGCTTCCCGGGCGACGGCATTCACGCCCAGCGCTGTAAAGCCTTTGCGGGCCAGGAGAGTGCCGACGGCTTCGATCAACCGGGCGCGGGTCACCTCACGATCCCGTGTTTTTGCCGCACGAGCAACTATTTTATTTTTGGTAGATTTTGCCATTGGATTGAGTTATTTCATTTTCAACTATTTTTATCACCGATCGGTGACATTGTCAAACCATTTTAATTTTGACAGTCAAATAAAAGGCTGGTAGACATCGAAGGTGTTAAATTAAGATTAGCAAATAATTGACAACATATTTTTCAACTCAAAAGAGGCGGTTTTTATGGAAATCTGTACTGAAGTTGATAACCTTTTCTGGGATCCGCATCCGCTTGGGGAGGGAGTCAAAACAAAGCCTCTAGTTACGAAAAGGGAGCATGACTTGAATGTCAGCTGCATTCTGGTAAAAGTCCCTGCCGGCATCGAAATACCGGAGCATACTCATGAGGAACAGACGGATATTCTCTATCCCTTGAGCGGAAAGGCTGAAATGTATGTACTGTTGATAAGTATGAACTAAAGATTTGATCTTTATATGGACACGGATGAACACAGATTAAAAGGATATGATTGATGCGGCAAATGAACAAGGTGTTTCAATCCCCCAAAAGGGATCCTTCTTTTTCAGAATTCAAAATTTTGGCTGTGTAAATCTTTGCAAATCCGTGTCTCGTGAAAAATTTCAATGGGAGAATAACAATGATTAAAGGTATCGGTCATTTAGGAATTGTTGTAAAAGATATGGCAAAAAGTTTAAAAGCGCTGTCACAAATTGTCGATTTTGAAAATCCTTCAATTAAGGAATTTCCGGAAAAGAAAATGAAATGTGCGGTGGTGGAGATGAATGGCGTAGCATTGGAATTCCTTGAAGATAACAGTCAGGATGGCTTTCTGGGGAAATTTAACCGGGAAAGAGGGGACTCCATTCATCATTTTTGTTTGCTGTCTGACAACCTAGAAAAAGATGTCGCGGACTTGAAAGAAAAAGGCGTTGAAATGATGGATCTTGAGCCCAGGATCGGATTACGGGGGAAAAAAATCGCTTTTACATCGCCGGATGCACTGGATGGTATTTCAATTGAGTTGTCGGAACCGTGAGAAGGTTTCGGGTGTCCTGCCGGCGGCGAATCGTATAATCCGCTGGCCGAATTAATCAGTCAAAAAAGCATCCCGTGTCAGGTCATTGGTGATGCCGGCCAGGTAGCCATGGCATTTGACGCGGTGCACCAGGGATATAATGCCGGGAGAAGGATATAGTTCCAATTGGTATAAAACCAATTGGGAGTTATTGGTTATTAGTTAGTGGTTAATTGTTTGATTAGGTAGTTTATTCAACTCTAAAAACGAATAACCAATAACGTCTAATCGAGCACTTTGTGCTCAATTACAGCATTAACTTGGGGAGAAAAACATGAATGACAAGGAAAACGATCACGTTCTTGGATTCTTTTTAAATCAGAAAAGTTGCTCCATAGCTAAAGCAGAAGGAATTTACCTATATGATGATCAGGGTAATCGAATTATTGATGCCAGCGGCGGCGCCATTGTCTGCAGCATCGGTCACGGGGTAAAAGATATCGCCGACATCGTCGCCGAGCAAATGCAGCGAGTGGCGTTTGTTTTCCGAAGAGCCTTCATCACACCGGAGTTAGAACTGGCGGCCCAAAAAGTATGCGGAACAACCAATGCAGATATGGATCGCGTCTTTTTTGTTTCCGGCGGTTCCGAGGCGACCGAAACCGCCGTCAAGCTGGCACGCAAATACCATATCGACAACGGCAACTCCGGCAAATACCGGGTGATTTCCCGCTGGCAAAGCTACCACGGGTCCACTATGGGGGCGTTGTCCTGGTCAGGCTTCACTTCCAGACGGGCTGACTTCACACCTTACCTGAAAGACTTTGTACATTTGCCGGCGACCTACTGCTATCGATGCTGGTATGGAGAGTCGCCTGAATCCTGTGACCTGCAGTGCGCCCAGGCACTGGAAAACGAAATATTATGCCTGGGCCCGGAGACGGTTTCCGCCTATATCGCCGAGCCGGTTTCCGGCCATTCTCTGGCGGCAGCCCATCCGCCGGACGAACATTTCAAAATAATCCGGCAGATCTGCGACAAGTATGATGTGTTGATGATTTTAGACGAAGTCATGAGCGGCATCGGCCGCACCGGCAAATGGTTTGCCTATCAGCATCACGATGTGGTTCCCGACATCATCGCTCTGGCCAAGGGCTTGAGTGCCGGCTATTTCCCGGTGGGCGCCGCAGTTCTTCGGGAAAAAATATATGACGTTATTGCAAATAATTCCGGAATCTTCGGATCAGGACATACTTACGGCGGCAACCCGGTGGCAGCGGCAGTAACCTGCGGTGTTCTTGACTATCTTAAGGAAAATAAGCTGGTCGATCGCTGTGCGGATATGGGTGAATATTTAGCTGCCAAATTGCAAACATTGAGGGCGCACCCAACCGTCGGTGATATTCGGGGACGCGGCCTTCTATGGGGGGTGGAATTTGTCAAGGACAAGGCTACCAAAGCGTGTCTGGACCCCCAACTGCATTTCTCGCAGCAGATCCAGGACCAGGCATTGCGGCGCGGCGTGCACATTGAATCCTCCTTCGGCTGCAACCGCGGACAGAAAGGGGATACGCTTATATTCGGCCCTCCGTTTATTATAACTGAAAAGCAAATTGATGATCTAATTGAAATTATTGACGAGACATTGTCTGCGGTTGAGCGACGTGCCGGAATTTAAATGAAGGTTTCAAGTATGACGGTATCTGGATCGGCACCGTTGGGAAATTTACCAGACTGTCGTTACAAATGGATAGGCTATGATTTTTTTAATCTTTGGCAACGAGCTGAAATCGGCTGATCCTAGCGGTCGCTGTAATAATTTTGATTGTCTATTTCAAATTTTTAAATTGCTATAGCACTACTTAACTCAAAAAATAAAGGAAGGGAAAATGAGCAAACGCAGTGATTTAATGACCAAAGGACCGGAACGGGCACCCCATCGTTCGCTGCTGCGAGCCGAGGGCTTTACCGATTGGGAAATGGAACGGCCCATGATCGGTATTGCCAATTCTTTTAATGAAATCATCCCGGGCCACATGCATCTTGACAAACTGGTGGAGGCGGTCAAAGCCGGTATATATGCTGCCGGTGGAACCCCGGTGGTCTTTAACACCATTGGTGTGTGCGACGGTATTGCCATGAACCACGTGGGGATGAAATATTCACTTCCCAGCCGGGAGCTGATTGCCGACTCCCTTGAAATTATGGCGACCTCCCATCCCTTCGATGGGCTGGTTTTAGTGGCTTCCTGCGACAAGATTATTCCGGGCATGCTGATTGCCGCAGCCCGATTGAATATTCCTTCCATTTTTCTTTCCGGTGGTCCCATGTTGCCGGGAAAAGTCCGTGGCAAAGACACCGGCCTGGACAAGGTATTTGAAGCCGTGGGACGCTTTAAAAGCGGCGCCATATCCGAGCAGGAATTAACCGAAATCGAATGCACGGCCTGTCCGGGGGCCGGCTCCTGTTCGGGAATGTTTACCGCCAACACAATGAGCAATCTGGCGGAAGCCATGGGCATGGCACTGCCGTTTCGCCGGCGGTGTTTGCCGAACGGGTCTGGCTGGCCAAACAAACCGGATACAAGGCCGTCGAACTGGTCAATGCAGACATTAAGCCCAGAGACATTATGACCAAAGATGCCTTTTACAACACGATTGCCGCCGATATGGCCCTGGGCGGCTCCACCAATACCGCCCTGCACATTCCGGCCATCGCCTATTATGCCGACATCGACATCACCCTCAAAGACTTCGGTACGGTTTCTGAAAAAATCCCCCATTTAACCACCATTGCCCCGGCCGGCCCGCATCACGTGGTGGATTTCTTTCACGCCGGCGGCATTTCGGCCATCATGTCGGAACTCAATAAATCCAGGCTGTTGAAGCCCCAGCCCAAGACTGTTTACGGCATGTCCCTGGGGGAGATGCTCACTGACATCCAGGCCGGCATAAAAGATCCCGCCGTCATCCGTTCCACTGAAAATCCGGTCCACCCCACCGGCAGCCTGGCGGTTTTAACCGGCAACCTGGCGCCTGACGGGGCCATTGTCAAACAGGCGGCCGTCGCCGATGAAATGCTCAGGCATTCGGGCCCGGCCCGGATCTTCAGTTCAGAGGAAGAGGCATTTCAAGCCATTATGGATTCCGCCATTCAAAAAGGGGATGTTATTGTGGTCCGCTACGAAGGCCCCAAGGGCGGTCCCGGAATGCAGGAGATGCTCTCTCCCACCGCCGCCCTGGCCGGAATGGGAATGGACAAAGAGGTGGCCCTGATCACCGACGGCCGCTTTTCCGGTGCCAGCCGCGGATCCGCCATCGGGCATGTATCTCCGGAGGCAGCCGCCAAAGGCCCCATTGCAGCCATTCAAGACGGGGATACCATCGAAATCGACATCCCCGGGCGAATCTTAAATGTTCGGCTTTCCGAAGAAGAAATTCAGCAAAGACTGGCGCAGCTTCCTGAATTTGAGCCTAAAATCAAAAGCGGCTATCTGGCCCGCTATGCAACCATGGTATCCAGCGCGGATAAAGGGGCGGTGTTTCCGAGATGAGGAAGATGCTTCTGTGCGGGACGATTCTGCTGTCGACGCTAATCATCACGATGAGCTGCGGTGCGGATGAGAAGCGCAGTCGCTCTAGAGGCTGCGGGCGCCCGGTGCCCGCCGCATTGCAGATATCCATTCAGGTCGGCGACCACCCGCGCGAATTCATCACCGTTGTGCCGGAGCCCTACGACTCCAGCGTAGCCCACCGTCTAATCTTTGCCTTCCATGGCCGCATCACTCCCAACAACCGGGTACGGAAGTGTTGAGTTTAAAATGGAGTTAGTCGCGCCAGGGCGGGCTTGCCATCAGAAACGGGTGGTGGAATTCGGTGAATGGTTGTGTCAGGAGGTGGTAAAGGCCGTCCCCCACCGGCAGGTAGTGCTCAGTATTCCCAAAACCCTGCGGCTGTATTTTCTATATGATCGCGCTGCTGGATAAATGGCGACACTCCGGATTCAACGTGTTCTTTGGACCGCGAATTCTTATCATTAGGCGTTTTCAAGGTCTATATCCTCGTTTTCAACCGCAAAAAGAGCCTTATATTGAGCGAGGCTCTCCCGCAGTTGATACCCTTCGCCGCTTTCTATCACATCTCGCTCTTTGGCTCGAAAGCCCAGACGTGCTTTCACATTGCTCAATAAAGCGCACTTGCTCCCCACGGCGATACTGCCCGTCCATTCGTCTTGGCACTCCTTCGGTCCTAAGGCTCCTGGTATCGCTCGGCATGCTGGGCTACGTCCGAGCCGATTATGATCGCATGCCAAGGCTCAGGCTCAGAAGAGAGCGCAGCTTTGACTTTGCGGGCGTCGGAACGTAGTCCGGTAGGACCCCGAACCACACGGCTTCCCCTCACCTGACCAAGCACATCAAGCCCATGGGTATAGCCTGTCTCATAGTGCGTTGTCGTGCTCCCGGCGAACACCGGCGGGGGAGGGGGGGACCCTCCACCACGACGATAGGTCGTGGCGATCACCTTATAGTACTCCGAGTAGGCAAGCGTAAAGACGCTGCCCGAGGATCTCCCCGTGGGCGACACATCCTCAAACGTCACCCTGGCATCGGCGACGCTGAAACGTTTGAAGGTCTCGCCGCCGTCGTCGATGGTCGCAGGCGCCGTAGGAGAGAAAGCCGGGAGACTCAGGCGAACGTTCCTGCCGTGCGAGCCATCTGGGTAGATGACGGCACTATAGATCTGATTCCAACCTCCCATGACTTCGAGGAACCGCTGGCGGACCGGATCGTAGACGCATCGGTGGTCTTCGATGGGAGCCATCCCTGGGGCGGGATCGAGGTCGTATCGGGAGGTCGCTTCCCCGACACGAATCAAGTGATAGTCGCCGATAGTCCCTCCGCCGAAGGGGATGGCAGTAACTAGGATCGTCACCGTGCCCCCTGGCCGCCCTACGGCAATCCGAGGAACGCGCGCCCCCGTACGGGCGGAGGCTGACGGAAGGGTTTGGAGTCGTATCGACCGGAAGGGAGGAGAGCCGCCCCGGGTTCGGGTGATTCCATAAAGATAGATATTTCCCCCGGATCGGCCGGTCACAAGAAGCACGCGGTTTTCGAACTCGGAGTAGGAGATATCGAAACCGACGAGGGCACGGGACTCTCCGGCGTTTAGCTCAAGCGGAGGATCCGACGGGAAGACCGATGTCATGTCCGCCGCATTGAGATACCGCCCGTAAACAGAGTCTCCCTCTCTCCAGGCCGCGAAAAACTCAGTCATCGAAACTCGGACAAGGCGCGGATGGGACCCGGCGGCCAAGGAAATGCTCCGTGGCGATGTCGACGTGACCGAACGGGTCCCGTCGGAACGTATGGGACCGTCAAAATTAATAGCCGCTGCCATAATCACGTCGGGGTCACTTCGAGTCGTCGAACGCCAGGCAACGCCATAGGTCGCATTTTGGGAGAGCGCCGTGTCCGGCTCGGCACCTGCCGGGAGGAGGGTTCGCTGTGAGCAACCCAACGCGCTCATCACGAGTAGTGTAGCAACCAATAGTGGCTGAATGATCGTTCGAGGAGTGTTGATTCCGCTCATGGGGTGCCTCTCAAAAAGCTGTGATTCGTTGAGTTGATAAAAAGTTGCTTTTTTTCATCCTCATTAAGGTTCGTGAAGAACTGACAGGAGTCAAATTTTGAATAGTGAATTGATCTTCGTTATGCCCTATTCGAGCTTAGACCCTAAACTATCAAAAGTGGGGGAAACTGCGGTCTATAACACTATGAAACTAATAGCTAATCACGTTTAGGTATTTGTCAACTCAGTGTATGATATCTTAATGGCAAAAAAACTGACTTGAAATTGTATGGGAACTTAGGGACGGTCATGATAAAATGCATTTCATTTTTATTGCGCCACAGAAGTACAGATATTCATAACCCTATATGCCTTCCATTATAACCCGTCTGTGTCCAGGCGGACGCTCATTTTCAATTAAATTTCTCGAATAAATAATTAGCCCGATACCGAGACCCCGCCAGAACCTAGTTTTTAAGGAATTGTGAAAAGTCTCTTTTAACGCATTAATAGCATGAATATAAGGATGCCCTTTCACCGCAATATTCCAAAACACAAATAGTTCGATGCAGATTGAGAGTTTTTTTCTCAATTCCTCCAAGACATGTCATTTTATCCGGCAGATCGCTTAGTTCAACCGAAAACGTGATAAACCCAATTTTGGTGTATTCGGTTGATAGCTACTGGATTAATTCGGGAAGACGGGCTTGCTATATCCAAAATCCACTATTTTCAGTCGATTTTAGCCAATTGCCGGGTTGACTTTAAAAGTTTCATTCTGTATACGGCTCTTTATTGGATGGAGCCGTTTGGGGCTTGGTGTCGCATCAGCAGCGGCCCTATATGTTGTTGCTCATTCCCAGCCGGCACACAACCCTGTCAACCTTGATTTTTTGCTCGATCCGCTCTTAAAAAGCGAATTCTTATCATTTCATTCTCCGCACTATTATGGCATAATTCTTGCCCAAATAATCCACTGGTGTGGTGATATTTCGTTTAACAATCTCATGGTTCGGTTAGAATGATCGCAAGGCCATGAGGATAGAACACCTGTTTCCTTCATTCGGAAGCGGATTTTTTATGTAAAGAGTAAATTAGGCGGATTATGGTTTTCAATCATAATGGTTTAGCTCTACATTTTTTTATGACGAAATCTTTACTGGATGACAGAAGCTCATTCTATCAATGAAGTTCCATCTATTACAATGAGGAGTAAGACATGAATCCGGAATCGATACCGCCTTTCGAGCAACTGCCGGCTGACCAATTAAAGGAGCTTCACAGAAGACATTTAAGGGGGGCATTTGTTCGATCGGGGGCTAGTATGGGCATGTGGACATTTGCCCTTGTTGCTCTTATCTCGGGTACTATCAATCCGTATCAATTCATAGGAATAAGTGCCTCAATACTATTTTTAATCTTCATGAATCCTCCCATATTAATAGTTTTAAAATATATTACCGGAAGGTTCACATACGAATATTTTTCTGTTTTTATTAACCAGCTGGAAATCATTGGATATACGGCTATTATTTATTTTACTGGTGGCATTCAAGCATCGTACCTTACACTTCTTTATGCTGCTTTAATTGCCTATGTTGGGGTAGTTGCACCGCGCAGACATTCATTCATCGTTGCAAGCCTTTGCATCGCTACTTTTGGTTTAATGGTCGGATTGGTTTATTTTGGTTTTATTCCACATCACTCTTGTCCAAAAACGGGTTTAGAATGAGTCATAAAGTGAGTAATAATACGAGTCATTGAAAAAAATCCTCCTTATATGTAGGGTGGTTGTT
>CACVKW010001129.1 GCA_902749685.1 Olavius sp. associated proteobacterium Delta 1 | reverse complement strand
TTTCATTGCTGTCCAAAATAATTTGAAAATCAAATACTGCCTTTAATAAAAACAGGCAGTTATAAACGGGAAATTAGTGATTTAGAAATCAGGTTGTACC
>CACVKW010001128.1 GCA_902749685.1 Olavius sp. associated proteobacterium Delta 1 | reverse complement strand
GTACAACCTGATTTCTAAATCACTAATTTCCCGTTTATAACTGCCTGTTTTTATTAAAGGCAGTATTTGATTTTCAAATTATTTTGGACAGCAATGCTATGGCATATTTATTGACTAAACCCTTTTCAAATTTCATAGAATGACTAAAATTGAAAAGATGGAGCGAAGCGATACAAAAAATCTTCAATCGTCAATATTCAATTCCGGCTTGTCCGGATTAGGCATTTCCTTTTATGTCCGCCCCTATCCCATTTTATAAATATCACGCACTTGGCAACGACTACATTGTTTTGAATCCTGCCGAGGCCGGCGACTCACTGACAGTCGAAACGATTCAATTGATTTGCCATCGAAATTACGGCATCGGATCCGACGGCATTCTTCTGGGGCCGATTAAAGATCCGCAAGAGGAATTTGCGTTAAAAATCTTTAATCCGGACGGCAGTCAAGCTGAAAAAAGCGGCAACGGATTGCGTATTTTCACGCGTTACCTGTGGGACCACGGATTTATAGACGGAGATCACGTCACGATTCATACAGCCGGCGGTACGGTTAATGCTCAGGTTTATGAAAGCGGAAAATTAATATCGGTTGACATGGGCACGGTTAGCTTTGACAGCCGTATCATCCCGGTAGAGGGTCCTGAAGGTGAAGTTATCAATCAAAAAATGGAAGTAAACGGCCAAACATTAGAATTTTGTGCCGCCACCATCGGCAATCCGCACTGTGTTATTTTGAAGCCGGAGATATCGGCTGCTGAAGCAAAGGAAATGGGCCCCCTGATCGAAGTTGAACCTCGCTTCCCCAATCGCACGAATGTGCAGTTTATGAAGATTGTTGACCGTTCAAACATTCAAATTGAGATCTGGGAACGAGGCGCCGGCTACACCCTGGCATCCGGCAGCAGCAGCAGTGCGGCGGCCGCTGTAGCGCACCGCCTAGGGCTGTGCGACAGTCAAATCACGGTCCATATGCCGGGTGGTAAAATAGAGATAAAGATCGCAGAGGATTTTGCGGTGTCAATGACCGGAACAGTTACCCGGGTGGCTGAAGGCGTTATTCATCCTGAAATGTTCGGGCAATAATTAAGTGTTATTCGTAATGCTCGGCTCCACAGAAATTCTACTTGCATCCTCCCTGGTAAGCGATAGATGATATCCTCGTACCTTTATATCAATCTTATCATCGTAAGGCGCCAGTGACTCTACTTCGATAATACTTCCCGACGAAACTCCCATGTCGAGAAATTGCTTATTAATTGCGCTGCGGCCTGTAATTTTAAGGATCTTTCCACTTTGGCCCGGGTCCAATTCATTTAACGGCACGGCCGCCTGTGATCCATTGCGCAGGTGTTGTTCCCGCTTTTTCAGATCCGCCAGGCAGGTCGAAATATGTGCGGTACATTTAACCGTGGTATCACCATTTTCACAATGGCTGCGAAACCCTTTCAACCATTCCCGGCCGCCCCGCGGACAGATTTCCATAAACTCCACAAAATTTATAATCCGGTCAAGAATTTTTTCCGAGATGGCATGTTCGACCTTGCAGGAGGCCTCCTCGGCCTCTTGGTCATCGATCAAAAGGATTTTGACGAAAAAATCCTTGAGCGTTTCGTGTCGCCGCACAACATCTTTTGCCAGCACCTGCCCCTCGGCGGTCAGGGTAATAATGTCGTACGGCGCGTAGTTCACGTAGCCTTTCTCCGATAGCGACCGCAAAGCACCGGTCACCGATGACTTGTTCACCCCCAGCCGTTCGGCGATGTCTTTGGCTCTGGCAGCCTGCTTATCAGCGGAAATGTGGAATATTGCCTCCAGATAATCTTCCATATTTGAGCTGAGTACTCCTCTGTTTGCCATTTTAAAACCCCATTAATTCATCCGCCCTGATAAATAGTACATTCTGTTGGAAATTGCCCTTTGTAAACTGAAAGATCAAACCCGCAATTGTTAAGTTTCCATAGATTTCCGGATCTCACTGAGTTGCTTCTCCTTTTCCCCGGGAAGTTCACAACAAGCCGCATCGGTCGGACAGGAGGAACACCCGCAACTGCCCTGATTGCCTTTTTTATATTTTTTATAATAACTGCGCCCGAGCAGACCGGCCGCAACACCGACGATGATGATTACAATAATATTTTCCATTTATGTACCTAATTAATCCGCCCCGAAAAATAGCGCATTCAGGGCAATAAACTGTTCTTTGAAAATTAAAGAAAGTTTTAAGATTCAAGCTCCGGCGGATTAAGTATTTAATGCTGCGCGTTTTTTTATTTTTTTTTACTCGAAAATTAATTGCTTAATCGACAGAATTCCATTGCCGTACGCCCTGCGCCGTGTGCCTAAAGCCTGTCCTCTTATCTGGCATCCACCTCGATCCTTTCACCCTACACCCTACTAAACCCTATACCATTCGGGACCTACCATCATCGCTAGCTGACAATCACCGACCCAACCTGATAAATTAAAACCGCCAAACCAAACGCCAGCAGCGTGTTAAATGCAATGGCAAATGCCCCCCATTTCCAGGAGCCGGACTCGCGGGAGATACAAACCACCGATACAAAACAGGGAGAATAAAACATGGTAAAAACGATTAATCCCAACGCCACCAGGGGCGACCAGCCGGGATCTTTGGCCAGCGCTTCGGACAGGGCTCCGGTTTCTTCGGGATCAACTTCTCCCAGCGAATAAGCCGTTCCGAGTGTCGAAACCACCACCTCTTTGGCCGCAAATCCGCCGACCAGGGCAATGTTGGTGCGCCAATCGAATCCGGCTAAGCGGGATACGGATTCCAGCGCAGTTCCGATCCGCCCGGCAATCGAGTATCTTAACGCGGTTTCAGCTTCCTGGTAATGCATGCCGTTTAATTTTTCTTTTAAAGATATTGCCTCCCGGGAAAGTTCGGCGCCTTGCGGAATACTTTCCAGTTCACTAACGCTCGCGGCTGGAGCTGCATCCATTACGGCTTGACGCCGGGCCTCAAACTCCACCACTTTAGAGTCCGGCAACGCGGGAAACGACATCATGGCCCACAGAATCACCGAAAATCCCAATATGATTGTCCCGGCTTTTTTGATGTATTGCCAGGTCCGTTCCCAGGTATGAATGGCCAGTCCCTTAAAGGTCGGCATCCGATAGGGCGGCAGTTCCATCACAAAGGGCGTGGCGCTGCCTTTTATCACCGTAACTCGCAGAAGTTTGGCAACCAGCAGCGCTCCCGCCCAGGCACCCAGTGTAATCATAAACATGATCAGTGCCTCGTACTCGGCAAAAAACGCGGCAATCAAGAGCGCAAATACCGGCAGCTTGGCACCGCAGTTCATAAAGGGTACGGTCAGCAGGGTTGCCAGTCGCTCGCGTGGGGATTTTAAGGTTCGGGTCGCCATCACACCGGGGACGGCACATCCCCCCGCGATACCGCCCGATACAATAAAAGCCATCACGGAGCTGCCGTGGAGACCAAAAATTCGAAACACCCGGTCCAGCATAAACGCCACGCGGGCCAGGTAGCCGGAATCCTCCAAAAATGCAATCCCGAAAAACATAAACATAATCAAGGGCACAAATCCCAGAACCCCGCCGACACCGTCAATAATACCGGAGACGATCAACGACTTCAGAAGACCGTCCGGCAAAATGGCGGACACCCCGGCACTGATCCAGCCAAATACGCTCTCCAGCCAACCCACCGGTACTTCGCTGTAAGTGAAAACCACATGATAGAGACCGGCAATGATGGCCAGCATAATGAGCGGGCCGAGAAATCGGTTGGTCAAAACTTTATCGATCCTATCTGAACTGTAAAGCCGGTTTGGATCGTACTTCTGATAGATGACGCCCTGCTTCAGGATCGATTTGATGTACCCATAGCGCTGATCGGCGATCATGGCCTCCGGGTAAGTATCCAGCGTATCCTGCAGGTGATGGGACACTTTTTTTACCATTTCCTGCAGCCTGGCGGCCAGTTCCGGATTTTGAAGCCGGCCTTTCTCCAGAATTTGTTCATCATTTTCCATGTATTTTAAAGCAACCCAGCGCACCGGATAAGTGTCGGTTAACAATCGGTTAGCCTCGATCTCTTTTTCCATCTCGATCATGGTGCTATCGATATCGTCACCATAGGATATTGTGAGCGGAAAAAATTCCGTATTTTCCTGCACGATCCTAGCGGCGCTGTCCATCAATTCTTTTTTTCCCCGGCCGGTGCGGGCAATGGTGGGAACTACCGGTACGCCCAGCAGGGCGGATAATTTTCGGGCGTTTATTTCAATTCCCCGCTTTTTGGCCACATCGATCATGTTCAGGGCAATACACACCGGAATGCCCATTTCAAGAAATTGAACGGCCAGATACAGGTTGCGGTCCAGATTGGAGGCGTCCACAATATTAACGACGACCTCCGGTCTCTGGTTGACCAGGAACTCCCTGGCCACCACTTCCTCCAGTGAATAGGCCGTGAGGGAGTAAGTTCCCGGCAGATCAACAATGTGCAATTGAAAATCGTTACTCGAGTAGGTGCCTTCTTTTTTCTCGACCGTCACTCCCGGATAGTTGCCGACATGCTGCCGGGCACCGGTCAGTTCATTAAATAGGGTGGTTTTGCCGGAATTCGGATTGCCGGCCAGAGCAACCGTTGCTTGCATCAATCATTAACCTCCACTTCAATAAAGTCAGCTTCATTATTTCTCAAAGTAATCGTGGCTCCCCGAACTCTCAATGCCACCGGGTCGTAAAGCGGGGCCCGCCCCTGAATCTTGATTTCCGTTCCCGGAACGATCCCCATATCCCGGATGCGCCGCCCCAGGTCACCGGCCACTTTGACCGCAGCAATCAGCCCGGCTTGATTATCGCTCATATTTCGCAAGTTAACCCGCATAACAATATTTGCCTCCATGGATTTAATAATCCGATTATATCAAAAACAGAAAAAGTTTGGTACAACAAACTTTGTACGCTGTCAACAAAATAATTAAAATTATTGAACTTTTTTCCGCTATCAAAGGCACTGGTGCCCGGCTGCGAACTTTTTTCACACCCATTCCGCTTCTGATTTTAATTTATTGTCCCCACTCTGTTGCCTTTAAAGCAAGCAGCACGACATCAGGGTAAAATATCATTAAAATTCATTAGATTACGTTGTTTATTTTCCCAAAAAAATTATTAAATTATAAAATATGACAATGTGGCATATTTTCTGCTAATCATAAATTGTTAATCTCAATTTCATTTGACTCAAAACAGGTGTTTATATTGTTCTTCATTCATTTAAAACAAAGGTGGGCATTATGAGAAAAATATACGTGCAACGTAATCGTAAAAATCAAACGCTTGCATTTATAACGGCCCTGATTGCTGTAATCATGACTGTTAGTCTGGCATTCGGGCATGGCGGCAAACATTCAGATAAATTCACGCAACTACAGGCTCTGCAAAAAGCTACCAAACTATTGGATCAGCTTGTCAGCAAGGGCAAACTGGATCAAAGTTGGGAAACAGGACTAGCAACCGTAGCTATTTCAAAACGAAAAAATAATGGCAAAGATGAAATCGTAGTTTCTTTTCAGCGAAATGAAGGGGATCCGAAGGCGGTATACATTTTTTTCAATTCCAATGGAAAGTACAGCGGATCCAACTTTACCGGTGAGTAAGAACCTATCGTCAGATCTCGTCGGCCTAGTCGACCGACGATTGGATAAAAATATGTAATCAAGAGGGGATCGTTACCAATTGAGCTCAAAAAATATTGAAGATCAAAACCGAAACTGGCCAAAACTCAAAACTTTTCCATTGCCGGCCAAAGCCCTGGTCTCTGGCATTATTCTAACCATGGCACTCGCAATGGCCGGCGCCATGGGGCAGATTGTGGTGCATGATATTATACCAACGTTCTTTTCATCTTCACAAATGGAACACCGGGGTAATAAATCGCTGCCAGAAATGGAGCAAACTGCTGCTGATGATGCTTCAGATGGCAGCCGAGGTGATCTGTTTGCCGAAGAACTAACTGAAAAAGAGACTGAAAAACCTTCGCTCCTTCATTCAGAACAGTTCGTCTGGCTCCTTAAATGGACCCACATTCACCTTTTCGGGATAAACATGATTTTTATTATTATGGGTGTCATTACCTTATTTTTGGATCTTGCGAATAGAACTCGATTCTGGCTCGTCGTACTGCCTTTTGTCGGTGTCTTCATCGATATTGCCGCCATGTGGCTGAAAATCTATATTTCTCCGGTGTTCTTCTGGCTTCACATGCCCGGCGGAGGCCTCTTTGGGGTGGTTTTTGGTTTCGTCACGATCAGGGCCATACTTGAAATGTGGTGGGTGCGAAATAAATTCGCAGAATAGGCTGATCAGATTTATAACTGCAAAATATATTCACGCCTGCTAATTTGGGGTGTCGTTTGGTCCATTGCAGAACGATACCGCGTTAGTTGAACATGTTAAAGGTAGGCTTTCGATTTTTATAAGGGCGGCGCGAAGCGACATCCATAAATATTCAATTTACAATCTTCAATTTTCAATTCTCCGCCGCAGGCGGATCCGGGTTACGGGTTAATGCCGTAATCTTTAAGCCTAAGTTGCAGCGTCCGGCGCGTGATTCCCAAAATTCTGGCAGCATGGGTACGATTGCCGCCGGTCTCCTCCAGTGTCCTCAGGATCATGGCCTTTTCGACCTCTTTGAGAGACCTGCCCGGGGTTAAATGGTTTTGTGAATCTTTGAGTTCTTCATCTAATTCCTGTATATCATTCGGGAATTCCATAGGCGTGATTACCTCACCCCTTGACATGATTACCGCACGTTCAATGATATTTTCCAGTTCGCGAACATTACCGGGCCAATCGTAGCGCATAAGCAAGTCTGTCGCCCTTGGGGTATACCCTTGAATGAGGCGGCGATTTTTTTCTGCATATTGTTTCAGAAAAAAATCCGCTAAATTTGGGATATCCTCACGACGCTCACGCATTGGCGGAACGTCAAGGGTCACCACATTAAGTCGATAGTAAAGGTCTTCCCGGAAACGACCGGCGGCAATTTCCTCTTCAAGTTTTTTGTTGGTCGCCGCAACTACCCGGGTATCAACTTTTATGGTTTGGGTGCCCCCTAAAGGTTCAAACTCTCGTTCCTGGAGTACCCGGAGAATTTTAGCCTGGGTGGCAGGTGCCATTTCAGCTATTTCATCCAAAAAAATGGAGGATTTGTGGGCCAGTTGAAAACGACCCTGTTTATGAGCTATCGCTCCAGTAAAGGATCCCTTCTCGTGACCGAACAGCTCGCTCTCTAATAATGTTTCAGGCAAGGCGGCGCAATTGACTTTTATAAAAGGCCGGTCCTTACGAGGACTGTTTTGATGAATAGCGTTGGCAATCAACTCTTTTCCGGTGCCGCTTTCACCAACAATGAGAACAGTGGCCTCAGAGGGTGCCACCAAAGCCATGGTTTCAAATAGTTTGTTCATAGCCGGACTTTGGCCGATGATACTCGAAAAATCGAAGCGGTCGTTTAACCTTTCCTTGAGGTAAATATTTTCCTCTTCGAGTTTATGAAATCGCAGGGTTTTGGCCACCAGAATCTTAAGCTCTTCAATGTCCAGCGGCTTGGTCAAATAGTCTGATGCGCCTGATTTTAGAGCATCCACGGCCGTGCCGACAGAGGCATAAGCTGTCATGATAATGATCGGTATTCCCGGACTGATCGTTTTTATTTTTTTAAGTGCTTCTATTCCTCCAAGTTCCGGCATACGAATATCCATTATGACCAGATCGTAGAATTTTTCCGCGATAGCATCAATAGCCGCCTGCCCATTATCAGCCTGCGCGATTTCATAACCCTCGGCCGAGAGAACGGCTTCGATCATCTGTCGATGAGAACGCTCATCGTCGACTACAAGGATTTTTGGTTTCATGTGTTCTCCTTATGAAGGATCTTTTAGTTCTCCGTTGTTTTGAACCCGTCTGCTGTTGTTCGATGGACAATAATCGGTATAATGATGGAAAAACAACAACCCCGAAGCATTCCTTTGGGCGGGCTGTTAACTCTAATTTCGCCGTTATGGTTTTCAGCGATTTTATGGACGATGGCTAGCCCCAAACCTGTGCCTTTTTCGTGGGTCGTATAAAAGGGTTCAAAGATCTTTTCTATTAGATTATTTGGGATACCGGGGCCATCGTCTTTTACCCAGAGATGAAGCTGTGAGTCAGACGTATCCAGCTCAGCTCCGATCTCAATGTTGCCCTTAGGAGGCAGCGCTTGCAGAGCATTGAGCAAAAGGTTCAAGAGTGCCTGAGTTATTTGATTGGCATCCAATGGGAGCCTGGTCAAATTGGAAATTTTTCTCTGAATATTTACGTCGCGCGACAAAGCATCTGCTTCTACCAATCGGACAGAGTGTTCAATAAGCTCTGTAATATCCGTTGGAGTTATTTCAACCGCCGTTGGCCGCGCAAATGTGAGCAGATCGGTAACTACTCTATTAATGCGGTCAACTTCGGTGACCATGGTTTCGGCATATTCTTTCTCTTGCGGTTTATCTTTCAAGGAATGTCTTAGAAATTGTGCGAAGCCGCGAATCGAGCTCAAAGGATTACGAATCTCATGGGCGACACCGGCGGCCAGCTCTCCGATGGCAGCCAGTTTTTCAGAGCGTTTTACCTTTTCCTGTAATAATTTAATTTCTCTCAAATCCCGCAACACTAGCACCGCTCCATTACATCCCCCTTTTCCATTTTTAATAGGTGTCGCACTTAAAGCCAGCGGGACCATTTCGCCAGGTTTATGTTGATGATAAACTTCAAAATCCAGCACGGGAACACAATTAATCAATGTGGTTTGAATTCCTGATATTTCGAAATCGAGCAGTTTCCTTAAATCCATACCTTGTGCTCTTGACTCCTCTATGTCGAGAAGTTCGAGAGCTAATAAGTTAAAGGATACAATCTTGCCTTCTGAATCGATGCTTATTAATCCATTGGCCATGTTGGCGACGACTTCACGGGTGTAATCCTTGGTTTGCTTCAGGGTTTTAGTCACAAGATAGTAATTCTGGATAACAAATATAAAAAAAAGGGCTCCCGAGCCAAGAATTAAAATAATGGCTGCCATAATAAAAGCATGCTGAATATCTGCCTGACGCGCTTGCTCAAAAGCCGTCATTTTCATACCAAGTATGATGACATCTCCACGATGCGAATGAGAGTTTACCGGATGCCCTGAATCCAAACCCATCTGGCTGTTTCTATGGTGCATCATTGTCGGTTCGTACATCGGTGAAAAAAATTTTGCGAGCTCATATATCTGGGTACTGTCGGGTATTGTCTTTATCCGGCTGTCAAAATGATCTTCTTGGGAAATAAGGGGTTTCCAATTGACAGTAGTCCCTGTTTTTAAAGGATTCGAATGATGGACGATTGTCCCATGCTCATCAATAATATAGACATATGCTATATCCCTGCTTTTAGCCGTTTCCTGTAAAAGACTGCCTAAAGACACTTCCTGCCACATGAGGGTTTTCATGCCTGTTCGGGCACTCGCTTCAAGGGAGAGGATCAAGCCTTCGCCCTGGCGGTGAAGAAAACGGAGAGCTATGGTCTTCTGACGATCCAGGTTGCGGTAGGTGGATATGCTGATCAGAACCAGCAGAATAAATCCAACGGCAACAATGGATAAGGCCGGCAGATACATTTTTTTAATCGGAAAAAACCGCATGATATATTTAAATAATGAAAATCTTTATAACTAGTTAGTCTTAAATTTTTTATCAACTCTAAGAAATTCAGATCTTGATTGCAAGATTATTTAATTTGATGATATCAGAAATTATTACCATTCAAGTAATCCATTACAAAAAATGTGCCATTAAAGTGTCATAAATCCATCTGAACATATATGAGATCTTTATTTCTTGCCCGGTATAGTTTCCATTAGATTAGAAAACCGACTGTCCTAATAACTATAAAACGAATGAAATGAAAGATAACTTCGGTGGATAATCTTTTCACAGCTTTGTTATACCCTAATTGAGCGAAGCCCAATTAGCAAGTATTGGGTATTGGCTATCAGGTATTGGTTTGGTGGCCTTGCGCAACTCATTTTATATGCCCCTTGCGGGTGATATATTAAAAATCATACCCATTCCTTATAACCAATACCCAGTACCAGATACCGGGTACCCACCAATTGAGTTTCACTCAATCGGGGTATTACATTATAGCACTATCCACGGGAAACTAGGAATGCACATTCCTCATCGTGAACTTTATTTTATACCTATTTTGAATGGATTATAGATCAAATAATCCTTAATGCTCTGGAAGTTGCGTCAAATGGCGACACGATCTGTATTCGATCGGAAAGACATGGCAACAATTGCAGATTGGAAATAGAAGATATAGGGTCCGGAATTAAACCCGAGCACTTGCCAAACATCTTCAAACCGTTTTTTACCACCAAGGAAATGGGCCAGGGACTGGCGCTGGCCAGTTGCAGAAAAAACTTGCTCGATATGGGAGCTGATATCGAGGTTGCAAGCGATTATGGTAAAGGCGCGACCTTTTTTCTAACTATTCCCAGGCAGTATTCGGGGAAACCTCTGGCTGTAGACTCTGTAACTACGGTGATTCAAGACCAGAAAGTTGAGCGGATTTATAGAGATTAGCAACAATATTGAAGGATATTAAAGTTGGCTATGATGCTCTCCGCTTCCCATAGGATGGTATTTATTATTTGTCCAATAAGTGTTTAATCAGCTGGAAGGCATCCTCGCTGGCCCAGTCACGTGCCCCCATGGCAGCAGCATAGAGGTAGCCCGCGCGGTCAATAAAGTAGGTGGCCGGTATGCCCGTGACTCCATAGTATGAAGCGACAACACCCTCTTCATCCAAAAGGATCGGAAAGCTCAGCTTGAACTTTGCCTTAAATTTCCTTACTGTTTCCGAGTCTTCCTGCATATCTACCGCCAGTATGATAAAATCATTATTCTTGAACTTTATGTAAAGCTTTTCCATGGACGGCATTTCTATACGACATGGAGGGCACCAGGTTGTCCAAAAATTCAGGAAAATAACTTTCCCCCGATAATCCTCCAGGTGCACCACATTACCGTTCAGATCCTTTAGTGCAAAGTTTTGGGCCATGATCTTCTCATCGAACCTGATCAGGGAAAGGGACTCCAAAAAATTAGTTTCTCCGCGGGCCCGGTCTTCAAAAATATATGAGTTAAGAATAAAAATCGATAGTACTATTGAAATAAGGTGGAAATATTTTCCTATTTTTTTCATGTCATGTCCCTTTCTACCGATATGGACTATTGAGTCAGATCGCGAAAATAGCGAAAGATCTCAGGGGTGGCCCAGTCAATTGGACCAATAATTTTTTTAATTATATTACCCTGCTTGTCGATTATGAAGCTTTGCGGAATCCCGTTGATTCCATAAGCGGTTCTGATAGTTCCTGCTGGATCAATCAAGGCCTGGAAAGTCAGGTTGTGTTTTTTCATGAATGGAATCACAGCTTTTGCTCCCAGGGAGTCGATGCTGACGGCCAGGATTTTAAAATTTTCACTTTTAAACTGTTGATAGAGTTTTTCCATCGAAGGCATTTCGTAGACGCAGGGCGGACACCAGGTGGCCCAGACATTGACGAGAACCACATTTCCTTTGAAGTCAGAAAGACTGATCAAGTCCCCATTGAGGCCTGGAAGGGTAAAATCAGGTGCCGGCAGCTCCCCCTCTATAGCTATGTGTTTCGAATATTTAAAAATTGAATCATTTTGCTTTAACGAAAATGTTATCGCAAAGCCAAGGGCTATTATAGAAAGGAATATAATCGTTCTATATTTTGCTTTTTTATCTTCCATGTTCGTTAATTATGCTAATTACTCCGCCCTGAAAAATAGGAGATCAGGCGTGGATAAATCATATCTGCTCTTTAATTCTGATGAAAATAT
>CACVKW010001127.1 GCA_902749685.1 Olavius sp. associated proteobacterium Delta 1 | reverse complement strand
TTGACCAGTCCGGACCGAGATCCCGGAAGGTACAAATGTGACACCCCGTTATCATCCTCGATATTGCGGCCGTACAGGTTCACAATCGAACCCCGATTGCTGTAAAGCGGGAACACCACGCAGTTATAAAAAATCTCATGGCCTTTGGCATTTAAGATTCCGATCCGCTTTAATGCTTTAATCACATCCGGATCCTCGGGCAAGATCTCCAGCAGCGTACCGTTGACGTAGCCCACGGCAAAGTCCTTTAACGATTGATTGTCTGTGATTCCCCGATCATTGTTCAGATACTTGATTCCCCGGCTGTCCTGGGTGAACGTGTGTTGATAATAGGAGACAACGCGACCCAGCAATTTGCGCTCTTTTACGGATAAAGGTTGGAGGGCAGCAGGTGCAGGCTTTTTCCCTTTAACTATGAGCTGTGAGCTATCAGCTATGAGCTGACTGACCGCTTCGGGGAATGTGACTTTATCGATGAGCTCTACAAACCGGATCACATCACCGCCGGCGCCGCAGCCAAAGCACTGCCATAAATTTTTATTGGGGTTGACGGATAACGATGGATTGGTGTCGTCATGGAAGGGACATAGGCCAAAGTAACTTTTGCCGTTCTTTTTTAACTTGATACCCTTGGCCTTTACCAGGGGCACCAAGTCAACGTCTCGTTTGATAGCCTCGATGATTTCTCTTTCTATCGCCATTTCTCGTTCTCCCCTCATTGTCTCTAAGTTTCTCAAACATCACATCACGCAGATGATTCAAAGATTCTCTTAGTTGCAACGGATTGACCAGGGCCCGGCCGGTCCGATAGTCCTGATCCAGCTCGGCAAGGTTTTCACCGGCAATCAAAAACGTGGCGATCCGCCGGCCGTTGTTTCTGACGCGGACTGCGGTCAGCTCGCCGCCGCTTGCCAGCAAAAATGCCCCTCTAAAAATGTCCGTGGTCTCCAGATTGATCAAAAAAATCACCCCCATTTCAAAAAATATTTCGTCACTAATACGTGCCATTGATAACCAATCCGTTTCCGCTTGTCAAGCATTTATTGGGCTTGACTATTACCTATTGATGACCAATAATTGATTTTCAACAATAAAAACCTTAACATTTGATATTTTTAGATGACCATATGGCTATCGGGGACAAAATATTGGCTTTAAGAAAGCAACAGGGCTGGAGTCAGCAGCAGCTGGCTAAAAAGGTTGGAACCAGTGGCCCGATTATCGGAAGATACGAACGCGGGGAGATGGTGCCATCGGTTGAAGTGGCTAAAAAACTGGCGGACACCTTCGTTGTAACCCTGGATTATCTGGTCGATGATACAGGCAAAGCCGCAGAGATCAAAGACAAGGCAATGCTTCAGCGGATAGTCGAGATCGAGGCCCTGGAACAAGAGGATAAAAAAACTATTGTACAAGTCATCGACAGCCTGCTAAGAGATGCCAAGGCCAAAAAGGCCTATGCCACTCAGCAGGGCTGACACACTCTTGAGACACCATGGAATTTGACTTTTTGACCATGGAGGCCGATAATATAGATATGATTGTCACACATCACAGAGAAAAGCTTATAAATGCGATCATTTATTTTGCCAGCCACACCAAATACTGCGGCAAAACAAAGTTGCTCAAGCTTCTGTATTTTTTAGATTTTTCCCACTTTAAGCAAACGGGCAAATCCGTGACGGGATTGGACTATTTTGCCTGGCAGATGGGGCCGGTACCAAAAGAGCTGTTTGAAGAACTCACCGACAATATGCAGCCGGATATGAGCGCCTCCATTCACGATCTGCCGGCAGGAGAAGGCTTTCAGCAGATCTGGCCTAAAAAGAAATTCGACGGCCAGTATTTTTCAAAAAAAGAGATAAAACTGCTGAAGGATCTCGCCTTTATCTTCGAAGATGCTAAAGCCGACGCCATGGTTGAGTCCACCCACCTTAAAAACGAACCATGGGACAGAACCCTTAAGGAAAAGGGTGAGTTTAAAAAAATCGACTACATGCTGGCAATTGACAGTGATATCGTCAGCATGCCCTATGACGAGGCTAAGGAGCGGAGGCAGGAACGTTCAGAGATGTACAAGATATTTGGAGCGGGCTAATTGCAAACGCGGGGAGCTATCTATCATCACAGACAGTTGGTCTTTCACAACGGCCTCACCGGTAAAAAATATCTCATCCTTTTAAACACCCCAGGCAAAAAAGAACCTTATCTTTTTGTAAAAACCACCTCACAAAAAAAAGACAAACCTTCAACTGCCGGCTGTATCAAAAAGCGCAGTTTGTTCTTTATCCCGGCAGGCAAAACATTCTTTAAACTTGACACCTGGGTGCAGCTCTACGAGATTTATCCGATTTTACCCAAAGATATCGATACAAACAAAGATATCAGCGTTGAAGGAAGCCTGGATGTTAAGATGATTGACGATATTGTCAACTGCCTGTTTGAGGCCGAAGAAGACAACATCGCCCCGATCCACAAAAAACTGCTCAGACCCCCTATGCAGGATGCCTTGCTCAAGCTTAAAGCCAAATTTGACCAAGATAAGTAGAAAGCGGAACCTCTGCGTGCTCGGGCTTCAGACCTTGAAGGACAGGTCTTCCGCTGCCTGCGCTCGCAGCCGGTCTGATTTAATATCCCCCGCCCGCCCTCCAAAAAGAAGGAACCGCCGCTGGTCTATCTTACCCGTTTGCGCCTGTCATGATAAACTGCATTTATACATAAGGAATTTTATCGTACAGAATTTTCTCTATCTTATTTTGCTGCGGTAAAATGCCGTCCGATAAAATTGTCTTATGTCTACTGCCATTTATC
>CACVKW010001126.1 GCA_902749685.1 Olavius sp. associated proteobacterium Delta 1 | reverse complement strand
GCCGAGGAAAAAGCCGTATATCATGTTATGTCCCGCAGCGCGCTGGATGGATTTCCTTTGAAAGATGTTGAAAAGGATTTTATGCTGGATTTGATCAAAAGATTTT
>CACVKW010001125.1 GCA_902749685.1 Olavius sp. associated proteobacterium Delta 1 | reverse complement strand
CCAGTATCCAGAAACCAGAATCCAGGATCAGTCAATACTTTCAATGGTCTTCATTGCAGCAGCTAAGTTGGATTTCAAAATTTTATGCAACTATAGGGTT
>CACVKW010001124.1 GCA_902749685.1 Olavius sp. associated proteobacterium Delta 1 | reverse complement strand
GTTGCATAAAATTTTGAAATCCAACTTAGCTGCTGATATGAAGACCATTGAAAGTATTGACTGATCCTGGATTCTGGTTTCTGGATACTGGATGTCGTTGAAATTCACCGATAGTGT
>CACVKW010001123.1 GCA_902749685.1 Olavius sp. associated proteobacterium Delta 1 | reverse complement strand
TTGAGTGAAACTCAATTGGTGGGTACTCGGTATCTGGTACTGGGTATTGGTTTTAAGGAATGGGTTTGATTTTTAATATATCACCCGCAAGGGCCATATA
>CACVKW010001122.1 GCA_902749685.1 Olavius sp. associated proteobacterium Delta 1 | reverse complement strand
CGAGGATGAAACCGGTATCGTCGAAACCACCTTTTTCCCGCAAACCTACCACCGCTTCTGCCACATGATCGACCGCAATCGGCCCTATTTGCTCAGCGGCAAAGTCGAAGAAGACTGGGGGGCAATCACCCTGACGGTGGACAGGGTCGAGACGGTTAATACCTGAGCCTTGAATGAAAATTCATGAGAAGTAATCCGATTATGTTAGATCTACTTCGGAGTCCAATCATCGATCATATCCGGGCCTCCGTACCCGCACACTCCCATTCGAGGGGAATTGACCACATCGAGCATCATTTCCTCACCGCACGCGTGCGAATCCAGGCATTGATCACATACAAATTCCTCGCACTCCAAGCACGTGTTCGTGGCTGTTTTGCCACAGTGATCGCACTCAAAGACGTACGGGTTGTTGCGGGCCAATATGCGAATTTTATCTTTTCCCAAATTCCCTTCACGCACCGCCAGCACGTGGCCCTCGAGATAGGTTGTGCTGCCGAAATCATACTCATATGAAAATCCGTCTTTCACTTTCAAAACAGAGTAAAGGCGCTTGTTCATCGATTGACTTGGCATATCCCAGTCAGAAAACTCATCTAAAAGCCTTTCGTCATCATATTTCACGCCGCGGATGGTAAACGAACTCATATGGCCGCAGCACTCCAACCATATGCCGCGCAAAAATTCATCCAGATCGTCAAGCGTGGCATTTCCCGGGATTTCAATGTGCAGCCAATAGTATTTATAGCCGGAAATTTTAATGTGGTAAATTTTATACTTTTTCCGCCCCGCTTTGAGTTCCGACGCATTTTTACCTTGGCGTGTTTTGCATGCAGACAGATGCCGTCCCATTCCGGCACCGGAAAATTTTTTAAGACAAAATCGACAAATGCCTTCGCTTTTAGATTCCATTTCAACTTCCTTTTCTAATTTTTTAACCAAACGCTCACCAATTGAGTTTCACTCAATTGGGGTTACAGTTAGCGCCAATTTCTGGATCGGGTGACAGCGTCATCAAAGCGCGCTTTAAGGTAGGTTAAATCGTTGCGCGGTGTGATGATTTTTTGGGGTTTTTGGGCCGGAGTCAAATCGGAAAGATTTTTCACCATACCGCTGCCGATTAATGCCAGGCGACCGGTGCCGTAAGCCGTGATATCCGGTGAGACCGGCACGACAATTTTGCACTGGGTTACGTCAGCCAGAAATTGGCAGAGATAAGTATTGTTGATCAGACCGCCGTCCACCGAAAGGCGGCCCTGTTTGCCGGTCAGGTGGAATATCGCATCCAACAGCTGGGCGGTACGCAGGGCGATCCCCTCCAGCACCGCCTGGCAAAGGTCTTCTCTGGTTGTCTCAAGGCTCATCCCCAGCCACAGGCCCGCCGCCGACCGATCCCAATAAGGGCAGGCCAGTCCGGATAACGCCGGCACAAAGACCAGCCCCCGCGAAAGAGCGCTAGGCCGATCGTAGTGATTGATGTCCGCAAATTCAGTAAAAAGACCGAGATTTCTGGCCCAGTTTACGGCGGACCCGGCGTTATATGCGCCGGCATCGACGGCATACACCGGTTTCTGGTTCGTCAACTGCCAGGCGACCGTTGATATAATACCCCGCGTATGATCACCGTGAACGTGCTCGCCGACATTGGCGAGTACAAAAACCCCGGTTCCGAAGCTCGCCTTAATTTGTCCGGATCTAAGGCAGCCGTGACCCAGCAGGGCCGCCTGCTGATCCACGACACTGGCTGTAATCGGGATTTCGCGCGCCGGGGCTGTCAAAACACCGAAATGGGCAGCGGTGGGTCTGATTTTCGGCAGGATTTCGAGCGGAATTTCGAAAATCTCACACAGCTCCGGATCCCAGTCACAGGTTGCGAGGTTCATCAAGCTGGTGCGCGAGGCCGTCGTCACATCCGTGGCGTATTCGCCGGTCAGCCGGTAGATGAAAAAACTATCGGATGTACCCAGCTTCAGTTGTCCTTTTTTGTGCAGCTTGGCGGCCTGGGGGACGTTCTTTAAGATCCAGCGCAGCTTTGATGCCGAAAAATATGGGTCCAGCGGCAGCCCGGCCCGCGCAAGGGTCAGGTGTTCGGCCCCTTGGGCTTTGAGCGCTTCGGTAAATCCGGTCGTTCGTTGGTCCTGCCAGACAATGGCATTGTAAATGGGCAGCCCGTTTGCGCCATCCCAGGCAATTACCGTCTCTCCCTGGTTGTCGATCCCGATGGCATCGATGTCGCTTGCAGCCTCAATGGATTTTTGAACGTTGGATAGGAGGGTTTCCGGATCATGTTCCACCCAGCCGGGTTGCGGATAAATTTGACGGTGGTCCACCGAACGGCAGAAAGCAAAATGCCCGTCGCTGTCCAGCGTGTAGGTCTTGGTAGCGGTCGTGCCCTGGTCGATGGCGAGGATTCGTTTTTTCATATGAGATTCTGAGTCAACTGTTAACCTGGAGAGAATGGCTTAATGAATCCCCTAAAAAGGTCAGCGGTTTATCAAAAGTTTTTTCCAGCGTTCCTTTTTTTTCGATGCTTTTGCTTATTTTCACCCTCCTTTTTTGTGGTTGAATGTACCCCCGAACTATTACCTGAATTTTCATGCAAGTTTCAGGTATTAAAGTGCAAGAAGTTTATCCACCATCTCGGCGAATCCGTACCCGCCCTCCTTGCGGGTAATCCAGGCCGGATTGCAGGGCATGCGTCCTTCAAACTGCAATACATTGGCCACGCCGACTGAATGGGGAAAGTAGGCAAACATCGGCGCGTCGTTAGGGGAGTCTCCGATATAAATGACGTCCTCCTTGACGGCTTCCAAATTCTCACGAAAAACTTCTTCGAATAAACAGCGGGTCATCGTCAGTTTATCATATTCACCAAACCAGCCGTTGACGTGGATGGAGCTAACTTTGGCAACGGCGCCAGCCTTTTCGAATAAGCCGACGATCTGATCGACCGCTTCGGTCGGCAGCGGCGGGATGTCCTCACAATAGTCTATCGCCAGATCCGCTTCGCGGTAAGGTTGATCTGCTGAAATACCGGCACCTGGAATTTTTTTCAAAATTTCCAGTTTTAATCCTGCTAATTTCTGGCGATCGGCCCGGCGCTCGTTTTCCGGTTTGAAATAACGGCGCAGCATTTTGTGCGTAGAATCGTCGTACCGGAAATAAAAGGCGCCGTTTTCACCCACCAGACCATCCACCGGCCACATCCGCGCAATGTGATCACACCATCCGGCCGGTCTTCCGGTGATCGGAATGCTGCGGATCTTCGCATTCTGCAGCCGTTCCATGGCCACAAAAACCACAGCGGGCAGGCGTCCGTTTACGGTAAGGGTGTCGTCAATGTCGGTCAGGATATAGCGAATTTGCTTGCTGAGCTCAGAGGGGAATTGTTCAAAGGGTTTCATTTTTGCCGCCTGACGCTTAAAGGTTTGCTACAGATTTATTTTTTAGATTCACCGACGGTTGGCCGGGAAGCGAAAAATCCCACATTCAGGAGACTGATGATCAAGGAGTTGGAATACACAGTTTTCTATAAGGAAAAGAAAAAAAATACAACCCTAAAACTGCTGTAAATTTTTCCAAGAAATATGGTTATATTGTCGGGAATCCTCTTTTTCAGACAGGGGCTTGTGGAATAAGCCCTTTAGTAAAATAGCGGAAATACTCCGCGCGTCGGGCCTAACGTTCTGAGATTAAGAATGAAAACCAAGGCTCCGACAGGAGACCGGGGTTTTGGGGCCGGACAAAAAGATTTTACCAGCAGTAATCTTTTAATCAACGAGTGAAATAAAAAAACAAAAAAAGTATAATATAATTAATCCGCGGCCCCGCAATCATTCATCATTCTTAACTTTCCAAAAGTCAAATTACAACTTTCACCGTACTACTTTTTAAGGCTAAATAAGCCGTACGGCACGCACATGGTAGTACCCGGTAATATCCTGCCAGGCCACGTATCCCATATCGATGCTGACATACCAGGCAGCGACGAAAGACCGCCGATCGCAGCTCCAGAGCCATTTCTGCCGCTGGTCGAAGATGGGTTCAATGCAGTAATCTTCACCGCGGGGCAATTCAGTGAGCAGCGTCATCAATTCATCGACCGTCGGCAGGCGCCAGGTGCTGCACCCTGCAAATTGGGCCGCATTGAGCTCCTGAACATAACCTTGGGCCCGGGACCAGGTTATCGGAAATTTGGCACCTGACTGCTGCCAGACTAGACCGGTGGCCCAGTCCGTAATCGTTTCATCAGCATTGATTTTGAAGTCGTTTGACAGAAATCGCGCGGGCCGCCAGAGATCATCCAGGGCAAAGAATTCTTTTGCATGGCGGGGATTGACTTTAACCGGAGTGCTGCGGGGTGTCATGCGGACGGTCGCCGATCCGGCATTATCCGTTTTTTTGAATTCCGGTAGACGACAAATTTGCTCTTTTTGGGCATCCCAAGTCGCCTGCAACCGCTTTAGATCCGCCAGCATTTCTGCGGCGGTAAGATACCGTTTGGCGGGACGAGGAGCAATTGCTTTGCTGATAAAATCATCCCAGGTCTCATCCAGATCCGCATTGAAGCCGCTGAGGGGCAGGTAACCATCTTCTGGCAAAACCCCGGTCAGCATGCGATACAGGGTAATGCCGACCGCATACAGATCGGCACTGAAATCGACACTGGCGGGATTGTCTTCCTGTTCCGGCGGTGCATACCACGCAGAACCGAACTTCAGCGAGGGCGGTCCTTCAAATTTTTCCCCCCTTAACTTTGAAAGGCCGAAGTCACAGATCTTAATTGTATCGTAATCGGTCACCAGTAGATTATGGGGCTTGATATCGCGGTGGATGATGCCGGCCTGATGCATACAGTCGAGACCATTGAGCGTCTGGAGTGTATAGCGGATCGCTTTTTCGATTTTTATGATGCGCGAAGCCTGCTCCGTGCGAAAAGTTTCACCGATCATCACCCCCAGGTTATTGACATAGTATTCCATCAAATAATACGGCTTGTCGTCCGATTCGCCGTAATCCAGTATTTCAACGATATTGGGGTGCCGCAAGCCGGCCATGGTTAGGGCTTCGGTCTTAAACATTTCTGAAATTTTGTCCCAGCCCATCAAACTGACCAGCAGTGGATCGGGATCCAGCAATTTCAAAGCAAAATTTTTTCCGATCAGCGGGTGTTCAACCTTGAAAATTTTACCCATGCCGCCGCGGCCGAGCAGACCGCGGATATGATACTTGCCGATATATTTCATTAGACTCTGATTCCTATGGCATTAGAAATAGGATGCTATGAATTTAATTTCAATCTTTTAACATTGTGAGACGGCATTATCAAGTTTGCCGTGGCCACCTGCAGGGTAACGTCAAAGTAAATTCTATATCGGTTGCAGTTGATGTCTGATGTTTTTCTTGCTAAAAGGATAGGATAAGTCTTTAACTCTCAATATCCAGCCAGTAGGAGAAGTAATGAAAATCGCATGCCTCGGTGGAGGACCTGCCGGTGTCTATCTGGCAATTTCAATGAAATTGCGCAATCCTAAGCACGATATTACAGTTTACGAGCGCAACAAATCGGAGGATACGTTCGGCTGGGGCGTGGTTTTTTCCGATCAGACCATGGACAACCTGCGGCTAAACGATCCGGTCAGTGCCCAGGCGATTATCGACGAGTTGGTCCACTGGGACTATATCGATGTTCATCTCGGAGGCCGGGTGGAGCGGTCCGGCGGGCATGGATTTATCGGGATTGGCCGTCGCCGGATGCTGGAAATCCTTTACAAACGCGCCCGGCAACTCGGGGTCGAAATGGTTTTCCAGTATGAGTTCGAGGTGCAGAGTATCGGAACCGATTTTACGGATGCCGACCTGATTGTTGCGGCGGACGGCTTGAATTCCAAAATCCGCAACAGCGATTTGAAGGGCTTTGCCACCGACATTGACCTGCGTCCCAACAAATTTGTCTGGCTCGGGACCCACCAGCGTTTCGACGATGCCTTTGCTTTTATCTTTGAAAAGACAGAACACGGCTGGATATGGGCCCATGCCTACCAGTTCGACAGAGACACCTCAACCTTCATCGTCGAGTGCCAGCCACAGACCTATGATGAATGGGGTTTCGAGCACATGTCCCATGAACAGAGCGCCGAAACCTGTCGCAAAATCTTTGGGCAACACCTTGGCGGACACCAGCTGCTCACCAACTCACGCCACATTCGCGGCTCGGCCTGGATCAGCTTCCCTCGGGTACTCTGTCATAACTGGATCAAAGACAACGTCGTTTTAATCGGCGACGCCGCCCACACCGCACACTTTTCCATCGGTTCGGGTACCAAGCTGGGTTTTGAGGATGCCATCTGCCTGGCGGAAAATATGAATTCCGGCAAGCCGGTGCGAGACGCCCTGCAGGACTATCAGGATGAACGGGAACTCGAGGCATTGAAACTGCAAAGTGCGGCCCGCAACTCCATGAGCTGGTTTGAAAACGTGCCGCGCTATATCGACACCTTTGACATGCAGCAGTTTACCTACTCGCTACTAACCCGCAGCCAGCGTGTCAGCCATGAGAATCTAAGGCTGCGCGACAAAGCCTGGTTGGAAGGCATCGAAAAAATTTTGGCCGGCAAGGCATACGGCAAACCGGCGGCGCAGCCGGTGCCGCCCATGTTCACACCTTTCACCCTGCGGGAGATGACACTGAAAAACCGGATCGTCGCCTCACCCATGTCCATGTATAGCGCCGTGGCAGGGGTGCCTTCTGACTGGCACCTGGTACACTACGGTTCGCTGGCCATGGGCGGCGCCGGATTGGTTTACTCTGAAATGACCGATATCAGCCCCGAGGGGCGCATTACACCCGGCTGCGCCGGTATCTGGCATGCTGATCATGAAGCTGCCTGGCAACGCATCGTCGATTTTGTACACAACCACTCCGAAGCCAAGTTTTGTCTGCAGTTGGGCCACGCCGGACCCAAAGGCTCTACCCAGGTGGGCTGGGAAGCAATGGACGAACCGCTCAATGAGGGCAACTGGGAAATCATCGCGCCTTCAGCCGTGCCATACAGCGCTGTCAATCAAATACCCCGCGCAATGACACGGTTCGATATGGATAAGGTGCTTGATGACTTTGTCTCCGCCGCAAAACGCGGCCAGCGAGCGGGATTTGACATGTTGGAGCTGCACTGCGCCCACGGCTACCTGCTGTCGGCCTTTATCACCCCGCTAATGAACCGACGGACAGATGAATACGGCGGCTCCCTGGCAAACCGACTGCGCTTTCCGCGGGAAGTTTTTCGCGCCATACGCGAGATCTGGCCCGATCACAAACCGATGGCGGTACGGATATCTGCCAACGACTGGCTCGGTGCTGCCGGGATTACCCCGGATGATGCCGTGTTAATCGGCAAGGCATTTGTTAGGGCCGGTGCCGATATTATCGATGTCTCCGCCGGTCAGACCAGCCCCGATGCCGAACCGGTCTACGGGCGCATGTTCCAGACACCTTTTGCCGACCAGATCCGCAATGAGGCCGGTATCCCCACGATGGCGGTCGGCAACATCTACGAAATCGATCACGTCAACAGCATCATCGCCGCCGGCCGTGCCGATCTGTGCTGCCTGGCCCGGCCGCATCTGATGGACCGTTACTGGACCCTGCGGGCGGCCGCGGAGCAGGAGTATCATGGCGAGGGTGTCGCCTGTCCGGTCCAGTACCTGACCGGCTTCGAACAACTGGAGCGCAATCTGCAACGTGCCGCACAGATGGCGATCAATGCATGAAAATAATCCCTAAATTTGCATAAAATATAACATTGGGCTTAGGCGATTGCGACGAAAACCATTGACCTTATTGATTGATACTGGATGCTGGTTTCTGGATACTGGATGTTTCTGGATTTCATTCCCGGTGCATTCCTGAATATCCAGCATCAAGTATCGAGCATCCAGCATCGAGCTCGTATAAACGACGGTCTGGCGCATACACCTCTGAGATGGTTACACGTTAAGGAAATTAGTTCGCCTTGAAAAATGGTTACCCTATGGAAAATCTAGCATTGACGGATAAACACGTGGTAGTTACCGGCGGCGGCACCGGCATTGGGGCCGCCATCGCAGCCGCTCTGGCAACAGATGGCGCCCGCATTACCGTGATGGGCCGCCGCTTAAAGCCTCTCGAATCCACAGCGGCAACACTCAAGGATGCCCGCTGTGTGCCCTGTGATGTGACCGACCCCGCTAGTACTGAGGTTGCTTTTGAACAGGCACGGGCAGGATTGGGACCGATTGAGATTCTGGTTAACAATGCCGGAGCCGCCGCCACGGCACCGTTTCACACAATGGATATTGAGCATTGGCGGCGCATGCTGGCCGTCAACCTGGATGGCGTTTTCAACTGCACCCGGTCCGTATACGAAGATATGCGTACACGCGGCTGGGGCCGCATCGTTAATGTTGCCAGCACCGCCGCCGTCAAGGGCTATGCTTATGTGAGTGCATACTGCGCCGCCAAGCACGGCGTGCTGGGTCTGACAAGGGCCCTGGCGCTCGAGGCGGCCCAAAGCGGTGTCACCGTCAATGCCGTCTGCCCGGGCTATACCGATACCGAAATCGTAAGGGATGCGATAAAAAATATAGTAAAAAAAACCGGCCGGTCGGCAGACGAAGCCCTGGCAGAACTCACCCGGGACAATCCCCAGGGCCGTCTTATCAAGCCCTCGGAAGTGGCCGATACCGTCGTCTGGCTGTGCCGGCCGGAGTCGGCCTCAATAACCGGCCAGTCCATTGTGGTTGCAGGAGGAGAAGTGATGTAAGAAAATAAGGGTTTCAGGTGTCAGGAAGCGGATGTATTGAACACCAAGCATCATTGGTTCATAAAAAAAGGATGAGCGCAGCGAAACCACAACTTTAGGCATTTTTGTGCCTTTTAGGCACTTTAGGCATTTTTTCGGCTTTACCCCGATAGTAATTCTGACTCTACCTTGACAATTATTTCTGGAACTGAAAGGAAGATAACAATATGCATGCGAATAAACTGGCGGATTACAAGGCAAAGCACTTTTTGTGGGAAGCGGACGGGACGGTTGCGACGATCACCATCAATCGTCCCGAGCGCAAAAACCCCCTGACTTTTGACTCCTATGCCGAGTTGCGCGATTTGTTTCGCAAACTGGCATACGCCGATGATATTAAAGCCGTCATTATTCGGGGAGCCGGCGGAAATTTCAGCTCCGGCGGTGACGTGCATGAAATTATCGGGCCCCTGACGCAAATGGATATGAAGGGGCTCTTGGCATTTACCCGCATGACCGGTGATCTGGTCAAGGCGATGCGTGCCTGTCCCCAACCGGTGATCGGGGCCATTGAAGGCGTGTGTGCCGGCGCCGGTGCGGCCATCGCCATGGCCTGTGATCTGCGCTATGGTTCACCGGACACCAGGGTCGCCTATCTCTTCGTGCGCGTGGGCCTGGCCGGCTGCGACATGGGCGCCTGCGCGATACTGCCGCGCCTTATCGGCCAGGGCCGCACGACCGAATTGCTGCTTTCCGGCCGCAGCATGAACGCCGAGGAAGGTGATCGCTGGGGGTTCTGGAACCGCATCGATGACGATCCCTATGCCCAAGCCATGACCATGGCCAAACGCCTGGTGGACGGCCCCAACTTTGCCCACGGCATGACCAAGACCATGCTCAACCAGGAATGGAACATGACCATCGATCAGGCCATCGAAGCCGAGGCCCAGACCCAGGCACTCTGCATGCAGACCGCAGATTTCAAACGCGCCTACAATGCATTTGTGAAAAAGGAAAAGCCCATTTTCGAAGGAAACTAGATGGAGAATTGAAGATTGAAGATTGCAAATTGAATATTTAAGGATGATATCATTTTAATAAATGAGGGACCCTAAGAATCTAACAGGATTATAACATGGTTGACCGAACATTCTTAATGTGGCCGTTTTTCGAAGCACGCCACCGCCAACTGGCAGAAGATATCGACGCCTGGGGGGCCTCGCATGTATCCGACCTGGCGGCCGGGGAGCACGAGGACCTTGACGGCACCTGCCGCACGCTGGTGCGGGGATTGGGCAGCGCCGATTGGACCCGTTATGCGGTACCGGCCAGCGGCGGTGGACTGCTGGAACACCTGGATGTGCGCAGCCTTTGCCTGATTCGCGAAACCCTGGGACGCTACCATGCCCTGGCCGATTTTGCTTTTGCCATGCAGGGACTCGGCAGCGGTCCGCTTTCGCTGTTCGGATCTCCCGAGCAACGGCAGCGGTACCTGGTGCCGGCAAGCCGCGGCCAGAAACTCGCTGCCTTTGCCCTGTCCGAACCCGAGGCCGGCTCCGATGTGGCGTCTCTGGCCACAACAGCAAAAGAGGAAGGCAACGAATTTGTGCTTGACGGCATCAAAACCTGGATTTCCAATGGCGGCATCGCCGATTTCTACACCGTTTTTGCACGAACAGAGGATGCCCCCGGGGCCAAAGGGCTGAGCTGTTTTGTGTTAGATGCCGGCACGCCGGGATTCGAGGTGACCGAACGCATCGACCTGATCGCACCCCACCCGCTGGCCACTTTACGGTTTGACGAGTGCCGCCTCTCCCGTGACAGTCTGGTAGGCGAGCGCGGCAAGGGGTTTAAAATCGCCATGGCGACCCTTGATGTGTTCCGCTCAACAGTGGGGGCGGCCGCCCTCGGATTTGCACGCCGGGCATTGGAAGAGACCATCAAACATGTCAGTACCCGCAAACTGTTCGGCGGCACGCTCAGCGATCTGCAGCTGGTGCAGGGTAAAGTCGCCGATATGGCGCTGGATGTGGATGCCAGTGCCCTGCTGGTATACCGCTCCGCCTGGACCAAGGACTGTGCCGCCGAACGCGTCACCCGTGAGGCGTCTATGGCCAAGCTCTACGCCACCGAGGCGGCCCAACGGGTAATCGACGCCGCCGTGCAACTGCACGGCGGACATGGTGTGGTACGGGGCAATATCGTCGAATCCCTCTATCGTGACATACGGGCACTCAGGATCTATGAGGGTGCCTCGGAAGTACAGCAGATTATTATTGCCCGACAACTCCTAACTTGAGATTGGTCTCCTTAGAATCTTAGTTCTGAATTCTTGGCATTTTATAAAAAACTTGTTTCACCACGAAGGACACGAAGTTTAAGAAGAAATCATAAAGTCATATATTCAATCACTCTTGTCCAAAAACGGGTTTAGAATGAGTCATAAAGTGAGTAATAATACGAGTCATTGAAAAAAATCCTCCTTATATGTAGGGTGGTTGTT
>CACVKW010001121.1 GCA_902749685.1 Olavius sp. associated proteobacterium Delta 1 | reverse complement strand
GGCGAAGGACAGTGTCTGGTGGGTAGTTTGACTGGGGCGGTCGCCTCCCAAAGAGTAACGGAGGCGCGCGAAGGTTCCCTCAGGCTGATTGGAAACCAGCCATGGAGTGTAAAGGCATAAGGGAGCTTGACTGCGAGAGAGACATTTCGAGCAGGTACGAAAGTAGGTCTTAGTGATCCGGCGGTCCCGTATGGAAGGGCCGTCGCTCAACGGATAAAAGGTACGCCGGGGATAACAGGCTTATCGCCCCCAAGAGTTCACATCGACGGGGCGGTTTGGCACCTCGATG
>CACVKW010001120.1 GCA_902749685.1 Olavius sp. associated proteobacterium Delta 1 | reverse complement strand
GTATCCAGAAACCAGAATCCAGGATCAGTCAATACTTTCAATGGTCTTCATTGCAGCAGCGAAGTTGGATTTCAAAATTTTATGCAACTATAGGGTATACTTACTATTGGCAGCCCCGGATTTGGATTGTTGATCGCTGTCGGAAAATTTTTGTTCTTCTTCTAAACTTGATTCCAATATTTGATAGCTCGCCGCGCCCGGTGAAACTGGCATCAGGCCACCACATTAATGGTTTCTATGCAATTTCAAATAGCAACTGAATTAAAAGTATACCTCATGTTATGGTTATCAGCTTTAATGCTGTCGCTTTTCGTTGTTTTTTGTAATCGAAAAGTATGCACATTGGTCCAAAAATCCTATTGGAAATTTCTTTTTGAGCGCTGGAAACTATTCACCTTTGCTGTTGCGACATTAACTATAACCCTGGCAGCACCCTATTCTGGGGATCCGACTTGGGATATACCTGATTCTATCATTATTTCAATATTTACATATTACTTTGCGCCATGGTCCGTAGCAGTCCTCTACCGAAATCTGAGATCATGGAAATTCACCTCTGACCTCTGGGTTGCTTTATGCGTCTTCTTTATCCCTTGCTGGACATATGACCTGTATCATTGCTGTCCAAAATAATTTGAAAATCAAATACTGCCTTTAATAAAAACAGGCAGTTATAAACGGGAAATTAGTGATTTAGAAATCAGGTTGT
>CACVKW010001119.1 GCA_902749685.1 Olavius sp. associated proteobacterium Delta 1 | reverse complement strand
TTTTCCGGGCTGATGCTGGATGCTTGATACTCGATGCTGGATATCTAACAGGACACTATCGGTGAATTTCAACGACATCCAGTATCCAGAAACCAGAATCCA
>CACVKW010001118.1 GCA_902749685.1 Olavius sp. associated proteobacterium Delta 1 | reverse complement strand
GGCTGAGCTTTCAAGAAAGCTTAAAATTTCGCCCTCGGCCGTAACCCTGTCGGTTAGGCGAGGTGAAAAAATTGCGCTGGATTATGGCCATAAACTTATGTGAACACTGTAATATTCATTTCCCTTATTAAAACTGAAAAACTAAAGGACGTCCCCAATATTCCCACAAGATCTTGGGCTACATTTGACTCGACTTTGGTTCCATATACTGGCAAGATGAACGCTAGCACCCATTTGAATTTTATGGTTTGAGTTCATAATCTTTCCACATAAATATTATACATTTATTGCTCCCTGTTTTCTACTTGTGCGATATAGAAATTTGACTCCTCATTACTTTCAATCCAGACTATCGGCGCTTTTCCCACGACATTTCCCCCCCGGCCGCAGCAAAGCGCTGTCAGCAACAGTAATTCCATATCAAATGAGAAACGCTTGTTAGTCATCAATTCTATCACTTGTCTTAGCGCCTCTGCTTTGAATGCCTTGAATCCACATTGGGTGTCGACAACTCCTCCTATCTGTGGCAAAAGCTTGGTTCTAATAAAATGACGGAATACAAGCATCATGTAATCGTAGTTAGTCAATCCCTGTGCGCCTGCTGGAGTGCAATACACGCCACCGCTATCATAACGGGTTCCTATGGCACACATCCTATTTTTATTTTCAAGCTGCAACAATAACAAACCGGCTTGGGCAATATTTGTTGATAAGTCAGAATCTGTGTAAATAATGATATGACGAAAATTGTCATGCTGTTCTTTGATGACCGACCACATACCGTATTGAATGGCACCTCCCTTTTGGCTATCGTCTGTAGAGGAAAGGCCTTTTGCTATGGGTAAACCTTTTGCTATCGCATCAGCAAGGTACAGCACGCGCACATTATCGTAACTCTCCTGCTGTATAATTCCCTCCGCAATTTCACCACTTTTTTCGGGACAACCATCATCTACAAAAACGAATTCCCATTCTTTGTCAATCTCTCCTTCGAACAACCATTGCAGTTGTGACACTTTTCGTCGTATAAAATCTTCTCCTGCAGAATGCTCTGCCTCAGTGCGAATTCGATTGTGTTCTTTGTACATAGCCACGACAAAACTGTTGAAAATTGGAGCCGATAATGATCTTAGAGACATCTTTGAAAGCGCAAGTTTTGAAGCTAAATGGAGAATAACAGGATGCTTCTGTTGTTCGATGGCAATATGTGTATCAAACGCCCTCAGTTCATCCTCTTTCGGGTAAAGGTCCAACAGCAACTCAGCGGTATCAAAAGCCTGTCTTTCCTGTGCGGGGTCTGTCAGATCCATATGAGGCGGCATGTTGGTTGTGACTTCCAAAACTTGAACCCATCGGCTGTCAACCTCTGTGAGCCGTTTCAAATCCTTTAACTCAAATTTATACCTAAAAAGAGGATCTATAGCGCTATTGAACAATTTAGGGATGCCGGTCATCATCCGATGAAATCGTGATTCGTCCAGATCTTCAATAAACGAAGCAAAATCTGCAGTGTCTGCTGCAATATCAGTCATTTCTGTTTCGTATTGTCGATACAGATCGGTCATTTGTTTCATCATTTTTAAATAACTATCCATTATACCCGCCATGTAGTGCAATTAATGTGATCATTGATATTTTTAACAATAATAATTAAGTGAAATGGTATTACGAGTCAATTCTTAATTTAAACTGACATACTGCTGACCAAGGAGCCCCGCATAGTATCTTTAAATCAAAGTTTCTTGAACCATCAGACCGACCACTATGTCTGCTGGTCAGCTCTATAAAAGGAAAGCTGTAAAAAATTGAAAATATGATCGATATCTGCAACAAATCAAGTCGAGCAAATTTACAGGTTATGCCAACAAAGCTGTAATTTTGAAAGGCTAAAAAATCTTGTGATATCATCATTCCGGTTTCTTTGGTGTCCTGTGCTGATTTCTGCTATTATGTTGTGAGTTTTTCTATCCTATTGATAATACGTTTAAATATTGCATTTTCTTGATAAATATAGATTTGCCCATAATTTCAATT
>CACVKW010001117.1 GCA_902749685.1 Olavius sp. associated proteobacterium Delta 1 | reverse complement strand
TATTTGATATCATTGCTGTCCAAAATAATTTGAAAATCAAATACTGCCTTTAATAAAAACAGGCAGTTATAAACGGGAAATTAGTGATTTAGAAATCAGGTTGTA
>CACVKW010001116.1 GCA_902749685.1 Olavius sp. associated proteobacterium Delta 1 | reverse complement strand
TACACTTGACAATCTTATCGTTGTGGTTTACATATCGCATACTATGGTTGACCCAACGATTCAGTCCATATTGTTGATCGGATATGCCGCCTATGAGAAG
>CACVKW010001115.1 GCA_902749685.1 Olavius sp. associated proteobacterium Delta 1 | reverse complement strand
GGTACAACCTGATTTCTAAATCACTAATTTCCCGTTTATAACTGCCTGTTTTTATTAAAGGCAGTATTTGATTTTCAAATTATTTTGGACAGCAATGAAT
>CACVKW010001114.1 GCA_902749685.1 Olavius sp. associated proteobacterium Delta 1 | reverse complement strand
GCGGATTTGCCCGGAGTCGGATTTTTTATTATTTCCTCATCCTCGATAAAAGATATTTTTCTCATCGATCCCAAACACTTAGGGCATAGTAATGGATTATCATCATGTTTTCAATCACCACATCTGTGATTTTGCCTTCGGATTTAAGCATTTTGAAGACTTCATAGCGAAACAGCTCTTCAAGCTCAGCTGTACCAGGCGGCGGGCAGGCCATGAAGGCGGCATCGTTGTAAAAGCAGCCATCGGTGGCCAGCACATGTAAATGCGGATTAAAATTTTGAAAATCACCAAAACTTTGGACGGCAATTGCCGCACCGGCTTTGGCATCATCATAGGCTATCGCTTGGGTTAAATACAAGTTCAGCACTTTCCAGACGCAGCGGCTCAGTTTTGTGAGCAGCTTGCGGCCAAACATGAAATAAATTCGCAATCTTTTTGGAATGCTGAACACCTATTGGCGGTGCGGCACATATTTTAGCACTTCTGTGCATAACCATTCGCCGAATTCCACCACCCGCTTCTGATGGCAGGAGGGGCAAAAATGAAATCCAAATTCTAAAATCCAAAACTCAAAATTTATAGGGGGTAGCATTGGCGACGGTCCAGATGCCGCCTGGCATTCCGGTGGCCACCATGGCTATCGGCAAACCGGGTGCACGCAATGCCGGCATATTGGCGACCCAAATTATTGCAACCGCTGATCCAACGCTTGCCGATAAGCTCGAAAAGTTCAAACAGGAGATGGCCCGTCAAGTTGAGAATACAGCAAAAAAGATTGAAAGTTTATAAAATTAATCATGAACATCCTGAGCCCGAAGTAATTCAGCGTGCCGTCATCCTCATCAAACAGGGCGGGATTATCACTTTCCCCACCCGCTGTCTATACGGGCTGGGTGCCGATGCCTTCAATGCCCAAGCGGTTGATCGGGTGTTTCAATTGAAACAAAGACCGCCTCAAAAACCGATATTGATATTGATAGACCGGCGCATACAGTTGAAGCGACTGGTCTCACAGGTATCAAATGTGGCGTTTCGCATCATGGATCAATTCTGGCCGGGCCGGGTGACGCTTGTTTTTGAAGCCGCCGGCACCGTACCGCATTATCTGACGGCCGGGTCCGGTAAAATCGGCATCCGGTTGCCCGGCCATCCGGTGGCTGCGGCCCTGGTCGCATCACTCGGGGCGCCGCTAACCGGCACCAGCGCCAATTTATCGGGCAAACCCGGTTGCCGTTGCATTGATGATTTGGACCCGCAGCTGGTTCAGCAACTGGATGCCGTCCTGGATGCCGGACCGTTAAAAGGCGGCAACGGCTCGACGGTGGTCGACGTGACGCAAGATATACCCAAGGTTTTAAGGGAAGGCGAAATTTCCGAAAAAGAAATTTTGACCCTTATCTAAACCTAAGTAGAGCGATTGGCGAGGTTGCCGCAAATACAAGGAAGATGTTGTTTGGCTATAGTCGCCTATGCCCGACGACATCTGACGCCGTAGATATGGTGAGATCGGCAAGCCCGAAGGGTTTCAAGATTAAAAAATAGAATCGATAAAATTCATTGAAAATAAGGCATTACCACCCTTTTTTCAAATTTGAAACGCTCAATTCAGGTAAAAGATAATATAGCAATTGTATTGACAAGATTTTTAATTTTGCCTATATAAACGATTCAAAGCCGGAGTGGTGAAATAGGTAGACGCAGAGGACTCAAAATCCTGCGGACCTTGCGTCCGTGCGAGTTCGATTCTCGCCTTCGGCACCAATAAAATAAAGGGTTTGCGCGAAATACATAAACCCTTTTTTTATTGCCAATTTTGTCGTTCTTAGCCAGATTTCGCCAGAAATCGCGGGTTCAATGGCAGAAATTCGCCAGATTGTTTTCTTCCGAGTGAGAGCACCTTCCAGATTGGTGCAATAAGGCAAGCTAGGACATTTTTAAATCATTTATATATTCACTCACAGCGATAATCAGCTGTGCACTCCGACGGAACAATCTTAACAGATATGTATCTGGTGATGATCCCACGACCTTCACCATGATTTAGATAAACGTATTAGAACTCTGTGAAATCATCATCCATGGGAATGATCTGCTCCGGGGTGATTTCTTGGGCCTTGTGCACCAATACAGCTTTGCTATTGGATCGGCTTGCCGGAATAGCAACCTCCCCTCCGGCATTGGCAGTTTTCTTCACCATCAAAGGTGAATGCTTGGCGCCATCGCTGCTTCCGCCTGCCAAATTCACTAGCCCGCCCACCATGGCTTTCATCTGCTCGGCCTGGGCGCTCATCTCTTCTGAGGCACTGGCGGATTCTTCAGCACTTGCCGCATTGGCCTGGGTGACCTTATCCATTTCGGTCACGGCCGTGTTGACCTGCTCGATGCCCTGGGCTTGCTCATTTGAAGCGGCCGCAATTTCAGACACAAGCTCACCCACCTTGGACGAGCTGTCGGCCACTTGGCTGAAGGCTTCGTTGGTGCGAGTGACCAACTCGGAACCGTCATTGACTTTTTTGACCGTGCCTTCAATCAGCTCGGCGGTGTCCCTGGCCGCGTCCGCTGCGCGCATAGCCAGATTCCTGACTTCATCGGCCACTACCGCAAATCCGGCTCCAGCTTCTCCAGCCCTGGCAGCCTCAACAGCTGCATTTAATGCCAGAAGATTGGTCTGAAATGCGATCTCATCGATGGTCTTTATGATCTTGGATGTATCCTCGCTCGCCTTTGAGATTTCCGTCATGGATCCGGTAAGCTTGGTCATGGAATCATTGGCCTGCTGGACAATCAGGTTGGCTTCCTCCATGAGCCGGTCGGCCTGGCCTGCATGCTCCGCATTCTGTTTGGTCATCGAAGACATTTCTTCTAATGATGAGGATGTTTCCTCAATAGCGGCCGCCTGTTCCGATGAGCCTTCAGCCAACGATTGGCTTGAGGAGGAGACCTGCCCGGAGGCCGATGCCACCTGTTCTGCCCCTTCGTTCAGTCCTTCGATGATGCGGTGGACCGGTTTGGTAATAGAGCGAATGACAAAGAAGCTTAGAAATCCACCTAATAAAAAAGCAATTACCGTGGCAATTATTGCCGACCAGCGAGATGTTGATCCCGTCGAAATCATTTCCACTTCCGAGGTTTTTTTAATGTCACGCAATTTTTCGGCCAATACTTTCATTTTGCTCTTGATTTTTGCAAGCGCCGGAAGCGTGTTTTGCTTAAATATGGTCAGTGCTTCTTCGTGGCCTTTTTCTTTGACCGTGCTGTTTACCAGACTTGCAGATTCATGCAGGTGGATATGCGGCTGTTTTAAAGCCTCAACCAGGCTCGCAAGGGCTGGATCACTTTCGGCAAGGGCTTTGCCCTTTTCTCCGTATAAAAATTTTCCAAGACCGCATTTGGTGTAATCCAGTTGCACGTCGGTGTGATCCAGTTTTTCGACAAAAAGATCCTTGACTCTATTGACCCATTTTAAATGATCGACCTCTTTTTGAACCATAAAAATATCGTGATTGGCCGCCTCGGCGTATTTACGGTTGCCTGATAGCAAACCATTGATCGACCGAACCGTATTTAGTGCCACTATCAACGTTACCACCAGCAACAAACCAGTTAAACTCCATAGTTTTGTGCTGAGTTTCAAATTCTTTGACATGATCACATGTCTCCTTGAATTTATATTTTATCAATTTTAAGCCGCTTCTTTTAAAAGGGCCAGTTCTTCACCGCTAAGCACTTTGTCAATATCAAGTAAAATTTTCACCCCATCATCCGTTTTGGCCATGCCGAGAATATATTCCGTACCCAGCTGTGTGCCGAAAGACGGTGCGTCTTCGATATCAGAGCCCATTATGTTCAGCACTTCCGAGACCGAATCCACAACGATGCCGATAGTAATTACCGATTGGTGGGTTTGCGCATTTTGATAAAAGTTGCATTTGCGGCAGGCCTCAATTTTTTCATGGAACGATCCCTGAATCTCATCTCGGCAATATGTACCGGAAATCATCCAACACCTCAGATCACGGCTCTCAAAACCCGGACAATCCTCTTTTTTGCAGTTTTTAACCTCCCAGCACTTTTCCATTTGTGAGCTTATTGCCTCGATCACAATGATGCAGGTGCGATCGGTGTATGCGATCTCTTCCATTCCAAACCGCCGCCGGAGATCAATTACAGGGATGACCTTGTCCCGTAGGTTGACCACGCCTTTGACTAAAGGCGGTGTCCGGGGCAATGAAGTAATTGGCATCATCCCGATAATTTCTTTGACTTTAAGTATACCGATGCCATACTCTTCTTCAACTAAGCTGAAGGTCAAGTATTTGCCTTCCCTGGCAGACCCGGCCTCTGAAGCCTGATCCATTGGCATTGCTAACTCTGGCATTTCGTGCGTCTCCCTTTCTATTATTGATAAGAAAATATAATCATGTGTTTTGCCGCTGCTCGATCCGTGCAGCATTGCAAATTAGAAGCAGATTGGATTCAGGTCGTTTCAGACTGCTTTAGTATAGTATCTGCTTTTTTGTTGAAATCTTGAGAAAAAATTGAAATTGATTTTAGCACAATGGATGTATCAAGAAATAAATATTGAATCAGGAAGTGCTTTTTATAATTTCCCGGCAAGCCAAAGCAGGCGAATTCGTTTTCTGCCATAAAAATGGAAAGCCTTGCCAAACAGGTATTACTGATGTTTTTAAAAATGCAGCATTTCGGGCGGGTGTTTATCTACCTCCACCCAAAGCTTGGCATACCCTAAGACTCACCTGGGCCAGTATGTCTTTGCAAAACGGAGGGGATGTTAAAACTTTGAGAGTTTTGGGAAACTGGAAAGAATATTCAATGCCGATGTGGTATGCTGATTCCGGGAACTCAGAGCATAAAAGAGGCTATTTTGTACACCGCTTTTGAACTCAGCCACCGAAAGTGGAAGCTGGGGTTCAGCAACGGGGAGAAGATGCGGACGGTTAGCATTGAGGTGCGGGATCTGAGTCAACTGCAAGAAGAGGTTGATAAGGCCAAAAAAAAGTTTGGGCTTGAGGGGCAAATACGGATGGTCATCTGCTATGAAGCAGGTCGCGATGGATTTTGGCTACACCGGTATCTATTGAGCTGTGGGATTGAGAATGTGGTGGTCGATTCGGCTAGTATTCAAGTAAATCGTCGCAAACGCAGGGCGAAGACCGATCGGATTGATGTGCGCAAGCTGTTACACAAGTTGCTGCGCTATCACGGTGGGGAGCAGCTGGTGTGGAGTGTGGTCAATGTCCCCAGTGAGCAAGCTGAGGTTGGCCGCCAGCTTCACCGTGAATTGGAAGTGCTCAAGAAAGAGCGTACCATGCATCGCAACCGGCTCAAGAGTTTATTGATCCAGCAGGGCATTGTGGTGTCGAATCCGAGCAGCCGCAAATTTTTGATCCAACTGGAGACATTGCGGGCGTGGGATGGCAAAGAGCTACCCGCGGATCTGAAGTCGCGAATAATTCGAGAGCATGGTCGTTTGAGGATGGTCGAAGAGCAGATCTATGCATTGGGCAAGGAAAGAGCACAGCGGGTGGCAGCGGCTGATACCGATGCCATGAAACAAGTAAAGCAAAAAGATAGGACATTGCTTTTTTAAAGAAAACGTACGAAAATTTTGAATTGTGTATTAGCCCCACCTGCGGCCCAACATATTGAGGCGTCAATACAATGGAACCATTGATATCCAG
>CACVKW010001113.1 GCA_902749685.1 Olavius sp. associated proteobacterium Delta 1 | reverse complement strand
CCAGTATCCAGAAACCAGAATCCAGGATCAGTCAATACTTTCAATGGTCTTCATTGCAGCAGCGAAGTTGGATTTCAAAATTTTATGCAACTATAGGGTT
>CACVKW010001112.1 GCA_902749685.1 Olavius sp. associated proteobacterium Delta 1 | reverse complement strand
TTTTCATTGCTGTCCAAAATAATTTGAAAATCAAATACTGCCTTTAATAAAAACAGGCAGTTATAAACGGGAAATTAGTGATTTAGAAATCAGGTTGTAC
>CACVKW010001111.1 GCA_902749685.1 Olavius sp. associated proteobacterium Delta 1 | reverse complement strand
TTTTAATGCAGACTGCGAAATAATAACTTTTCTTGTCATGTTTTATCAGAAAGCGCCCTTCTAATTGCGCCTAACTTTGCATCTCACCGCGGGGTTCGAATCGCATAACCTGCCCGGGAATAGTTGCCGACATTCACCCGAAATTGGATTTAAGCTGCTTCTAGCATCCGTTTCAACGAACTATGTCAAACCCTGAAAATTTAATTCTACAGGGCGGATTAATTAGAGCAATAGAAGCCCCAGCGAAGACAAGCCCGCAAATATTAAGACCAGATAATTAAATACTTTTTGTGAGAGAACCGTCAGCAGCCTGCGGCCGAAAAATGTCCCGAGAATGACAAAGGGCAACATATAGGCAAAAAGTTGCAGCGTATCAACATCGATCATCTCATGATAAATAAAGATCGGCAGCTTTGATGTGTTAACGATCAGAAAAAACCAGGCGCCGGTCCCCATGAGCTGTTTTTTGTCCAGCCCCATCATGATCAAATAAATGCCCATGATGGGACCGGCGGCGTTGCCGACCGTCGTTCCAAAACCCGCCATGGTTCCAACCAGAATGGCTACTGCGCGCCAACGCTTAAATTCGTTTAAATTCAGGTGTCGCGTAATCCCTTCGATAACGAGTAATAGCAACACAAAAACACCCAGAAAAATGCGCATGGATTCATTGTCCAGCCGGGTAAGGAACATTGCGCCACACAACATCCCGGCCGCAACGCCCGGCACCAGCCGGATCAGCTGTCCCCACTGGGCATGCTGCCGGTAATAGATAACCGCCAGGATATCCCCGGCAATCAGCATCGGCAGCAGGGCGCCCACCGATTCCTTGGCCGGGAAAACCATCGCAATCAGGGGAACGACGAGTATCGCCATGCCGCTGACGCCGGTCTTGGCGACCCCCACCAGAATTGCCGTTAGGACTGCTAGAAGGTTCGTATCGATTGTGATATCCTACATGAAAATTACAGAACTCAAACGACTTAATGCAATTTTTTGTTTATGCGTTTAGCATTGTAAAATTTTGAAAGCCACGAATTGACACGAATAAACCCGAATTAATACAATCGTCTATAGCATGACCACTTATAATATAAAAAATAAATTCGTGCTAATTCGTGCTAATTCGTGGCTTATATTAATACTCTAATTTGAAACGCTCAATTTAGGGGTAAATCGGTTTCAATGCCAGCAAATCATCCCCGGCTTTTTCTGCTTTTAACACAAAATCGCAATGCCCGATATTCAAACAAAGGTCAAAATCCGCTTCCGGTGCCCATGTCACCGCCGGATCGAAAAAAATCCGGGCCGTCTTCGACGCTTTGAGTCGACGGTAGATTTCCTTTTCATCCATTTTTTGATCATTCAACCGCCCGGCGATATATTCCGCACACAGGGTGTCCTCGTCATTGGGATTCACCGCCCAGGTGCCCATGCAGACCAGGGAAACTTTCGCGGGAGCCTTCTTTTTGATGTAGGCTGCGATGGCTTCGGCATTGACGAAACTGCCGCTGATCAGCTCGTCGGCGTCCTTGGCATTGGCAAATCCCTGGGTCCCGGCCGACGTGGTCTGTATAACGGTTTTACCCGAAAAATCGATGGCTTGGATATCCGCCGGCGAGTTGCCGTAATCAAATCCCGGCAGCATTTTTCCCTTGCGCTCCCCCATCAGAACGCAGCCCGGGTTTTCTTCCTTGAGTTGGTAAGCCAGATCGACATCGCCCACCGGAATAATCTCCCTGGCGCCGTTTCGCACAACATAGCACGCTGTGGAAAAGGCGCGAAATACATCAATAATGACCGTAAGCCCCCGGGCTTGTTTCGCCCCTTCGATTAAATCTAAGATGTCGATATGCATTAAAACCACCCCTCCATTGTAAATGTTAACCGGTTCACTTTAGATCTAGCTCCCCAAGCTCACGCATGAAATTTATTGATATCCATCGTCATTAATAGGCTAATGTCCCTTTAACCTTTGACCTTCAACATAGTTATCTATTATCTGGAAGCTTGGCAATGAATATTTGTCGCGTGTCATCCATAGCGTATTTCTCCAATACCTGAAATTTCAATAATTAAAGTGCATGGCAGATAGAAATTTTAATCACAAAAACATTTGAAAAAATTAATATAAAATGCGAAGCCTAAAGGAATTAAGACGTCGGTGCCTAAATCTAACCGGCATTTTAATATTTCAAATAAATGTCAACAAACCTGAATATGCTATTTTTCACAGCGGATTAACTAGTTGACCGGAGATAGGCTTTCAGTCAATTTTGGACAAACTTAAGCGACCTGTTCCGGGAAGCCGCATCAGCGCATGGACTGAAGGAGTTTAAAATGGCCAATACAACTGCCGTAATCGGTGCCCTGGATACCAAGGGCGATGAGTTCCTGTTCGTCAAAAAAGAGATAGAAAAGCGGGGTCACACGGCGCTGGTAATCAATGTCGGAATAGTGGATGATCCCGGGTTCGAACCGGATGTGTCGGCCGATGAAGTCGCCCGGGCCGCCGGTTCCAGCCTGGCAATTTTAAAGGAAACATCGGATCGCGGTTTGGCGATTGAGACGATGTCAAACGGGATTGCGACAGTCATCGCCGACCTGTATGCTGCCGATCGAATTCAGGCCGTCATCTCCATGGGCGGATCGGCCGGCACCGAAATCGGCACGGCCGGCATGCGGGCCCTGCCCTTGGGTGTTCCCAAAGTCATGGTCAGCACCCTGGCTTCCGGCGACACCAAACCCTACGTCGGCACACGCGATATCGTCATGCTGCCGTCCATCGTAGACGTGGCCGGCATCAACCGCCTCAGCGCCCGGGCCTACGCCAATGCCGTTGGGGCTGTCATCGGCATGGTTGAGACGCCGGCACCGGAGATTGAAGCCAAGCCGCTTTTGGCGGCTTCCATGTTCGGCAATACCACCCCGGTCGTCAACCGCTGCCGGTCGATTTTAGAGGACAATGGCTATGAAGTTTTAATATTCCATCAAACCGGTACGCCCGAAATCCTGGAAAGCCTCGTGGCTGATGGATATATCACCGGTGTGCTCGACATCACGACCACCGAATGGGCCGATGAGATCACCGGCGGCGTTTTACCCGGCGGACCCGACCGCTACGACGTCGTCTCGCAAAAGGGGATTCCTCAGATCGTGGCTCCCGGCTGTATTGACATGGCCAATTTCTGGGCCCGGGAAACCGTTCCCGAACAATACGACGACCGGCGTTTCAACCAGTGGGCGGCGAACATTACCCTGATGCGAACGACACCGCAGGAAAATGCGGTCATCGGCCGCATCCTGGCCCAGAAGGCTAACCGGTCGTCAGGCCCGGTGGCTTTTTTCCTGCCCTTAAAAGGGGTCTCCATGCTGGATGCGCCGGGCAAGGAATTCTGGTGGCCCGAAGCCAACCAGGCCCTTTTTGATGCCGTCAAAGACAATCTCAAGTCGGATATCCCCGTCTACGAACTGGACTGCAACATCAACGACGATGAATTTGCCGATGCCGTGGCAAATAAGATGCTTGAATTTTTAAAATAGCTTTTCTTGCTGTAAAATACACAAAAATAACACTTAACCCGGATAAACCGGAACCGAAAAGGTCTCACGCAAAGACGCCAAGATTTAATTAATGCTTTACCTTTGCGCGCTTTGCGGCTTTGCGAGAAAATTCTTTATCAAAATTGTCGTCGATCCGCCTTGCAGGACAAAAACTTTGCATTTAAGACTCTGATAGAAAGGAGACTGAAGAATGGGCCAACGCATACCCAGAAATGAAATCATCAAAAATCTGAAAGATAAAATTACACGCGGAGAACCGATTATCGGATGCGGTGCCGGTACCGGCATTTCCGCCAAGTTTGAAGAAGCCGGCGGCGCTGATTTAATGATCATTTATAACTCGGGACGCTACCGCATGGCCGGGCGCAGTTCCCTGTCGGGACTTTTTGCTTACGGCGATGCCAATCGGATTGTGGTTGAAATGGGCAACGAGGTGCTGCCCGTGGTCAGGAACACACCGGTCCTGGCCGGCGTCAACGGCACCGATCCATTTCGTCTGATGCCGGTTTTTTTAAAGCAACTTGCTGAAATGGGCTTCTCCGGGGTGCAGAATTTTCCGACCGTCGGCTTGTTTGACGGGGTGATGCGGGAAAACATGGAAGCGACCGGTCTCGGCTATGACCTGGAAGTGGAGATGATTCGGACTGCAAGCGAAATGGATTTTTTCACCTCCCCCTATGTTTTCAACGAAGATGAAGCCCGGGCCATGACCGAAGCCGGTGCTGATCTGCTGGTGCCGCATGTCGGGCTGACAACCGCCGGTACCATTGGGGCCGCCAATGCACTGACCCTCGATCAAGCCATCGACAAGGTCATGAGCATGGCGGATGCAGCCTGGAAAATCAATTCCGACCTGATGGTCATCTGTCACGGCGGTCCATTTGACGAACCGCAGAATGTCGGTACGGCACTTGCGAAGATGCCGGGTATCATCGGCTTTTACGGTGCCTCCAGTGCCGAAAGGCTGCCGACCGAGCGGGCAATTAAAGGACAGGTGGAGGCGTTTAAATCGCTGAAGCTGGCCCCGAAATAAGCTGCCGACGCAACGGGCTCCGCGGTAACGATCCGACCTTGCGGGCAGGGCCGTTGGCCCTGCCCTTTTCCGATAGATAAATGCAATGAATGCCGCCGGACAGGCCGGGCGATAAATCCCGCCCGTCTATTCATCGGGATGGGGCCAGGGACTGTTATCGGCTTCTTCCACAAAATAGCAAAATCGATTCCACTCGAATTCGCGATTGGAAATGGGGCAGCGCAGCTTTAATTTCCGTTCGGACACGCCAACGACTTCCCAGTCGCCGCGGCGCGGCCCATCTTCAATATATATTTTTTGGCCGGCTTTAAATGGATAGGGTCTGAATATTGTAACATTATGTTTGTCCATGTTCATCACCTGTTAGAGCGTTTGTTAAAATCCTTATGCTAGAAGGACCGCCCTGTCAACCGTGGTAATTCATCAATGATCAGACTAGGCGAAAAAACCGTTATTTGCCGAGTCTGGTTGGAGTTAACATCGCAAATTCGAGGCTGGGTTTACCGCCGACCGGGTGTCTAGGGATCCGGCCGGATTGAGTTTTATTATTAATCATTCGCAATTTTTGAAAAATGAATTAACTTAGTGCGATTGGAATATAAGGAAATATGACGGATCCCATCTAAGCGGCGGCGAACAGCAAATGATGGCTATCGAAGAGGCCCTGGTGTCCGACACCACCCTGTTAATGCTGGATGAGCCCTCGGAGGGACTATCCGTATTTGTCATTCAGCGAATTCCGATCATTTTAGGGAAAAGTGTCTCCTTGACAATACGGCTGGTATCCGATAACTGAATCCCGATAATTACTCCGCCCTGGAATATAGCGTTAACAGGTGTGACAAAATATATTTGTTCTTTAAATCCTGATGAAAAAATTTTGACATTGATTCGGGCGAACTAATTACTCGTTGCTAAATAAAGATGTGCTCAAAGGCATATGAATACTGAATCTCAGACACCCCCGAGCTTTATGGAGTGGAAGGAGATGACCTCACTGGTTGGATCCATCCGAACACGCTCCCTTGTCGCCCGCCCGACGACGATCGAACAGTGCCGTGAAGCGCTGGATTACTGTCGGCAGAACGGCATGTCTATCTGCGCACGCGGAGCCGGGCGCGGCTACGGGGACCTTGCGCTCAACGATGGCAACGCCCTTTTAGACATGAGCGCCATGAACCGGATCTTAGAGTTCGACGAAGAGACCGCGCAGATTACGGTCGAGGCCGGCATTCGACTCATTGATATTTACCAGGCGGTCCACCACCACCTGCTGGTGCTCCCCGCCAGCCCGACCGAATCGCACTCCAGTGTCGCCGGTGCGATCTGTGCCAACGTCAACGGCAAGGACGCATGGCACCACGGCAGTTTCGCGCGCCAGGTCGTTCGCCTTAGGCTGCTGCTTGCCAACGGCGAAATACTCGATATCGACCGGTCCCATGAACTTTTCAATGCCGTTGTGGGCGGCATCGGGCTGCTGGGTGTTATTTTGGACGCCACGCTCCAGCTCCACCCGATCCCATCACCCTATGTCGAGATCAACCGGATCCCGACCGCTGACGTCGACGCCCTGCTCGAAACAATGGCCCGGGTTGAAAAATCCCACGATGCGGCCGTCGTATGGGTGGACGCCTACGCCGATGGGAGCCGCATCGGACGCTCCGTGATCCATGCCGCGCAATGGATCGAGCGCCCCGAAACGGAATCAGAACGCCGGCAAATCCTTGAGGCGGGCTACGAGCGTCTCGACCGGCACCGCCAATTCGGCCTGGCACTTCACGAAAAATTCGGCCCCATCCTGTCGCTCATGCTGCAGGTCCAGCGCCCCATGATGAATTACTTCAACCGCCTCTACTACGCCATGTGCCGGCTGGCGTACCGCACCGGACGTTCCTCGAACTCCGAACTATTCCTCAGGTTCGGCTTCGAAGCCAGCTTCACCGTGCCGCCGGCCCACCTGGTCTGCGGTCCGCACGGATACACGGTCCAGCTCACCTTTCCGAGATCCAGTGCACGCGAAGCGATCATTGAATTGCTGGGAATCTGCCAGTCGTCACCCTGCCCGCCGGTCACGACCATCCTGCGCGCCCACAAACCTGACGACTCCCTGATCTCGTTTTCCGAGGACGGCTACAGTCTCAATTTCGAATTCCACCCGAAGGAGCGCCACGAAGCCGCCAGCCGCGCGGCCGTCGACCGTCTCATCGATGCAACGGTGCGACGCGGCGGGAAGATTCACCTCGCCAAGGACCAGGTCCTGACACCCGAGCAGTTCTACCGCGTCTTTCCTCGCTACCGCGAGCTCCTGGAGTTCAAGCGTCGACTCGATCCGGACGGCCTGTTCACATCCGACCTGGCACGCCGCGTCGGAATCGACCCGGCCCTGAACAAGCCGCAGCCGGAGCAGTAGACAGATTGAACGTCGAATCATCCTAGAGGCTGACTATAAGCATCGAACATCCAACCCACCTGAGGCGGACTGTAAGCATCGAACATTTAATATTGATGGCGCTACACTTTATCTATTTTAAAACAAACGAACCACGCTGAAGACGTGATCTAAAGACCGCAGAATACTGAACCTTAGCCTGCAAGGCGAGGGGGGGGGGGACACCTGATTGTCTGGGTCAGTAACAAATCTCCCGTTGACATTTAATTTTGAAAATGCTTAGAAGTTTTCAGGTCAGCCAATTAATAAACGCAGGAAAGGAGACACACCATGATGAAAAAAATAGCATTGATTGCACTGGCAATTGTTTTTGCCACCGCGGCCGGGCTGAGCGGCGCCACTGCCGCCGACACGATTGAAATTGGTTTCCACGCACCGTTGACGGGCTTTGCCGCATCAGACGGAAAATCCGCATCCGAGGGAGCCAAACTGGCGGTCGAACAGGTCAATTCCGCCGGCGGAATCAACGGCAATATGCTTGAGCTGGTGATCTATGACGATCAGGCCAAGGCGGCCCAGGCCATCCCTATTGCCAACAAACTCATCGGCCAGGACGAGGTTGTCATCGGCGTATCCGGAAGCTATTCCGGCCCGACAAGGTCAGCTGCCGGTGTTTTTCAGGAATCCTCGATTCCCTATATCGCAGCCTATGCCATCCATCCGGACATCACCCGCGCCGGGAATTATGTGTTCCGGACCAGCTTTCTGGGCGAAATTCAGGGGCGCGGCGGCGCCAAGCTGGTCGGAGAGATGCTGGGGAAAAAGCGGGTGGTTATCATCACCCTGCAAAATGACTTCGGAAAATCCCTGGCCGCCGGTTTCAAGAGCAAGACAGCTGATTACGGCATCAAGGTGGTCAACGAATATCAGTATTCCATCAAGGACCGCCAGTTCGGTTCCATCGTAGCCAAGGTTAAAGCGGACAAGCCGGATGCCATTTACGCCTCCGGATACTACTTTACCGCCGGGCCTTTGGTCAGTCAGCTGCGGGCAGCCGGTGTGACCGTGCCCATCATCGGACAGGAAGGGTATGACTCCCAGAAATTCATTGAGATCGCCGGCGCGTCATCCGAAGGGATCATCATCACCACCAGCCTGGACCGCGATTCGGATGTGCCTGAAACCAGAAATTTTATCAGCGCCTTTGAGAGCAAAGCCGGATTCAAAGCCGATATGGTAGCGGCTTCAGCCCACACCGCGATTCTGGTAGCCGCCGATGCTTTAAAACGCGCCGGCTCATCCGATCCGGATGCAATACGCAAAGCCATCGCCACAACCAACCTGAGGGTCTCCACCGGCACGATATCCTTCAACAGTCTGGGCGAAGTCTTGAAGGCCGTTCAGAACCAGGTGGTTAAAAACGGTAACTGGCACCGGCATTCGGTCATCGATGACCCGGCGCTGCTGGCACCGCCGGAAAAATAAAACAACTTGAATTGCACGTGGCATATTGCGAAAAAAGAGGGATCGCAGTAATTAATTCTTTTATCCCAAAAGAACCAACTATCATTAAGGTATCCTGTTCAATTTGTTAATGTATTTGTAGGGTGCGATACTAGGGGTCTTGTGCTTTACCTGGAACTGCTCATTCAGGGGTTGATACACGGCAGCATGTACGCCATCATAGCGGTCGGGCTGACGCTGGTATATGGTCTGCTTCGCATTCTGCACGTGGCCCACGCCGGCCTGTTCGCCCTGGGCGCATATCTGGGTTTGTTGATCACCAATGCCACCGGCAGCCTGATCCTGGGCATGCTTTTATCGGCCGTTCTGGTCGGCCTCGGAGGCATGCTCATGTATCGCCTGTGCTACCAGCCGATTCTGAATCGTCCTCCCTATGTGGCCCTGATCGCCTCTATCGGCCTGTTTGTCGCCATGGAGGAGATCTTTCGCCTGATTTTCGGACCCTATGGCCTGACTTACAAAAACCCTCCCCTGCAGTCACAGATTACGCTCCTGGGAATCAACCTGCGGGCAGCTGAACTCGCCATGGTGATAACGGCCGTCATACTTCTGGGCGTATTATCCTATTTATCCCAGAATACCCGGACCGGAATCGCATGGCGCGCCACGGTGGATGATCCGGAAATTGCCGAATCATTCGGCATCGACACCATCAAAGTTCGCTACCTCAATTTTTTTATTGGTTCCGGTCTGGCGGCGGTGGCGGGAATTTTTATCTCGCTGCTGAGCAATCTGGTCGAACCGACCATGGGAGCTGTCCCGGCGTACAAGGCTCTGGCGATTATCGTTCTGGGAGGCCTCGGCAATGTCAAAGGGACTCTGATTGCTGCTTTGCTGCTGGGTGTGGTTGAAGCCTTCGGCACCATTTATATCGGCTCGATTCTGGACCGCGATGCGATTGCGTTCGCGTTTCTAATTGTGGTTTTAATGATCAGGCCCCAGGGTCTGTTTGCCGGGAGATAAACCCTATAGTTGCATAAAATTCTATATTCAAACTTGGCCGTTGCGATGAAGACCATGGCGCGTATTGACTGATCCTAGATCCTGGTGTCTGGATACTGGATGTAGTTGGAATTCATCATTAGTGTATTGCGGGACATCCGGCATCAAGTATCAAGCATCCAGCATCTGTACAGAAAACGCAACCCTTTCAAACATCTCGGCAATGATAGATGACAAGAATTTATGAAATGTTAAGGTAAAATATGGGAATTTATGAAATTAGCCTGGCCACGTTTGTCGGAATAAACATCATTCTGGCGCTGGGGCTTAATATGATCACCGGTTTCTGCGGCCAGATCAGCCTGGGTCATGCGGCATTTTACGGTGTTGGCGCCTACACCTGTGCCCTTCTGGCCAAGGCCGGCACACCGTTGCCTTTTGCCGTTTCAGCCGGTATGATTGCAGCCGGTTTACTGGGGCTCTTGGTGGGGCTTGCCAGCCTGCGCGTGCGGCACGATTTTCTGGCAATTACCACCATGGGTGTGGGGTTTTTATTTCTGGGAATCGTCCGGCAACAGGAAATCCTGGGAGGTGAACTCGGAATATCCGGCATACCCTCTCCAGGGCTGAGTAAAGTTGGTTTTTTAAGCCTGGTTTTAATCCTTGCCGCCGGTGTCACTGCTTTTAATATCTGGATAAAACGTTCATGGATGGGCTTTGCTTTTGATGCCGTGGCCGATGATGAAGATACCGCACGGGTGGTCAGCGTGGATGTAGGGGCCTACAAGCTAGCTGCTTTTGCAATGGGCACTGCCATGGCCGGTGCCGCCGGAGGATTATATACTTACTTTGCCCGCTTTCTGATGCCGGATGATTTCGGATTCATCACATCTATTTCCGTGCTTTCAATGGTGGCTGTCGGTGGCATCGGATCGGTTTTCGGTGTGATTGCCGCCACCATCATCCTGACGCTGATGCCGGAGTTTTTTCGTTTTATCAGTGATTATAAGCTGCTGATTTACGGAACCCTGCTTTTTGCGGTGATGCGCTTTGCCCCCGAGGGACTGGCAGGGCTGGCACACGTTCTGTCCGCACGCATCAAGCCTAGAGTACCGCTCGAAAAAGAGGTCACCTGATGAGTGTAATCCTTGACGTCCAAAATGTCACTGTCCGCTTCGGCGGCGTCCTGGCCCTGGACAACGTGTCATGCAAGGTCAACCAGGGAGAGTTTCTTTGCCTGATCGGCCCCAATGGCGCCGGCAAAACCACCATGATGCGAGCCGTTGCAGGAGTCATCAAACCCCAGGCGGCTCAGGTGATGCTGGCCGGAAAAGACATAACATATCTACCGACTCACAAAAGAGCAAGGTTGGGCCTCGCATTGACCCACCAGATTGTGAGACCTTTTCGTTCGATGAGTGTCATTGACAACGTGGCCCTGACAGCCGGACACGATCTGATTGGCCGAGTATTTAAGTCAATGGTCTCAGTGGATCGCTCGACCGCCAGAAATCAGGCCCAAAAATATCTGGAACTGGTGGGAATCGAAGACGTCGCGCAAAAAAATGTGGTGGGCCAGCCGTTGGGCGTAACCAAGCGACTTGAAGTCGCCAGAGCCCTGGCGCTTGAACCGAAAGTCCTGTTGCTTGACGAACCCCTGGCCGGCCTGAACAGTGTTGAAGCGGCCCGACTGGCCGACACGGTGGCCGATATCAACCGACAGGGGCTTACTGTCGTCATGATCGAACATAATCTGGGTGAAGTCCTGCGGGTCAGTCAGCGCCTGGTAGTGCTGGACAACGGCCGCAAAATTGCCGACGGCAAGCCGATGGATGTGATGCACGATCCGACGGTTCGAGCCGCCTATGTCGGAAAGGAGCGACAGAATGCTGCGGCTTGATTCTTTGAGTTGCGGATACGGCGATATGACAGCCGTCCAGGAACTGACACTGGACATCCCGGATGGTGAGATTACGGTCATGCTGGGCGCAAATGGTGCGGGTAAATCCTCAACCATCATGTGTATTGCCGGGCACGTAAACATAATCGGCGGAAGAATCACATACAACGAAAAAGAGATCACTCACGCCACTCCAATGGCACGCATTAAGGCCGGGATTGCGGTGGTTCCCGAGGGCCGGCGGCTGTTCCCCAGCCTGACTGTCAAAGAAAACCTGATTGTCGGCGGATACAGCCAACCAAATGAAAATTCCCGGGACAGCATTGATCGGGTTCTGAACCTCTTCCCCAGGCTTGGCGACAGGCTGAAACAGCTGGCAGGTTCACTTTCGGGAGGCGAGCAGCAGATGCTGTCCATCGGTCGTGCCCTGATGTCCAGCCCGAAGTTGCTCCTGATCGATGAACTCTCACTGGGTCTGATGCCAAAGATCATCGACCTCTGCTATGAGGCCATCACTGAATTAAAGAAAAACGGCCTAACCATCCTGATTGTCGAACAGAGCACCCAGCGTGCGTTGGAAGTGGCCGATCGTGTCTGCGTATTGGAATCGGGAAAAGAAGTCTGGCAGGACACGGCCGCCAGAGCAAGAGATAACGCCGCGTTAATTGACACCTTGCTCGGTCTGAATTAGGCCTAACTCGCCAATACTCCTGTTTAATGTAGTAGGGCAGTCCACCGTGGCTGCCCGCTATATGCCGGCACGGACTTCGGCGAGCTCAGTCGAGCCGTGGCCGGCTCTACTTCGGGAGTTCTGGAGCGACAATATTTCGATCTTGCCTTTAACTAAATATCCGCACTGATCGACCTTGTGCTGCTCCATAGGCCAGATAGTACCTTTGGCGAATATATAGCGCACCCATCATGTTGTCCCCCATAATGACTCTGCGGCTCACTTCATCAGAGACCGGTTCCCATTCAATATCGTCCCAAACAACTTTCTGCGGCATATTTTGCCTCCTTTGTAGTGGCGGGTTTTATCCCCGCCTTTAGGTTTCGCACCGAATACTCGAGCAGCTTATCTTCCAGACCATAAGTCTGTTTCTTCTTTTTTTCTCATTCAATGCTCGATGCTTACAGTCCGCCTCAGGTGGGTTGGACGCTCGATGTTCGATGTTCATTTTTTAACTGGATTTTTCTTTCCCATATATCATAACAACCGACCCCAATACGATCAGCGAAGCCCCGATGATAAAACCCGTTGTCAGCCGCTCATTTAATATGATGATCGCATAAATCGTTCCCTGGATCGGCTTGAAAAAGAAAACAATGCTGCCGACATTGGTCGACGTTAGCTCCATCCCTTTATAATAGGATACAAAAGTAATGCCGGAGCCTAATACGCCCAGATACAGCAGTGGCAATATATTTCCCGTACTGATGCCGGCGAACCAGGGAATGCCCGCAGCGGGCAAATACAGACCCAGCGCAATGGTCCCGCAGATGACAACGATGGTAAAGGCCACCAGATTGCCGAACTTACCTGTCGTTTTTCGCATCAGAACATTATAAAAGGCAAATGTGATGGCGGCAAAACAAAGATGCAGGAAATAAATGTCAAATGTGTCGTTGAATGGATTGGAAATAAACAGCAGACCGACAAACCCCAGTGCAATCGAAAAAACGATATACGTATTCGGCTTCTCTTTCAAAATCCAGGCCGCAAAAACGGCAATAAACACCGGATTCGACGAAAAAACAAACGTGGACAGCGATGCCGATGTGTTCTGAATCGCCACCTGTAGAAATACCATACTAATCGGAATATACAGAATTCCTAGCCCAATCATGGCGAGCAAATCGCGGAGTCGAATAACGATCTTTCGCCGCCGGATATCATGAATCGCAAACGGCAGCAACGCCAAGCCGCCGATCAGAAATCGCAAGAAATTCAATTGAACCGCATCGATGCCATGGACCAGTTTGGAAATCACCTCAAACGGTCCGAAGATCAAAATTGAAATGGTTAGATAGATGTAGCCTTTATTCACAATATCTCATGCCCCTTCCGAAGGATTCCCTGCTTTGCTGCTGAGTTATATCGGCGAAATTCATCAATTCTGTCAATAATTATTTTAGTTAAAATAAAATATTATTTTCAAGACTAAAATTTAATAATTTTGATAATCATTCCTTTTAAAGAGTATAAAACCTGATAAAATAGCCAAAAATATACGAAAACGTTAGATATTTGTTGACAAATAATATTCAATGTATTTTAAAAAAATTTATTAAAACTGAAATTATTTAAAATTAAGTAAAAATGACGGAGAAACAAAAAAATTGCTGATTGACGCCAAGAGTTTCGGTGAAAAAGTAAGAGCGCTTCGCATGCAGCAGGGGCTGACCCTGGCCGATCTGGCAGAAAAAACGAAACGGTCCGTCAGTCTTCTCAGTCAGATTGAAACCGGAAATGTCAGCCCTTCGTTCAGCAGCATGCAAACCATCGCTGACGCCTTGGATGTGCCCTTGGCCCAGATAATTTCACAAGAACCTGCGGCCGAAGGGGGAGAAATCTACCATATCAGCGAATCTGGGCGGAAAGTCCTGATCACCCAGGGGGGGGTCCAGCATCAGCTTTTATCGCGTGGCCTGCCCCTTTCTTTTGAATTTAACATTCTTGAAGTACCCCCCGGCACATCCACCGGAGATTATCTATATTCCCATGAGGGCGAAGAGTGTGGGTTGCTGCTTGAAGGCGAACTGGTGGTCGAAGTCGGCCGCCAGGTAAATCATTTGAAACCGGGCGATTCGATTACCATGAAATCATCTCTGCCGCACAAGTTGTCCAATCCCGGCAAAGAAGTCGCCCGGGCTGTGTGGGTAAATTCGGTCCCCTATATTTTTTCTACCAAATAGGAGGTCTTAGAAATGATCCCGAAAACAATGAAGGCCGGCATGCTGACCGCCTTTAACAAAATTGAGCTAAAAGAAATACCCGTACCTTCCCCGGGACGCGGTGAAGTTCTGTGCCGCATAAAAGCGGTCGCTATTTGCGGCACCGATCCTGAGATCGTCAAAGGCAATCATCAGGGCAAGGGCTGGCCGCCGGAACTTCCCTAGGTCCTGGGTCATGAATGGGCCGGAGAAATTGTCCGGGTAGGCGAAGGCCTAACCGGTTTTGCAGTCGGTGACCGGGTAGCCGGCGAAGCTCATTAAGGATGTGGCGACTGCGTCAACTGTTTGAAAGGCAATTATACCCTGTCCATGAATTACGGCAAACAGGAAAGCGAACAGCGCCATTATGGAAAAGCATTATGGAAATTACCGGTGGTTTGGGTGCCGATGAAGTTATCGAGTGTTCCGGCGCAGAGGTTGTCCCGGAGCAAAGTATCCGATGCGTTAAAAAAGGCGGCCGGATCTTTCTCATCGGGTTGGCATTGCTGCTATTGCTGGCTTTTCTGGTGCCCCAGACCGTTCTGTTAGATCACTTAAGGCATTTGTTTATTACGCTGGATCAGTTTGTTATAACTAGGTTATGAAGCAAATATAAATATGACAAAGTAAAACTAGGGAGAGGCAACACCATGGAAAATAAGTTTCTTGTGACGATTATCCTTCGTCATGATCAGTCTAAATCACTGGATGAAATCGTGGCACATGTGAAAGAGACAGGATTTTATCGCGACTTTCCGCCCGAAGGATCGGAGCTGGTATCCTGGACTGTGGCGATGTCTTATGGATTTATAATCCAGCTGCGCACAGAGCCGGCCGCGTTGCGCAACCTGAATCTATTTTTTGAAAAAAAAGCCTGGGGTGCTTTTCGCTATGAAGTATATCCTTCGTATGACTTCGAACCCATCGCCCTAAAATTTAAAAAAGAGCATTCATGACAGTAGATTGAGAATATGGAGAAATCACCAGCAACAAAAGCGGATATGAGAAGTGCAATTTACGATTATGAATGGAATGAATTCGGTGAGGAAAGAGGTGGGCCGATCAAAGGCATCAAAGAAAAGCTTCTGGCGGTGGATCCGGAGACCGGCGCTTATACATGTATGGTTATTTTCCAGCCCGGGTTCAAATTCGATAAGGCCTTGGAGTACCCGTTCTGGGAAGAGTTGTTCCTGATGGATGGCCATATGGATGATTACGGCATATAGACAAACCATATCAATACGAAATCATGAAGCCCGAAGAACGTATTGTGTTTTGCCCGTAGGGCTTGAGCCTTTTTATTTGTCGGAAGCCGACCATTAATTTATATGATCAGATCGGTTATCCCGCTCCAGCGGGGCCTCTCAACGATAAATAAAAAATAATCGCTCTCTGCGCCCTTGTATGTTTAAAGAAAAAAATAATAAAGAAAAAAGGGGGGTGCGGGGGAGATGAAGTCACTGCCTTTCACTGCAACGGTATTGGCGCCAAGGCCGTGGAAAAAGTAGCCGATGCCGATATCGCGGTTTTCTGGCGGGCCTGCAGGAAGCACTGAAGCGCTCGCAAGCCGCCAATGTCAAAATCGAAGAATTCGATTTGCATATCAACGACAATGCCTTTGCCGAAAAACTGGCTGATCGAATAGACGCGCTGATTAAAGGTTCAGAGGTTCAAAGTTAGTAACATTTCTACCAATCGCCCAATCAAAAAGGAGGTAAAATCCATGGAAATTCGCAATTACTCTACCGATGTCGCGATCATAGGCGGAGGAGGAGCGGCCTTGCGCGCTGCAATCGAGGCATCTGGGAAAGGCCAGAATGTTATATTGGTCGACAAAGGGCGTCCGGGACGATCGGGCGCAACGCCCTGTGCTCTCTGGAGCGTCCAGGCGCCATTCGGCCCGCGCGGCGAAGATGAACGCGATTCACCGGAGCAGTTTTTTGAAGATATGGTGACGGCCGGGCGTTTTATCGGTGATCAGAACATCGTCGAAGTTGTGGCCTATACTGCCTGTGACCGCATGCTGGACCTTGAAAAATACGGTGTTCACTTCAAGAAATATGACGATGGACGATTTGTTCAAACCCCAATGCCGGGCCAGACATATCCGCGCTCCTGCTTCATGATTGAAAACGGGCAGCATATGTCAACCGTACTGGCCAAAGAAGTCTCGAAGCATGACAACATTAAAGTATTCAAAGATTTCTTTGTGTTTAATTTGCTCAAAAACGCCGACCGTGTTGTGGGGCTGATCGGGGTCGATATGCTTACGGGTGATACCGTCGTCGTTAACGCCAAAGTAACGGTGGTGGCCGCCGGCGGCTATGCATCGCTCTGGGGATTCAGCGACAATCCGCCAACTCTAATCGGTGACGGAGCAGCCATGGCATACCGCGTGGGCGCGGAACTGGTGGATCTCGAATTTAATCAATATTACGGAACCGATGTGATCTGGCCGCCCAGCGTCAAGGGCACCATCTTTCTTTATGAGCTAATGATTGCGGATTTCGTGGATGGTGAAATCACCGATAAAGACGGCAACCCCATCATAGACAAGCCGCTGCCCATCCGCGATGATGCCATTAAGACCATTTTCAACGTCATCAAAGAAGGCCGGGGCACTGAGCATGGCGGTGTTTACTATGACACCACAGTGTCTCCCAAAACTGAAGAAGAAATCAGCCAGTTATTCAAAGACATGACACCCAAGCACTACCGCTTCCTGAAGGATGCAGCCGGTATCGATGCCGCCAATCAACGCCTCGAAGTGGCGCCGGCCTCCCATTATCAATGCGGCGGCATATACATCAATGAACGCGGTGAGTCCAGCGTCAATGGACTTTATGCCTGCGGCGAGGTGGCGGGGAATTTCCAGGGCGCCAATCGACTGGCCGGCAGCGCACTGTGCGACACCCAGACCATGGGTGCTCAGGTCGGCGGCTGTGCAGCCGATGATGCCGCCAAGGGTGATCTGATGCCGGTTGAACAAAGTGCGATAGACCAGCAAATCGATTTCCTGCAAAGTTTCATATCTGATAAGCAGGCTGAAACCAGACCGGTATTCATCAAGGAAAAAATATTAGAAACAATGGATGCCCACGTCGCCCCGTTCCGGGATGAAAATGGATTACAGCAGGGATTGGAAGCCATCAAATCGCTTAAAGCAGAAGTGCCTAAGATATCGGTCGCAGATGTTAAGCGCTATAATTTTGAACTCAAAGAAGCGCTGGAAACCTCATTTGCTTTAGATACGGCGGAAATAACGATCGGTTCCTGTCTATTCCGCACCGAATCCAGGGGCCACCACAATCGGACCGATTTTCCGAATACCGATGATCAAAACTGGCGCTGCCACACGATCGTTAAACAAAATGGCGGCACGCCCGAGTACGCCAAGCGTGACGTCATATACACCCGTTTGAAACCGGAAGACTAAGTATAACCGTCAAACTATATGTATTATTACCGCATTGAAAGGGAGGAAAAACCATGGCGGACGCGACGATCAAAGCCAAGATCCTACGGTTCGATCCTGACAAGGATGAGAAGCCATACTATCAATCTTATGAAGTTCCGGTGGATCGACAGGTTACGGTCCACGAGCTGCTCAACATCATCCATCGTGATTTTGACGGCACCCTGGCCTTTCGAGATTTCAAGTGCTTCAAGGGAATGTGCACGACCTGTATCCTGAAACTGAACGGCAAGTCGGTCAAAAGCTGCTCGACGCCGGTTGAGCCGAGTACCGAGATCCAGATCGACCCGGTAACCAGCGGTGAGGTTATCAGGGATCTGGTAGTTGATTTTAATAACATGTAACTATACACAGCGCCGGTTAAATGGCGTATTCACCTTTTGGATCGTTGATTATAATTCGAACTCCGATGGCTAAACACGTAAAGCGCTGTGTATGTAAAAACAATGATTTATGTCGTTGTGTATTGAATTTTATCATCGCTTCGTTTTATAAATCTCCGGTAGATGAAAAATAAGAAGGGATAATGTTCCTATCAAACTGTGAACTTATAACCAACAACGAATAACAGCCAATCGGGTTTGATACTGAGGCGGAATTCAAATTCGGCGGGATCCCACCAGACATTGACAAAAAGGATTCGTACCATGTCTGAGACAATTGCAATCATCGCAACATGCGATACCAAGGGCGAAGAAGCGCTCTACCTGAAGCAACGCATAGAATCTTACAATATGAAGGGACTGGTGGTGGATTCCGGGATCCTTGGAGAACCGGTGTTCGTCGAACCGGATGTTACCAAAGATGAGCTGGCCGGGTATTCGGGCTTCACCATTAAGGAACTGGTCGAGGCTGGATCCAGAGGGGCGGCAGTCGAAAAAATGCGGGATTGCATCCATGCTTACGTGAAAAAACTATATGAAGCGGGTAAGATCCAGGGCCTGATCGCCATCGGCGGCGCGGAAGGATCGGTAATTGCGCGGGCTGCCATGGACGCCCTGCCCCTGGGCGTACCCAAAATCGCCGTTTCGACCATTGCTTCCGGCAAACACCTGTTCAGCGATCTCATCGGGTATAATGATGCAACCGTCATGCATTCCGTCATCGACATTCTCGGTATTAATTCGATCAGCAGAACCGTTTTCAATAATGCGGTTGGGGCCATTGTGGGAATGGCTAAAGTCAAGCCTGAAGCATCTGATAAAAAAATAAAAAGTATCGGCATCAGCATGCTGGGAACCACCACCAAGCCCATTATGGGCGTCATAAAGCCCGAGCTCGAAAAACGAGGGTATGAAGTTCTGACCTTTCATGCCAACGGCACCGGCGGCGATTGTATGGATACATTGGCCGGTGAAGGATTTTTTGCCGGTGTCTTAGACTTTTCAACCAACGAATTGGTTGCCAACAACTTGGGGGGGCTGCATGTCGCCAAGCCTGGAAGAATGGAAGCCGCACTGGAAATGGGTGTTCCGACCGTGGTGGCACCCGGAGCGGCCAACATCCTCGTATTGAGCAGCGAAGAGGCGCTGCTGTCAAAATATGACGGTCGCCGGAAATACTACCACAATCCGAATATTACCCTGATAAACACCACCGTGGAAGAATTGAAAATCATTGCCGCAACCTTTGCTGAAAAACTAAACAAAGCAACAGGCAAGATTAGATTCCTGTATCCGGTGCAGGGATTTTGTTCCCAGGACAAGGAAGGTCTAACATTGTGGAATCCTGACGGTAACCCCGTGTTTTTAGCGGAATTGAAAAAAAACCTGCGGCAGGATATCCCCATCATCGAGGTTGATGCTCACATCAACGATGATGAATTTGCCAATGTTGCTTTCGAGCAGCTGCTGGAGGTGATGGGAGTGGCAATGTAATCCAGCATTTGACAGCCCTTAAATCATTGTGATACTCGAATTATATAATCGCAGGGGCCATCCCTATTGAAGAATAGAAAAATTGCGGCTTTGCGAAAAAAATTTTTATCAAAAATGTCGTAGATCCGCCTCATAAGGGCAAAAACTTTCCATTTAAGATTCTAAGTCCACCCAGGCGGGGCATCCGCTGGATGCCTGTAAAATCTGGAATTGCGATGCTCTTGGGTCGCTCATTGCAAGGATTGCTGTAAAGGGAATCGATGTCGCTCCTCGTCATCATGTCATTGCTAAACGGCCTGACACTGGCAGCACTGCTGTTCATCACAGCCAGCGGTCTGACGCTGTCTTTTAGCCTGATGCGGGTTGTCAACCTGACCCATGGTGCGTTTTACATGGCCGGTGGCTTCATCGGCGTATCGGTAATCAAAGTCACCGGGAGCTGGCTTCTGGCCATGTTGGCGGGCGGCGGTGTCATGGCCGTGATAGCCCTGCTGGAAGAAAAGTACCTGCTGCGTTGGGCCCGCGGCAATGACCTGATAGAGACACTGATCTCGCTGTCGGTGGCCATCATCATCGGCGACCTGGTCCTGGTCATCTGGGGCGGGTACCCCAAAACCATTGAAATCCCCGCCATGCTGAGCGGCATCTGGACCATACCGGTGATCGATATGGTCTATCCCATATTTCGGATTTTTATGTTGGGTTTGGCCATTTTGATCGTCGTTGCCCTGTGGTTTTTCCTTATGAAAACCAACCTTGGGATCACCATCCGGGCCGGTGTCGATAATTTCGAGATGGTGTCTGCTTTGGGAATCAATGTCCGTCGGCTGTTTACAATCGTTTTTTGCCTCTCCGGTTTTTTGGCCGGTGTTTCCGGCGTTGTGGGCGGAACATTCATGATGCTGGTGGTGGGCGAAGACTGGCGCATCCTGACCTTAACGTTGATCGTGATCATTATCGGCGGTATGGGCAGCTTGGGGGGCACCATCGTGGGTGCGTTGATAACCGGTTTGATCTATAGTTTTGCAACCGCCTATATTCCTGAATTTTCGTTGTTCATCCTGTTTTTGCCCGTGGCCATAATCCTCTCCATCAGGCCCCATGGGCTGTTTGGCGCAAAGGCGTAATCCGATGCAATTTTCCAGCACAACTAAATCAATCGCACTGCTGCTGTCCCTGGCATTATTGGTGGCGGTGCCGTGGATCGCTTCGGATTATTTTGTCATGATGTGCATCCGTGTCATGTATTTCGGAATGCTGACCCTGAGCCTGTGCTTTCTGGCCGGCGAACTGGGGGTCGTTTCCTTGATGCAGGCTTCGTTTTTCGGTATATCGGGCTACTTCATCGCCATTTTGCAGACCCGCTATCAGCTCTCGTTTCCAATACCTCCCCTGGTGGGCATCGGGGTGGCGGTCCTGTTTGCCGCCTTGACCGGGCTTCTGGTGATTCGTGCCCGGGGCATATACTTTTTGATGCTCACCCTGGTACTCGGCCAACTCGTCTGGGCACTGGCGAGTCAATGGGCATCGATGACCAGAGGCGATTCGGGCATTACCGACATCTTCGCACCGATGATATTCGGGATCTCAACCGAAAAATCAAAAGGAGCGTTTTATCTCTTTGAGCTGTTTTTCTTTTGCGGCGTGATTTACTTTCTGGCGGCATTGAAACGGTCCCCATTCGGGCTGATGCTGCGCGGCGTTCGCGACAGCGAGAGCCGGATGGCGATGCTGGGTTACCCGGTTTCTCTGCTGCGCTACATGGCGTTTATCTTTGCCGCGTTCGTGGCCGCCGTCGGGGGCGTTTTCTTTGCCTACTTTACCGGCCTGATCAATCCGCACGCAGTCTCCTTGACAACCAACGTCGAAGCCCTGCTGGCGGGTATTCTGGGCGGTATTCAGACCTTGTTCGGGGCTATCCTGGGGACCGCAATTCTCAAAATTCTGGATCTGGTTCTGAGCGGTATCACCCAGCGATATTTGCTGATTATGGGCATCTTGTTTTTAATTACGATTATGTTCGCACCCAAGGGGGCTGCCGGGGGATTAAAGCGCCTGTGGGATCGTGTTGCAGCGCGAACTTTGGGAAGCGGGGCGCCTGCCAAAGGTGCCCCCGACGATCCGTTTCATGAGGACACAAAATAAGAAAGGAGAAGTGAAAATGAAAAGAAAAAATTGGGTTATAGCAATCACTGCAGTTATTTTTTTTATCGGTGCCATAACGGGCAATGCGCTGGCAATGGATGAAATCCGCATCGGCACCATCGGCCCGACCACCGGTTGGGCGACCATTTTCGGCCAGGGCTGCCTCAACGGGATCAAATTGGCCCTTGGCGAATACAATAATGAATTCAACGGTGTCCCGATCAAGGTGTTTAGCGAGGATACCAAGGCCGATGTCGAAGTCATGCGGACCAAATTGGACACGCTCAAGACCCGCGACAAAGTCCATTTGATCATCGGGCCCTCACTGGGGCACGAAGGCATGGCGGCGGTGGATTGGGGTGCACGCAACCCCGAGGTGCCCATGCTGATCGGCTACTCCGCCCCGGAAGACATTACCATGCGCAAGGCAACCAACAGTGTCATCCGTCCCGGCTGGACCGGCGCCCAGGTGATTTTTAACTTTGGCCAGTACTGCGCCAAGGACCTGGGATATAAAAAGATCATCATCGTGGGCCAGGACTATTCCTACCCCTGGGACCAGGCCGCTGGTTTCATCAGGGGGTTTTTGGAAAACGGCGGGGAAAAAGTCGAGCGCATCTGGCATCCGGTGGAAGCCGTTGACTTCAGCTCGATCATGGCCAAGCTGATGAGCATGTCCAAGGAGTACGATGCGGTCCTGAACAACTCCGGCGGTGCCCAGGTGATCGGCTTTTTCAAACAGTGGAAACAGTTCGGACTGGACAAAATCTATCCCCAGATCCTGGGTCAGGCCAATGTGCCGATCGTATCGATGCTCTCCGAGCTCGGCGATTCCGCGTTGGGAGTTTACTCTTCCCTGCACTACTACGACGGCAACCCTTCAGGGGCCAACAAAAAATTCCGCGAAAGCTTTAAAAAGGAATACGGCCACTACCCGGACGTAATCGCTGTCCAGGGTTACGACGCCGTGCATGTCGCCTTTAAAGCCATGAAGGCCATTAACGGCCAGGTGGACGATCCCCAGAAATTTATCGCCGCCCTGCGCCAGGTGAAGATGAGTGTCGACGAATCTCCGCGCGGCCCGTTTTATTTCGATAAATATGCCAACCCGGTGCAGAATATCTACATCAAGAAGGTGGTCAGAAAAGACGGCCGGCTGATGAACGAGGCCGTCAAGACTTATACGGATGTCTCCCAGTTCGGCCCCTATGCTGATATGGCCGACAAGTACATGGCGGCACCCGCCACCACCCGAGACTACCCGCCCGGAGACAAGGCCTCCTATTTCATGGAGATCGAAAAATACTTCGGTAAGGATTATGTCGCGAAAATAAAGAAGAACAACGGCTGGGTGGATTAACCCCAACCCGGACAAGCCGGTTGCAGCGAAGCGTAAATCCCGCTATATCGGGGAATTGAATATTGACGATTGAAGATTGATCCGCCGGAGGCGGAGTTGTATCGCTTCGCTCTGCCTTTTCAATTTAAATCGATGGCATTTCTAAAATATTCAATCTGGCTATGGCATAAATCATGCGCAAGCATGATGTGATTTATTTAAAATAGGTACTAATGCGGCATAAACAACATTGCGAAGTGGTTATATCTGTAGGCCCTTGCGGGCTTATTTTTCACAACATGTTGTCAGAAAATGAAGGTTTCAGGTGTCAGTGTTCAGGTTTCAGGATCTGGCCATACGCTTTCCTGACACCTGTAACCTAAACTTTGCATCAAGATATAACCAGCGCTCTTGCTGCCCTTCAGGGGCCACTTTATCCGACTTAGTCTCGGGAATAGCGCAAGTTCTACCAAGTGAATTTGGCTGGCAAAAATTCAGGTATTAGCATGTTATCGTATTCCAAGACGTTGAGCTTTCAGAGGGCTTGATCACGTGCAGGCGCTGGTTTTAAAAAACGTATCCAAATCATTCGGCGGCATCGATGCGGTCAGCAAGGTCGACCTCACCGTCATGACGGGGGAGAGCCGCGCGTTGATCGGACCCAATGGGGCCGGCAAGTCGACCCTTTTTAATTTGGTCACGGGTGAAATTCCTCTGGATGAGGGCAGGATCTTGCTGTTCGGCAAAGACCTGACCCGTGAGCCCGTGCAAAAACGCATTGCCTCGCAACTGGGCAGGACCTATCAGATATCGAACCTGTTCACGCAGTTGACGGTCCAGGAGAACCTGTTCCTGGCCTCCTGGCAAACGCGCAGAAAGAAAGCCTCTTTAGTCGCCACGCTGTTTCGTTCCTGGCGCAAATTTGACAATCAGCGTCGCTACCTCGCCAAGATTGCCCATCGGGTCGGATTGGCGGACAAGCTCGACACAACGGTCGATGAGCTCTCCCACGGAGAAAACCGTCAGCTGGAGTTGGGCATCACACTGGCCCACAGACCCAGGATACTGCTGCTGGACGAACCCATGGCGGGGCTTTCTGCAGCCGAACGAATATTCATGACCGAACTGATCATGAGCCTCAAGCCCGAAATTACCGTGGTCATCATCGACCACGACATCGATGTGGCATTTAGCATTGCCGACCAGGTATCCGTGTTGCACCATGGTGCCATTATCGCTGAAGGAAGCCCTGAGCAGATCGAGAAAAATCGAGAGGTTCAGCAGATCTACACCTTAAGCCGGCAGTCAAAAGATTCCGATCATGCCTGAAGCCCTGTTGAACATAGAACACCTTGATGCCTACTACGGCAAAAGTCACGTCCTGCAGGACGTAAATCTGCAGGTACATCCCGGCGAACTGATCGTGGTCGTGGGCCGCAACGGCATGGGCAAAACAACTCTGCTGAAGTCGGTGATGGGGCTGCCGCCCGTGCTCAGGACCGGATCGATCGCTTTCGATGGTCAGGAAACGGTCAAGATGCCCACCCATGATATTACCAAGCTGGGGATCGGGTATGTGCCCCAGGGAAGGATGCTGTTTCCCTCTTTAACCGTGGATGAACACCTGAGTTTCGCCTGGCGCCAGGGCGGGGCGAATTCCCAGTGGTCACCCGAGACGGTCTACGATCTGTTTCCGGAATTGAATAAAAGAGCCCAGATCTCCGGTACCCTCCTGAGCGGCGGTGAACAGCAGATGCTGGCCATCGGTCGGGCCCTGGTCACCAATCCGCTGCTGTTGATGATGGACGAACCGTCCGAAGGTTTGTCCACATTGGTCATCCAACGGGTGGAAGAGGTGTGCCGCCAGTTGAGTTCCAGCGGCATGTCCATTTTGCTGATCGAACAGAATATAGAGATGGCTCAGTCTCTGGCCCAACGCGCCTATGTGTTCGTAAACGGCCGCGTCGCACGGGAATTGCAGGCCGCCACCCTGGCGGCCGACCCAAGCCAGCTGATAGATTCGCTGGGCGTGACCGCCGGCACCGGCGACATCCCGTACGTGCAACCCGAGGAACCGGAGGCCGATGCCGCGATTGAGGTGCCGGCGGCGGATAAGGTGCTCGAGGAACCGGCGTCTGAAGATAGCCTCGAAGCCGTCGTCGGGGCCAGCGCGCCGACGCTTTGGAGCCGGACCGGCCTTGGGGAAGCCCGCGCTCCTGAAAAAACTGCTTATACCCCGCCGGTGGGTGAAACCCAGTCGTCGGTATTGCGGGTGTCGGTGGCCGACACCATCGACCGGGCCGCCTACATCGCCGGGACCTTCGACACCAAGGCCCGGGACCTGCTGTTCATCAAATCCTGCCTGGACCGCCAGCGCCTGCGAACCATTACGGTGGATCTGTCCACTTCGCGCAAGCCCTCCCCGGCTGCCATCAGCCCGACGGAGGTCGCGCGGCACCATCCGCAAGGAATCGGGGCCGTGTTTACCGGTGACCGCGGTTCGGCGGTGGCCGGTATGGCCCGGGCCTTCACCCGCTTCATGGCGGGGCGCCGCGATGTGGGCGGCATCATCTCGGCCGGGGGTAGCGGCGGTACCGCCCTGGCGACCCCGGCGATGCGAAGTTTGCCGGTGGGCCTGCCCAAAGTGATGGTTTCCACGGTCGCCTCCGGCAATGTGCGGCAATACGTGGGGCCTTCAGACATCTGCATGATTTATTCTGTCACGGACGTGGCCGGCATCAACCGCATCTCGGCCAGCGTGTTGTCCAACGCCGCCCACGCTCTGGCCGGCATGATCGGTTTTCGACAGGCGGCGGACCGCTCCCGGCTGCCGGCTATCGGACTGACCATGTTCGGAGTCACCACCCCTTGCGTCCAGGCCGTCGCCAATGCGCTGAAAATGCGCTATGACTGCCTGGTATTCCATGCCACCGGCACCGGGGGCCAATCCATGGAAAAACTGGCCGAATCGGGCATGCTCGAAGGCGTCATCGACATTACCACCACCGAAGTGGCCGATTTTCTGGTGGGCGGCGTCATGAGTGCTGATGAGGATCGCATGGGGGCTGTCATCCGCAGTCAAATCCCCTATGTGGCTTCCTGCGGCGCGCTGGACATGGTCAATTTCGAAGCCCTTGACACGCTGCCGCAAAAATTCAAGGACCGCAACCTCTATCAGCACAACCCCCAGATAACCCTGATGCGCACCAGCCCGGCGGAAAACCAGGCATGCGGACGCTTCATCGCCGCCAGGCTCAACCAGATGGAGGGGCCCGTGCGGTTTTTGCTGCCCCTGAAAGGGGTTTCGCTGATCGATGCCCCCGGCCAACCGTTCCACGACCCGGCGGCCGATCGAATGCTGTTCGACACCCTGGAAAGCGAATTTAAGCCGGGCCCCAATCGCCGGCTGATCAAACTCGACCTGAACATCAACGATCCGGCCTTCGCCCAGGCGCTGGTCGATCACTTTTTAGATATTACTGTAAGGCAGCAATAATTATTTAGACATTTTTATTAATATTTATTTTTATATTCACCGCAGAGCCGCAAAGCGCGCAAAGAACAATTATGTTATGTTTGCCGTTGAGAGGACGGCAAACATAAAGTATATTCCGCCTGATCTACAAGGAAATACATAGGCATGGGGTAGTGTGGATAAAGCGCGACACGATTGCCCGAAGGGCTTGGTTTTTTTACTTTCTGGAGGCCAACCTTTAAATCTTAATAATCGAATGGTCATCCCGCCTTAGCGGGGCCTCTCAGAAATAAGTTAAAAGAATAGATCCTCTGCGATCTCTGCGACTCGAGCAAAGCCCCGCGGAGCGGGATGCAAGCTCGGGCGGTGAATCCGTATCTAAGGAACTATGAACTCCTCATTAACATCCGGTTCTGCCGGACATTAAATGAAGGTTTTCCGCCGCAGGCGGATCCCTGTTCCGGTTTCAGGATTGAGTGATTCGATTTCCTGGCACCCGCAACCTCATTTGAAACGACAATGATTTAGACAGGATAACAGGATTTACAGGATATTTTTTTTGCTTAGTGCTTCGATTCGCAATTACAGTGGCATATAATTATTGACCAATCCAACATATTTGCTTACTCAACACTAAGTCCTGAGTGAGTAAATACGTCATCGTATTTACGAATCGATGGACTTAGCAAGACACTATCCTGTTGATCCAGTTGATCCTGTCAAAAAATTAAAAAGATAGAATACCTTAAATATTCAATTGACAATCTTCATTCTTCAATTTTCACTTCCGGCTTGTCCGGGTAAGGAGATTACTTATGGCCCGTTTCACCCGACAACAGATTTTAGATCGACTCAACGCCAAAATTCGCAGCGGACAGCCCATCGTCGGCGGCGGCGCCGGCACCGGACTGTCGGCCAAATGCGAGGAGGCCGGCGGCATCGACCTGATCGTAATTTACAATTCGGGCCGTTACCGCATGGCCGGCCGGGGATCGCTGGCCGGGCTCATGTCCTATGGCAATGCCAATGACATCGTGATGGAGATGGCCCGGGAAGTGCTTCCGGTCACCCGCAACACCCCGGTGCTGGCCGGCGTCAACGGCACCGATCCTTTTTGCATCTTCGACCACTTTCTCGACCAGCTCAAAGCCGTCGGGTTTGCCGGGGTGCAGAATTTCCCCACGGTGGGGCTGATCGACGGCGACTTCCGGAAAAACCTGGAGGAAACCGGGATGGGTTTCGGGCCGGAGGTGGATATGATCCGGTTGGCACACCAAAAAGACATGCTGACGACGCCCTATGTGTTCTCTGAAGACGATGCCATCGCCATGACCGAGGCCGGAGCCGACGTCATCGTCTGCCATATGGGACTGACCACCGGCGGCAACATCGGGGCCGACACGGCCAAAACCCTGGACGATTGCGTCGATTATGTCAACGCCTGGAGCGAAGTTGCGCTGAAGAAGCGCCGGGACGTGATTGTCCTGTGCCACGGGGGTCCGATCTCGATGCCCGCCGATGCCGAGTACGTCCTGAAACGCTGTCCGGACTGCAACGGGTTTTACGGGGCCTCCTCGATGGAGCGTTTGCCCACCGAGAAGGCCCTCACGGCCCAAACCAAAGATTTTCTTAACATCAAGCGCAGCTAACCACAGGAGGAGTATCATGACTATTTCCGGGTGGGTTATTCTGGTGGTCATCATCGCGTTGATCCTCATCGCGGTGGGGATCTGGTTCATCCGTTCCTTTTATCATCGATCGTCCAAGGAGATCGCCTTCGTTCGCACCGGACTGGGGGGGCAGAAAGTGATCATCGATGGTGCCGCTTTCGTCTTTCCGATTTTTCACGATATCACAGAAGTCCATCTCAATACCCTGCGGCTGTCGGTGGTCCGTGAGAAGGACAAAGCACTGATTTCCGCAGACCGCATGCGCGTGGACGTGGCCCTGGATTTTTACATCCGGGTCCGCAAAGCGGTCGACAGCGTCACCATCGCGGCCCAGACCCTCGGGCGCAAGACGGGCAAGCCCGTCGAACTGCGCGAGATGATGGAGGGCAAATTTTTCGATGCCCTGCGGGCCACAGCCGCCGGCATGACCCTGGAAATGCTTCACGAGCAGCGCAGCCAGTTCGTTCAGTCCGTCGGGAAGGCGGTGGCCGAGTCCCTGGAAAAAAACGGATTTGAACTTGAAACCGCCAGCCTGATCGACCTCGACCAGACCGACATGGAGTACTTCAATCCCTCAAATGCCTTCGACGCCGAGGGGTTGACCCGGTTGACGGACGAAATCGAACAGCGCAAGAAAACGCGCAACGACATCGAGCAGGACACCCTGATCCAGATCCGCACCAAGAACCTGGAAACCGAAAAGCAAAGCCTGGAAATCGAACGCGAGAGCGAATACGCCCGCCTGGCCCAGGAAAAGGAGCTGGAGTTCCGCCGCGCCCAGCAGCAGGCTGAATTGGTCCGCGAGCGCGCCGAGCGCAAGCGTGAGTCCCGGGTGGCTGACATCATTGCCAACGAGGAGATCGAGAAGGCCAGCATCGCCTCCGAGCGCCAGCTGAAGCAGGACCGCATCGAGCAGCAGCGTGACATCGAGGCCATGGAGATCGAACGGCGTCAATTGATTGAACTGGCCGAGCATGCCCGGACGATTGCCGTGGCCGAATCCTCCGAGGCCGAGACGGCGGCCCGCGCCAGGGCCGACGAGGTGCGCGCGGCGGCCATTTCTGCCGAAGAGGCCATATTCACGGCCCGGGAGAAGGCCCAGGCGGACCGTAAAAAGCAGGTGGAGCTGATCCTGACGGCCCTGGAGGTGGAAAAGGACCAGCTGCGGCATAAAACCCGCATCGCCACCGAAAAGGCGGTGGCCGCCGAGCAGGCTGACATTGCGCGCATCCAGGCCGATTCTTTTGCCGAGGCCGAAGCGACCCGCTCAAAAGCCTATCAAATTCGACACGAGGTCGAATCCGAGGGGGTCCGGCTCATGGCCGAGGCCAACAACATCGCCAGCCCCGAGGCCCGGATCTCGGCCTTGCGGATGCGACTGGTGGAAAAACTAGACACGATCATCCGCGAGAGCGTCAAGCCCATGGAGAAGATCGAAGGGATCAAGATAGTCCATCTCGACGGCCTGACGCTGCCGGCCGGCGGTGGACCTCCGGACGGTGAAGGCGGGCTCACCGATCGGCTCGTCAGCAGCGCCTTGCGCTACCGCGCCCAGGCCCCTATCCTGGACCACCTGTTGGGCGAAATCGGCATCGATGCCGGCGACCCCAGCAAACTCACCCAACTGCTGGCTGAACTGCAGAAGGAGCGCCCCGCAGGGGACAAGGAGAAATAAAAAATGGTCAAGGTCTATCGGTCCACGGTCCTGAACGCCCCGGCCGACCGGGTGTGGCGGGATCTTCGAGATTTCAACGGGCTGGCCAGCTGGCATCCGTTGATCGTATTGAGCCGCATTGAAAAAGGCCACCCGGCCGACAAGGTCGGGTGCGTGAGAGCCTTCCAGCTCAAAGACGGCACCCAGGTCCGGGAGAAACTGCTGTCGCTGTCGGACTACGACTACACCTGTATTTCCGCTATCCTGGACAGCCCCATGGATCTGAGCGATTACCTAGCCACCCTGCGGCTGTTTCCCGTCACCGAGGGCAATCGCTGCTTCATCGAGTGGTCTGCGGAATTCGATTGCCCGCTGGAAAAGGTAGCCGAGCTGACTGAAACCGTCAGCGGCGGGATGTTTCTGACCGGGCTGGATGCATTGAAAAAACGCTACGGGCAATCATGAAGGTTACCGTCATTAAATCGGCCGTCATTGACGCCCCCATCGATCGGGTGTGGGCCGTGCTGCGCGATTTCAACAGTCACGATCAATGGCATCCGGCCGTGGCCCGCAGCCGGATGGAAAACGATGTCGCCGGCGACGTGGTCGGCGGCGTGCGGCGATTCAGTCTCAGCGACGGCACCGAGCTGCGCGAACAGTTGCTGAGCCACAGCGACCGCGAGCACACCTTTACTTGCTGCATCCTGGACTCGCCCCTGCCTCTATTTGACTACATGGCCACAGTTCGCCTCAAGCCGGTGACCGACGGCAACCGGACCTTCTGGGAGGGGCGCTCGCAGTTTCGCGCGCCGGATGATCGCGCCGCGGAGCTGAAAAACCGGGTTGGCCGGCTAATCTTCGAGGCCGGGTTCGGGGGGCTGCGAACGTTTCTGGCCGACCAGGCGGCGCCCACCGGACCGCCGGTCCCCGAAGAAGCAGTGACAATGGCGGCGGCCGTTGGGGGCGAGCACCTGCCTGCCAGGGCGGTGGTGGTGGCGGCGGCCGTTGGGGGCGAGCACCTGCCTGCCAGGGCGGTGGTGGTGGCGGCTGCCGGAGGTCCCGAGGTCATGACCCTGAGCGATGTGACGATCGCTGTGCCAGGCCCCCAGCAGGTGCGCATCCGTCAGACCGCCGTGGCGGTCAACTACCTCGATCTTATGCATCGCCGGGGAATCGCTGCGGACTTTGATTTCCCGGGGACACCGGGTATGGAAGGCGTGGGTGAGATCATCGACGTGGGGGATCAGGTCAATGGTTTATTCCCGGGTGACCGCGTCGCCTACCTGAGTCGAATGCCAGGGGCCTATGCCGACATCCGCTGTATCGATGCCGAGGCCTGCATTCCCCTGCCCGATGGCGTATCGGATGATAACGCTTCAATACTGCTCAAAGGTGTTACGGCGGCGTTGCTGCTTAGCCGGGTGTTCAGGGCCGCCCCGGGCGCGACGATTCTGATCCAGGCGGTTTCCGGCGGCCTGGGCCACTTGCTCAGCCAATGGGCCAAATCAATGGATCTGACTGTCCTGGGCACGGTATCCACGGCCGAGAAGGCCAGGTTCAGCCGCGACTGCGGCTGCGATTACCCGATTGTGGTCGCGGACGATACCCCATTAGCGGTCGATGTGATGCGCCTCACCAATGGACGCGGGGTTGACTACTGGGTCCACAGCGGCGGTGCCCATGAGCTAGATACCGCCGTCGCCTGCCTGTCCCGCTGCGGGCACTGCGCCGTCATCGGCGACCGCGACGGCCAGTCCATCCCACTAGACGTGAACGTGTTGAAGCAGCGGTCCCTGACCATGTCGGCCCCGGTATGTTTCGATTATTTTGACGATCGGACCTACCTGCAGCGCCTGGCCCATAAACTGTTCGCAAAGATTCAAAACCGCACGATCATCCCCGCCATCGAAGCCGTTCCCCTAAGCCAGGCGACGGAAGCCCATCATCGAATCGAATCCCGCCAGACCATGGGTGCCGTTGTTCTGACTCCTGGAGGGTGAACCCCCGAAATTGTCCATTGTATATTCCGGGTGGCAACCCGGTGTTTTTAGAGAAATTGAAAAAAACCTGCGGCAGGATATCCCTATGTATCGGTAGTTGGCTGATATTTGGTTTTATTGTGTGGTATCACCACCTGCCGGTGCCCTCAATAATGATTGACTAAGTCCCATCGATTTGTTTATAAATTCTATTATACAATTTTTGATTTTCCTATTCCAACTGACTTGACCCTAACATTGCATAAATTCTTGTCATCTAGCCAGGCCGTTATGTCTGAGATCGTTGCTTTTTCCGGGCAGATGCTGGATGCTGGATACTTGATGCTGGATATCTAACAGGACACTATCGGTGAATTTCAACGGCATCCAGGATCAGTCAATACTTTCAATGGTCTTCATTGCAGCAGCGAAGTTGGATTTCAAAATTTTATGCAACTATAGGGTTGAGTCGGTTCTCCAGCTATAAAATCGAATCCGATTCTCATCTGATTCCTGCGCTCCTTCGGATAGTCCACATACCGAGTTGACCTGTTTGAAACTTGAAAAAGGGGGTGCCACTATGGCAGAAAAAGATTTTAAACGAAAACTCAGCGCCATTCTCAGTGCCGATGTTGTCCAGTACCTTTCAATTGAAATAGTTTTTAAGCCTCTTTGAAATAAAACCGATAAAAAGAATAGGAATTTTACTGGTCAGAATTAGCCGTTTATTTTAAAAATGATTAAATCCGGCAAATCACTTCCAACAACAGTTAAACAGGCTGTAGAATGGCTTATTTCAGAATTGCCTTTGGAGAAAAAGGCGAGGATAGCAAATACAGGTGAATGGAATTTGATGGATCTTTATTTTTCCCTCAGTGCAGATATAGAAGTTAAATTTTGCCTCCAGGAAAATACGGCTCTAGTTGAATCCTGCCGCGCGGTCTCAGGAGATGATTATATTTTTGCTGAAGAAGCTTCCTATATAATTATCACGGAACTCTGGAAACGATTGCAGAGATTCTACTAATGAAATGTTGTTGAATAATGAACATTTTGCTTCTTTATTAAAGTTAATGGGTGATAAAATCGAAGCAGGCCGATTCTTATTTCTTTCCGGTATAGAGAACTCAGAGTACACCCTATAGTTGCATAAAATATTGAAATCCAACTTCGCTGCTGCAATGAAGACCATTGAAAGTATTGACTGATCCTGGATTCTGGTTTCTGGATACTGGA
>CACVKW010001110.1 GCA_902749685.1 Olavius sp. associated proteobacterium Delta 1 | reverse complement strand
CTTGTGCTGGCTGGTGCGCCTTCCGCCGAAAAGCATTGTGACTGTCAGCCTGTATCGCAAAGTTGGTTTGAATGTAATTCACTCCGGCGGGTAGCCCCACAAGGGCTTGCCTTATGGGAGGCTTGAGCCGTATGAGGGGAAACTTTCACGTCCGGTTCTGAGGGGGCTTGGGGTCAGTAATGACCCCCGGCTACCCGATGAGGCAAAAGTCCTTGAGAATCTTTGAATTATGATGTATTTTAGGTGTATATCGAAAAATTGAAGGATATAGCCATGACCAGAATCATAGTTGAAATAGATGATAATAAAGCTGCTATTCTCAAAGACAAAGCTAAAAAATTCGGGCTGTTACCTGAACAATTTGTAATTGCTTCGATTGAGGATCTCATCTCACAGCCTGATCCAGATTTGGAAGCGACAATACGAAAAGTTTTATTAAAAAATCAGAAACTTTATGAGCGACTGGCCTGATGCGCTATCTTTCCATTTCGGAAGTTTTTGAGCTCCATAATCGGATCATTTCCTCATCAGGGGGTTCTCGTGGCATTCGCGATTTAAACGCCCTGGAATCTGCCGTCAACCAACCTCGACAATCATTCGATCAAAATGACCTTTATCCTGATATAGTTACGAAAGCAGCCGCTCTATGTTTTTCATTGGTAATGAATCACCCCTTTGTCGATGGGAACAAAAGAGTCGGGCATGCTGCTATGGAAACTTTTCTTATCTTAAATGGGTATGAAATAATTGCCAGCGTGGATGAACAAGAGCGTGTCATGCTCGAGCTTGCTGCAGGAAAACTGTCACGTATAGACTTTTCAAAATGGCTAAATAATCACACCAGTCAGATAACCAACGGAGGAACCAGACGGGAATAACTTGCGGTTTTTATCGTTAAGGGCTGTGCCAGCTTGAAAGCCCTCAGGCCCGTTGGTTGTCCGCAGCGTTGTGTGTAAAAAAACGAGGGAGATTCTGAATATTCTGACTGGTTAAGTGTTTTTATCTCAGGGCTACATGGATTTTCCGTCCAACGGCCTTGGCAAATTTTTCAAGCGTTGAAAGTCGGATGTCGGTTGCATGATTTTCCATACGCGATACAACAGATTTCGTGGTTTTGAGCCGCTTTGCGATCTGATCCTGAGTAAGACCGGCTTCCAGACGTGCCTGTTTCAGAAGTATGCCAAGTTTAAAGGTTTCAAGTCTTTCATCGTATCCAGACCAGAATTCAGGATCCTGCTTCATTCGCTTTTTTTTATATTTTTGGAAATCGCTCATTTCAAGACCTTTTGTTTAAAATATTGAATTTTTCTCGTTTCAGCGTTGTTTATTTCTTTTTGTGGAATCTTCTGAGACTTTTTGGTGAAAGCATGATTCAATATTACCAGATCCTTATCATCAAGAAACCCCAGAATCCGAAATATGTTGTTGCCATGCTGAACCCTGACCTCCCAAATGTCATCTGTGCCTTTCAGTCCCTTGAAATATTTTCTTGGCACGATGTCAATTTGTTATATCAAATCAAGAACAAAGGAAATCTTTTCAAATTGTTTGTTTGTAAGCGAATCAAAATATTCCTCGACAGGACATTTATCTGTTTCGGATCTATAAAATTTGATTTTTCGCATGTTCAATTGTTCGCATATATGCGAACAATTGTCAAGTATCAATAAAAGGTGACATACAATTTCTCAGTTCACCGGAAAGGAGGTTCCACCATGAAAAAAAGCGAGGTCATCCTCACCAAATACAGCCCCCTCATGGCTGTGGACGCGAAGTTGGTCGGTAGCGACGGGAGCCCAACCGAGACCCCTCGCGTCTATTCCCTTTGTCGTTGCGGCGAATCGATGTTCAAGCCACTGTGCGATGGCTCACACGCACAGGCCGAATTCGTCGGAGAACGCGAAGATTCCGACAAACCGCCCTTGGAATACTACGAGGGTAAAGAGATCACCATCGTATACGACCGCTTTATGTGCATGGGCGCCGGCTACTGCGGTGAATTGGAAGCGGTTTTTGGTACCCATGACGCACCCAAGTACGATCCAGATGCGGCATCTGCGGCTGAGATCATCGACACCATCAAGAAATGTCCCTCTGGTGCGCTAACTTACATCTTTAACGGCAAACATGAAAAAGATTACTGCCGGGAGACGTGCATCGTGGTCGAAAAAGACGGACCGCTCCATTGTCAGGGAGATATCGAACTGAAAGACGATCAATCCTCGGATGCGCTGCTTCCCGATGCGGATCACTATACCCTGTGCCGTTGCGGAGGCTCGAAAAAAAAGCCGCTATGCGATGGATCGCATGAGACAAACGGATTTCACGGCTGAAAAGGAATTCAGAGGCCGGGTTTTATTTTGCGATACTCAGAAGGTCTATTGAAGTTTTAAGAAAAACCGTCCGACCCGAAAAATTGGCATAATTGTTGCTGTACATAAAGTAAAATTTCGATACGGTTCAATTTCCTTCTTTATGAATTGTTTAAAAATTGGGCTTAACTGAAAAAGGGTATGAGCAAGTGAACAAAAATGCTTTCATTGCATTAATCCAGGCCGGGATTTCAGTTATTTGGCTTGGATTTTCTCAGCCAGTATCGGCGTTCAAGGTTGATTTTAACCTGACCGGGACAAATTCAGACCAGGAAACTGCTCTCGGACAAGCTGCACAAATATGGGAAAATATTCTCCTTGATGATATCATCGTAAATATTAACATTTCTTTTGCAGATATGGGCTCATCGAGCATTATCGGTGGTACATCAAGCACACTATATTATGCCGACTTTGGGGATGTAAAAAATCAATTAAACATTGACCGAACCTCTGATGCGGATACGAGTGCAGTCGGCTATATTAATGCTCTGCCGACAACCGGTTTGGGTGAAAATTTGTCGTTTTGGAGTAATAGCCCTTCTGGAGAAGATGATTTGCTATATGCCTCCTCTGACATCTTCGGAACACAGGCAAATTTAAAAGCCCTTGGGTATACAGGATTCACTGGTCCTGATGCTTCCGTTGAATTTAACACAAAATTTGCCTTTGACTATGACCGGAGCGATGGTATCGATAGTTTGGAAATGGACTTTGTCGGGGTAGCTGCCCACGAGATTGGACATGCCCTGGGATTCGTCAGTTCGGTGGACAGCAATTTATGGTACTACCAAAACTATGGTTATGACAATGCACTACCGCCTAGCATTCTAGATCTTTATCGCCATACGGATGAACATGGAGCCGGTGAAATTGATATTTCTTATGATGGAAGTGACGGCTGGTTCTCATATGATACGGCTTTAATTATTGATATGTCCGATGGGGGGTTGGGTTCTGATGGGCGCCAAGCCAGCCACTGGGCTGACTACTCTGAATTGGGTATGATGGATCCGACAGCTTCTTATGGTGAGTTACTGGACCTGACCTATAACGATATCCTGGCCTTTGATGTCGTCGGATATGACGTGATTTCAACCCCTGGACCCGCAAGCATGCTTCTTTTGGGTTCTGGATTAGTAGTACTTGCAGGATTCAGGAGGAAGTTCAAGAAATAACATACTGAGAATTTCAAACACAAAAGAGGGAGGTCAGATGGCCTCGCTCTTTTTTTGCTAAAACCCAGTATGTTGTTATTAAAGTAAACAAACGAAAATTGAAGGCTACTCCAAAGCAATAATTTCACAAGGCTAAAAACCTGATGATATTTAAAATCGCTGCTCGAAAAGTCTAATTTCATATAGCTGCTTTTAATCTCAACCTTTGATGATTTGCAATAAAGGGTTAAGGAGTTAAATAAGTACAGAGCTGCCTATCAATGCCGTACTTGTTTTTTTGTGAAGCATCACACTCAAAATCCGCCATCGAAATCTGTTGATAGCTCCAACGTACATGATATTTGGATGAACCTGTTCTGCTGAGACTGTCGAAAAAGGCATAAATTGATAGTTGAATCCTTGGTAAGGGGTCACAGGTTTTGAATTCGTCAAATATTATTTTTGATTTTGCGGATATCACAACTTTTTTGCGGGCTTGCCTAATCTCAATTAAATCTGCTATTTAGTTTTTGCTGAGTTGATTCAAAATACTCGCTAATTTATTTTCAATTTCAATGGAGACACTCATGATGGGGATATCGTTTCGTATCGGTAGAAAAGAAGACTGTGCAGTTTTAGCTGAACTAGTGAGTATTGCATCTGAAGGAATCATAGAGTTTTTGTTTCATGATCTAATTTCTTTAACAAAGGAGAAGGCTAAAGAAACCGATTTTAGCAGTTTGAGTCTCATTGTTCTTGCCGGTAATGCTGATGCCCAATGTTTTATATAGACGCTGCAGATTTGAGGTGGTGGAAAACGTGGATTTGAAACCACATGGACTTATTCCACACGAAGGCGGTTGCATACTAATGAAATGTGAACTTGAGCCCTAAAAGATCATGAAGAAATACACACGCAGTGGAGCCCGTGTACCGCTCGCAGAGGTACAACGTGCCCATCGGTTAATGGAAAAAGCCAGTGTGAGTGGGAAAATCGTTCTGCGGAGTGAGACGTAATGATAAAATGCCCGAGATGTAGCATCCAGCAAGAAGATTTACCACAATTCGAGTATTGCGGACTTATTTTCAAAGAGTTTATGGAATCTGCCCAGGCGTCCAAGACCGCCCACCCAAATCGGACTGCGGTATTTGTCATAATTCTGGTGGCAGCAGGTGTTTTACTTACCTTTTACTGGTTCATTTCTTTGCGGCACAAAACCAGCGAAAAATCGATAATTGTTGTGGATTCAGGTATCAGCTCACAAAAAACAACCGACAATGACCTGCGCACAGCGGCCAAAGAATTATCCGGTGATGTCGGAATTATAAAAGGCTTTTCAGATGGATCAACAAAGGGAAGTATGATTGCGATGGTCATTTTCAGCATCGTTGGGATAGGCTATTTTACCTATGGAAAAAAGAGCCAACACCTATTAATTGTTCTATGTGGCATTGCACTCATGGGATATTCCTATTTCGTGACCGGTACCGCCTATATTATAAGGCAAAAATCAGAGTGACCATAGCCAGTCTCATCTGGACGCTTTTCAATGCCGGTTTTTTAGCCATACCGAGTTTTGCACCGGATTTTCTGACTTCGCTAAACTTCAATCGCGGCTTTTTTTCGGCTCGGGATGAAACAATGAATAGACTACCGGAATCAGTACCAACGTTATCAGCGTCGATCCGGTCAGGCCGCCGACAACCGCGCGCGCCAGCGGGGCCTGGGCATCGGACCCTTCGCCGATGCCGAGTGCCAGCGGCAGCAGGCCAAGAATGGTGGTCAAAGTCGTCATCAGAATCGGCCGCAATCTGCGACGGCCGGCCTCAGTCAGGGCCTCGCGTGTACGCATCCCGTCGGCAACCAATCGACCGGCCTGGTCCACCAGCAAAATTGCATTGTTGACCACGATCCCCCCCAGCATAATGCAGCCGATGTAGGACTGCACATTCAGCGTCGTTTTCGTAATAAACAACGTCACCAGCACGCCGACCGCTGCCAAAGGAACGGAAAACATAACCACCAGCGGGTTCCGCAACGATTCATATTGGCAGGCCAGCACCATATATACAAGGACCAGCGCCAGCACGAGCGAGATGACCAACTCCCTGAAAGCCTTTTGCTGTTCTTCGAAATTACCGGCAACCATCAGGTCATAGCCGACCGGACGTGGAATCTGATCCAACAGAGCCTGCACGTCAAGGGCCACGGAACCCAGATCGCGCCCCGCGACGTTGGCGCGGATCGTCACCCTGCGCTGCTGGTCTTTGCGGTCGATCAAAATCGGACCGCGGCTTGCTTCGGTAGTGACGAGATTGCGCAGCGCCACCTTTTCACCGGATACAGTTGTCAGCGTGAGGTTGAGAATCTCGTTTAAGGAGCGTTTCTCGGCATCCTTGAGCTGAACCTGAATGCGATAGGAATTGCCCCCCGTTCGGTACTCGCCGGCTTTGGAACCGGCCACCGCGGTTTGCAGGAGTTGGGTGACGTCGCGAACGCTCAGACCGAGATCGGCGACCTTGTCACGGTTCACGCGGATCTCCTGCTGGGGTATGCCGGCTTCGAGACTGGTCCGAACGTCCGTGATACCCGGCACATCCACAATCAGCTTCGCAACGCTCCCGGCCAGAGCGTCGAGCGTGGCAAGCTCGTAGCCGCGAATCTCGATGGTCAACCCCTCGTCACCGCCCAGGAGTCGTTCAAGTAAGAACTGACCCTGCGGTGCCCGGACACGGACCTCCATACCGGGCACACTGCCGTCCAAACGGCGCCGCAGGTCTTGGGCGATTGCCACATTGGAGCGTTCGCGCCGGGCGGCCGGCAGCAGAGACATGCGTATTTCACCCTCTGAGCCCGCGCTGGCCCGCCAACCGGAGGCGCCGACACTGACGACCGACGCCACTGCCTCGGGCACGGCCGGTTGAACGATCCGCTCGATTATGCGTGTCTGCCGATCGACCAGCTCGAGCCGGGTACCGATTTCCATCTTACCACTTACACGAACCTCGCCCTCATCACTGGGGGGCAGAAATTCACTGCCGATCAGGGGCAAAAGCAGCAGACTGGCGCCGAGCACTGCAGCAGCTGCAAAGACGGTGACCAGGCGATGGCCCAGAACCCATCGCAACAAATCCAGGTAAGTGTTTTCGAGACTCGCAAAGACGGAATTGGCGGCGGCGGCCCAGCGCTTCGTTCGAGACGCCGGTCCCATGGGCCGCTGTTGGCTTGACGTCAGGAGTCTGGACGCCAGCATGGGCACCAGGCTCAGCGCCACGATCAGCGAACAGATCAGGGAAAAGATGATCACGTACGCCAGTTCCTTAAAGAGGATGCCCGAGACGCCGCGCACGAATATCAACGGCAGAAAAATTACCAGCGTGGTTATAGTGCTGGCGATGATTGCCGACCCGACCTCCCGGGCACCTTCCACCGCTGCTTCCTCCGGCGCTTCGCCATTCTCACTGCGGCGGCGGAAGATGTTTTCGAGCACGACGATAGAACTGTCGACCATCATGCCCACCCCCAGGGCCAGCCCGCCCAGGGTCATCAGGTTGAGCGTGAATCCCCCGAAGAATATTAACGCAAAAGTGGTCACGATTGAGATCGGGATCGACAGGGAAATCACCAGCGTGCTGCGGATGTTGCGCAGGAAAAACAGCAACACCACGATTGCCAGCCCGCCCCCGTATAGTACCGAGCGGGCAACGTTGGCGATTGACCGTTCGATGAAATTGCCCTGGTTGATGACCGGAACAATGTTGATTTGAGGGAAGGCCAGGTTGACCGCTTCAATTTCAGCCAGGATACGTTTAGACACTTCGACCGTATTGGCATTGGCCTGCTTACGAATCGCCACGCGCAGTCCGCGCCCACCGTTAACGCGTACGATGCGCGTCAGCTTCTCGTAGGTGTCTTTGACCTCGGCAATTTGACCCAGGGTTACGGCGGCACCGTCACGCTGGACGATGACGGTCTCTCGAATCTGATCGAGGTTGATAAATTCGGCCGGTGCGCGCAGCGTGACCTCATAACGTCCCTGTTCGATTTTGCCCGCCGGAAGATCGAGGTTGGCGTCGCGAATCGCATCGAGCACCCGGTCCAGCGGCAGACCCACGGCCTTGATCCGATCAGGGTCCAGTTCGATCCGGACCTCGCGGTTGAAGCCTCCCCAAACGTCAACCTGGGCCACACCCGGAACGCGGGCAAAGCGGTAACGGATCTGGACTTCAATCAGTTCCGTGAGTTCCACGGGATCGAGGTTGCTGGAGATACCCAAAAGCACCACCGGAAAACTGGCGATGTCAAATTTTCGGACGCGGGGCCTGACGATATCATCCGGCAACTCGTTGATCTCGTCTTCGAGTTTGCCCTGCACGTCAATCGCCGCCATGTCGATTTCCGTACCCCACACGAAACTGACACGCACCCGGCTGCGGCCCTCTGAGGATGATGACGTAATTTCCTCAACTCCGGGCACCGTGGCCACGATCTCTTCAATAATTTGAGTCACCAGCCGCTCCATAACCTCGGGACTGGCACCTTCGTAATCTGTTCGGATGCTCAGCGTCGGCAGTTCGATGTTGGGCAGCATGTCGATCTGCAGCCGGCTTAAAGAGACGGCTCCCAGGATGACCACGATCAGGGTCACCATGGTCGTGAAAACCGGGCGCTTAACACTGAAGCTCGGCAGATTCATTGGGTGTTCCTCTGTTTGCGGCCGTCAGCGGTTTGGCTCTGCACGTCAGGAATCGTGATCGCAGAGCCGTTCTTTACCAGTTGCTGTCCTAGGGTCACAACCTGACCGGAAAGCCCCTCGCCTTCCACCTGCACCCGGTCGCCTTCGCGAATGCCCACTTTTACCTCGTGCCAGGCGACCGATTGTCCATCCTCACTGACGATGAAAACACCGCTCCGGTCATCACGGATGGTCAACGCCTGTTCGGGAACGATGATCGCCTCAGGCACCCGGGCTAATACCACTGTGGCGCTGATGAACATACCGGGTTTGAGTCGATGCTGCGGATTGTCGATGGTCATTTCGATCCGCGCCTGTCGGGTGGACTTGCGGAAGATGGGGGCGATGCGAGCGATGCGGCCCGGATAGTTTTCGCCGGGATAGGCGTCGGTTGTCAGCGAAACGAGCTGCCCGGGTTTCAGGTGAGCATAGTCTCTCTCTGTTACGAAAATCACCCCGACGATGGGATTTAGATCGACGATTAAGAGCAGCGGCGCGTTGGCGGCTACGGTCTGGCCTTCGTTCACATATCGCTCGGCGACAACGCGATGCTCGGCGCCACCGGTCCAGCCCGCTGTGACCTGGGTATAGCCGCGCCGGATATTCGCGGTTTCCAGCGAGGATTCGGCCTTCGTCACCTGGGCCGCGCCGACTTTAAGTTGAGCTTGCTTGGCCAGTCGATCCTGCCTCACGGCATCGAATTCAGAATCGGATGCGATCCCGCGCTTTAAAAGTGACTCGGTGCGTTTAAACTCGCGATTAGCGATTTCCAGGGCGCTTTTGGCCTGGGACCGGTTGGCCCTGGCGACTTCCAGATCGGCCTGGGCCTGGGCCACAGCCTGGACATATTCGTCATTGTCCAGCTCGGCCACGACCTGCCCCCGCTTTACCGTATCGGCGATATTAACGATCACACGCTCCACCCGGCCGCTTACTTTCGGCGCAACAACAAACTCAGCCAGGGCATGCAACTCCCCGCTGAATATCCGCTGTAAAGCGATCGGCCCGCGCTTAATCTGAGCCACTTCTACCGGCACCGGTCGCAAAGTCTTAGCGCTTTTGCTCGAGCCTGCTCGATCCTGCAGTTCACCGAAAATTAACCAGCCCAAACCCGCAGCCGCTCCAGCCAGAAGAATCGTCAGAAAAAAAATTTTGGGGCCGCCCGATTTCATGGCAAAATAACCTTCCCGTTTTCATGAATCAAAAGATTGATTTCTGCTGTTCAATTACTGAAGCTCCAGTGATACGTGTATAGGCCCTTAGTTCCCCTTTGGATTAGTCAGACGAAGCGCTGAATTTGTACCCAACGCCGTAAACCGTAGTGATGATTTCCTGGCCGGGGAGCTTCTGAGCAATCTTTTTGCGCAAATTTTTTATGTGGCTGTCAATGGTGCGGTCATAGCCTTCAAAATCATATCCCTGAACCCGGTTGATTAGTTCACTTCTGGAAAATACACGGTTGGGCCGGCGCATCATGATCTTTAACAGCCCAAATTCGTTGGGCGTCAGGTTTAATACCTGCTTATCGATCATCACCTGATGGGTTTTATCATCCAGTGATATCGAACCGATAACCAGATTGTGTGTTAGTGGTTCGGCATGCATTCTTCTGAAAATCGCTTTGACCCGGGCAACCACTTCCCGGGGGCTGAACGGTTTGCAGATATAATCGTCCGCGCCGAGTTCCAGACCCAGCAGCCGGTCGATTTCTTCCACCCGGGCGGTGATCATGATGATGGGAATATTGGAAAACTGCCGGATCTCCCGACATAATTCAATCCCATTCTTCCCCGGCAGCATGATATCCAGTAAAATCAAATCCAACGGGTCTTTTTTGATCTGAGCAAGAACGCGGTCACCGTTGTTCTGGGTAGATGTCCGAAAGCCGGCCTCTTTCAGATAGTCGCAAAGCAAGCTGGCGATTTTCTCCTCGTCTTCGACAACAAGAATGTGTCTGCTGGTCATGGTCTTATATTTTTATCCAGTATGTGGAAGTTCAACCTCGATTCGAAGCCCGCCCAAACTACCGTTGGTGGCCCGAATTTCTCCGCCGAGGGCGTTTACGATGCTCTTGCAGATACTCAGGCCCAGCCCGCTGCCGCCCTGGGCACGGCTTCTCGACCGATCCACCCGGTACAACCGATCAAATAGGCGGTCCAACGCGCCTTCCGGCACACCGGGCCCGGAATCCTCGAAAAACAAAATCAATCGGTTTGCGGTGCACGTCTGCCCGATCTTCAATATGCCGGGAGCATCCGCATAATGCAGGGTGTTTTCCACCAGGTTTGAAAAAAGCTGCTGCAGGCGGTCGGCATCGCCGATGACGGTGATGGGGGGGTCATTTTCCAAGTTATTTTCAATCGTAATCTGATTTTCAGCGAATCCTTGTCTGAAATGGCCAAGGGTCTCCTTTAAAATCGCCGCAGGATCGACCGGAGCTTTTTTAATTGAGAGCGCTCCGGTGTCGGCAAGCGAAAGTTCGTGAAGATCGTTTACGATTTTGCCCAGGTGCCTGGCCTCCGCCAACAGTGAATTAAGGGAATCGCGGTTGACTTGCCTGACCCCGTCTTTCAGGGCCTCGATCTCGCCACGCAGAATCGACAGGGGCGTCCTGAGTTCATGTGCAATATCAGATATCCATTGCTGGCGCATATGCTCATAACTTTCCAGAGTTTGCGCCATGGAATTAAAATCGGCGGCCAGCTGCCCCAATTCATCCTTCGACTCAACCTCGATACGGGTATCAAACCGACGCGACATTAATGCCTGGGTTCCGGCCATGAGCTTGTCGACAGGCGCCAAAAGGTGTTTCGACAGAAGAAACGCCACCACAGCGGCCAGCAGCAAAATACCGCCGCCGATAAAATACAGCATCTGCGATTGCTGGCTTAAGAATCCAACCGCCAGGGGGTTGGCCAGGTGCTCTCTTTTGTGAAGGCCTAACCAGCCAACTGTTTGACCATCGACGGCAATCGCCTGCAGGGTATATCCGCCATGTGCATCCCGGGAGCGCCCGCCGGTAATATGCTGCTTATCGGCATCAAAAAACGCCAGCCTGCGGGCCAATCGCTGAACCCGCCTGGAAGGCTTCGGAGAAGTCCGGTTTTGCGCACGACCGCTGGATCCCTTGTTTTCTATAACGGGAGGTCGCGGAGGGCGATCGCCAGGTTCAAAATCTTTTCGCCGCAGGCTGGTATGCAAAATTTCCGGCCAGCGTCCCGGATCATCCTTGAGTTCCTGCCAGCTCCTGTGAGTTTTATATTCGGCGGCCAGAGCGTCCGCCACCCTGCCGTATCTCTCCAGCAGCGATCGATTGACGTAATCCGCAAAATTGCGGGCAACATAAAACCTTATCAGCCCGCCCATAAGGGCCACGACCAGAAGGGATGTTAAAGTTAGGGTTGCAAAAATTTTATACGAAAGTTTGAATCTCATCGGTTTTTCAAATTACACTTTCTGTATTGCTTACCATCTATTAATATAGTTTACGATGAATTTCAATTGTATACCGCTTGCTTCACAACCTTCACATCAGTTCTTCACATTTTCTCCACAATTGATTGCCAGGATGCACCAAAAAAATCAGTTACATTTTTAATTGGCAGCATAAGCGGCCGGTTAAGAATACTTATGCCATAATCTCTATAATCTCTACACTTTTTCTTCATATTTCCTCCACAATTAACTGTTAACTTAGATACAGAGGTCACGGAGGCTTTCACCGGTCCGCCGGAGGCGGATTATTAAGGGCTCGGCATGGTGCACTATGCCCTCGCCCTTAATTGCCCCCGCTGTGCGGGATCACACATCTGCATCTTACAAATTAAAGTGTGCGTCTTACATATGAAAGCCTCCGATTTATCCGCCTCTGGAGGACTCGTGCAAAAATCACGTAAAACCAAACTTTAAGGAGGTTGCCATGAAAAAGAAACACATCACCATCAGTTGCGTTCTGGTAGTCTGTATCATTTTTTCCGGACTGGCATTCGCCGACACCCAGCGAACAGGCCACCGCAAAGGTCTCGGATATAAACAACACCAAAAAGGCGGCAGCTTGCAGCTGTTGGCCGGATACCAGCAAAAAAACTTGAGGGTTCAAGTACTTTCAGAGATGACGGGGCAATCGGTAGAAGCCATTCAGCTCAAACTCAAAGATCAGCGCATGGGGATTGTAATGCAGGAGATGAGCATTAACCGTCAGGCATTTGGCAACGCGATGCAGGCTAAAGTGAGAGAGCGAATTAAACAGGCGGTTGCCGACGGAAGCATTACGCCGGAGCAGGAAAAAGAGATTCTCTTAAAAATAGATAATCGCATCAAACGGCGCGAGCTCATGAGCAAGCTGATTGAAAAAGGAATTGAAGATGGGACCATCACCCGGGATGAGGCCCGGATGCTCATGCGCAGACAGCGCTAAAACTGCATTCAAAAATCCGTCTGGGGCCCGACCGGGGTCCTAGGCGGATGGTTTCCGGCTTTTTAGCTCTAACCTCAATTGAGTGAATCTCAATTGAGGGGTATTCGGTATCAGACACTGGGTATTGGTTTTAAGGAATGAGTTTGATTTTTAATATATCAACCGAAAGGGTCATAGAAAATAATTACTCCAGACCACAAAACCAATACCTGATAGCCAATACCCAATACCGGCTAATTAGGCTTCGCTCAATTAGGGTTTAACTAAAAGGTATTAAAAAAACCAGTTCGCTCAAATCAGAAAATCACCGGCAGATGAATGGACGCAAACCTATTCTAGCGATGCTGATAGAAGAATGTACATGGAGATCTGCTGGTGCCGTTTTTCCCCTCAAGCGTTCAGAAAAGCGCGGCATATGTTCAAAGCAGTTTTCGGTTGCCACCACGCAGCAAAAAAACTATATAGTATAAACTAAACTGATCGGTTCCAGGTTCAAGGTTCAAAGGTTACAACCGCCGGAACGTTGAACCCTGAACCGCTCAGCCTAGGTATAAAAACGCGTTTTAAAACACCTGCAAATAGGACCAAACCGACCGCCATCGGGCTAGATCGGGATTTGTGAGGATCTGATATGATGTCTACAAGATGTTATCATCGTCTGCTGCAGTTTTTTGCCGTGGGTGGGTTATTGCTGGTGGCGGCGTCCTGTACGCTGGTCGAGGAACGGATTGATCGCACGGCGGGAGGGCCGAATGTGCCTGCCGATACAGCGGTGCACATGCGCCTGGAGTCTTCCGGGCAACCCGAAGAGATTGCGGCGCCCAAGGTGCCGCCGGGGCCTTTAAAAGTCACCATCACCGAAGCCATTTTGCTTTGCCTTGAAAACAACCGCTCGCTTGTGGTGCAAAGATTGGATCCCTCGATCCAGCAAACCTTCGAGGATCAGGAAAGAGCTGTTTTTGATCCGGCAATATACGCGGACGTCTCCGCCGGCAGGGTCAAAGGAGAACGGCTCGAAAGGTCCGGATCTGGAACTGAGGATTTTACCACCGATGGCGCCGAAGGCATCATTTCTTTAGAGCAATATTTCCCGACCGGCACGACGGTAGCCCTGGAAGCCGGCACGCAATTGAATGACGCCTCTCTTTACGAAGACATCTTTTATACGAACCGCCTGGGCATGACGGTGACTCAGGCGCTGCTGCGAGGATACGGAACGGAGGTGAATCTGGCCCGACTGCAGCAGGCACGCCTGGATACGCGCATGTCGGAATATGAGTTGCGGGGTTTTACCGAGTTTCTGGTGGCGGAGGTGGAACGGACCTATTGGGACTATGCGCTGGCGCGGCGTCAGATCGAAATTGTTGAGGAGTCCCTGAAAGTCGCCCGGCAGCAACTCAACGAAACCAGAGAGCTGATCGCCGTCGGCCGATTGGCCAAGGCCGAATTGGCGGCCGTCCAGGCCGAGGTTGCGTTACAGGAGCAGGCCCTCATCGAAGCCCGCACCAAAAAGGAATCAATGCGACTGCAATTGCTGCGCCTGCTCAACCCGTTAGGCCCCGGTCTCTGGCAGCGCGAAATTGATTTGATCCATCAACCGACCTTACCCGAAATCAAGCTGGAAGTCGTTGAGTTGCACGTGGATGTGTCGATGCGCATGCGTCCGATCCTAAACGAAGCCCGGCTGGAGATCCTGCGCGGCGATCTGGAGCTTGTCAGAACCCAAAACGGATTGCTGCCCTTAATGGATCTTTTCATCACGCTTGGCAAAAGCGGCTATGCCAATTCATTTGGCGAGTCCGTTCGCAATATCGACAAAGACAGTTATGACGCCCTGGCGGGGGTGAACTTCCACTATCCCGTTTTTAATCGGGATGCCAGGGCTCGACACCAGCGGGCGCTGCTGAGTCGAGACCAGGCCCAAAAAGCCCTTGAAAATCTCTCGCAGCTCGTGGAAGTCGACGTGCGCACCGCCTATATCGAGGTCAATCGCGCCAAACAGCAGATTGCCGCCTCCTCGGTCACCCGCATGTTCGACGAGCAAAAGCTCCGGACCGAAACCGAAAAACTGCGGGTCGGAAAATCAACCAGCTTTGTGGTGGCGCAAGCCCAGCGGGATCTGTTGGTCAGCCGGATCGCTGAGGTGCGGGCCCTTGCCAGCTACCTCAAGGCGCTGATCGATCTTTACCGGCAGGACGGATCGCTGCTCGAGCGCCGCGGCATTGTCGCACCCGGCCGGGAACCGACCAATCTTTCAGCCAAGTAAATTTATTTTCCACCCCTCACCTGCAACACAAATTTTTTGTGAATACACGCTGAATTTAGCGAAAACTAAATCGTTCTTTGAAAATCTGAGATAAGAGAAAGATTGAAGCGGCAAATTTTTACGAATTTTACACAAGCAACTAAAATGAATCAAAAAACATAAAAAAAATGTGCAGCATAAATTAATCAATCCGCCCGGTCGACATCAAGATATTCTCATCAGTTTCAACAGGGCGGCTATGCTTTATCCAATCCTGGTATTGCTGTTTATCTGGGCGGAGTAATTACCAGCATGATCTCATCCCCATCATCCACGTCCATTGCATCTTTCAAACGGGTGGGAGCGATTAATTCAATAATATTTTTGCCATGGACCCTGACATCTTCAGCCGGTGCGACTATGGCTCCGGCAATGCCCATGATCGATACCGGATACACATGTCCGTCACAAAAATTTGAATCCGGCGGCACCAGTTCTATGCTGCTTCTCTTGAAGAGCGCTTCGATATGGGGAATTTTTGCTTCCTCGACTTCAAGGTTGAGCGTACCCGGAAAGGGTTTGAACCCAAGTTTTTCCTGGCACTGATTCTGAACCCAATCAAGCTGGGTAAAAAAAGCCCCTTTTTTCTCTCCACTTACAATTTTTCCGGTTACGGTAAGTTTGTCACTCATTTTTAATAATTTATCGTATCCATAGCTATATTAGAAATCTCATATCCCAACCAAAATCATCCAGTAATTTTGGTATCGGCCCTTTATCCATTATCTTTAACCTGGATATCTACAAATTCCAAGTACATGGAATTTCACTCCCCTCCCCTGGCGGCCAGGGACGAGCTCAGTCGAGTCGCAGGGATTGAGAGAGGGGGATAAAATAGTTAGAACTCCTTCAACTTGAGCTTCCCGGATATCCGTATTCTTTAATTTTAGCCTTTTTTTTCATGTTGGCAAGAAAAAAAATGAGCAATCGTTGTGCCCCTTCCAAATCGGCGCAGAGGCCCATTCACTTTACAAATTACAATCACGCAACTATTATATAACTTGAATAATTCTCCAAATTGCATAAACAATATGATAAAGGATAGAAAATTATCAGGAAGTTTTTTTTCATTAAAAATTCGATCCTGAACCGGAGGATATAGCTGATGGATAGAGAAAACAATGTCTTTTACTGGCTGCCGTGTTCGGTGGTTTTTGTGAGTACAGCGCATGGTGCGGCACGTGACATCATGACGGCCACGGCCATGTTTGTGTCTGAAAAAGAGCCCCTGCTGGCGATCAGTGTTGCCCAGGGCCATCTCACGGAGAAACTGATACTGGAATCAGCTAAGTTTACCCTGGTTATCGCCGGCGCAAGCCACAAGCAGCTGGCCAAGCAGGTTGGCAGTGTCAAGGGGGATAATGTGGATAAATTTGAAAAATTTTCCATTAAATCCATCTCCGAAACATGGAGCCAGGCGTTAATACCTGAAGGAGCTGCGGCCTGGATGATTTGCAATGTTGAAAGCAGCCATGAGATTCAGGGGTACCGAATATTTATTGGACGAGTCGTTTCTCAGCAGGATACGGGAAAACCGCCGCTGATCTGGCACAAGGATGGATTTTTCAGTTTGCATGAGGTGTAAAGGGAAATACGCAAAGCGTAGACGGACGACGGATGCCAAAATTTAGAGGTCAGATTTATGAAGTCGAAAGTCGGAATTTCGAGGCACCAATGAAAAAAAACTGCTGTATTGCCGTTTTGGGTACTTTTGACTCAAAAGCCGAGGAACATCTTTTTCTAAAGCAACGTATTGAGCAAAGGGGATTATCTGTATTGACGATTAATGTGGGAACCGGGGCACCTTCTCCGATCAAGGTGGACCTGGATCTTTTCGACTCTGTCAGCGCTGATGGTAAAAGCCTTTTTGAGGACCGGGATACAGCAATAAATGCCATGCTTGATGAAGCCAGAATATTAATCAATCTCCTCCATCAGGAAGGAAAGATCACTGGAATCATATCGGCCGGGGGCGGAACCGGTACCTATATCTGTACAACGATTATGCGCCAGCTGCCCCTGGGAGTGCCCAAGATGATGGTATCTACTGTGGCCTCACGCAATATGGCAGATATTGTCTCAACAAAGGATATTACGATGATGCACAGTGTCGCAGATCTGCTGGGCGTCAACAGTATAACCGGCAATATCCTCGACAAATCCGCAGGCGCCATTTGTGGCATGGTTCAAAGTCAATGGCAGCCCGATAAACAAAAAAAACGCATTGCCCTGCCCTTTTTTGGATTTATCACTAGCGGGGCCGAATACACCCGCCGGGCGCTGGAAGCTCTGGGATACGAGGTGATTGCCTTTCATGCCAATGGAACCGGCGGTATGGCCATGGAAGAGCTTGCAGCCGAAGGATATTTTGACGGAATCCTGGATCTCGCAACCCACGAACTGGCAGACCACCTGATGAATGGTTATTGCGGCGCGATTGGGCCGCAGAGATATGAACCCGTCCCGCAACGATCAATTCCGCGCCTGGTGGTACCTGGCGGTCTGGACTGTGCGGTGCTAGAATTCACCCGTCAAAACGTCCCTCCCCAATACCAGGACCGGAAAATTTTTTACTATGACTTTCGATCAGCTATACGTCTCAACGCCGATGAATCAACTATCCTGGCGAATCAGCTTGCGGAAAAATTAAATCGGAATCCGGCAAATATAAAATTTTTGATACCAACAAGCGGATGGTCCGAAGCCGACCGGGAGGATGGACCCTTATACGATCCGAAAATGAACACAGTTTTTACCGAGAGGTTAAAAGCTATTCTCAATCCCCAGATCGAGATTCGCGAAGTGAATTATCATATAAACGACCAGGCTTTTGGTCTGGTCGCGGCCGATTTGATGGATAGTATGGTTCGAACCAGGTTATCTGGGGTTTAAAGAATTCGGAAGTGGGACCCGTCGTCGTCCCTGAAGGGTGGGACTATGCCGCGGCAAGGATGCGGAAGGTGGAGAACTAAAAAAAAGAAAGGGAAAAAAAGGGAAGGCTGATCATTGACGAGGATAAGTGCAAGAAAGACGGGATCTGCTTGTGGCTTGCGTGCCCAAAGAGGCAACTCATCTTATCGTCAGGAGCCGGATTGATCTGAAATCGTGATATTCGCGTCAAACTGCTGCGAAAACTCTCGTATCATCTTTAATTGATTATCACTAAGAACGCTGCCATTTTGCGGCAGCCCCTGACAGTCATCAACGCCCTTAAGGTAGCTGACATAGATTCTGTTATAGCGATTTATCACCCGGCCAACCCCGATTTCCAGGCCGCAGCGATACTGTTTTATCTGAATGCCTTCTTGTTCGACGGCGCTCAATAGCTGCTCGGGAAACTGGGGATGGGCTCTAACGTACACATCCCAGGTCTTGCCATCAATTGGTTTGGTTCCTTTTTGTATCGTAACCATTTTTTTTGTTAAATCTTGCGACTGATCAAAGGTATGGGGATGGTTCCTGGTATGAGTCTCGATGAAAACGATAGTGTCCATCCCGGGACGAGTGAAAATGTGAAATTTTCTTTTAGTCGGGGTACTGACTTTCCCCATTATCTCTATCTTTATATTGCCCGATATAGTCATATATTTTAAATCCGGGTTTACTTTAACGGATACCGAGCCGTATGTAAAAACTTTTTCATCGGTTACCTGACGCGCAGTTAACGTTTTTTCACGCGTCTCTCCCCAGAAAACACAACCCATAAAAATCAGCATTACTATTGGAATACTCAACCATGTCTTCATAATCTCTGCCTCAATTATTGATCGTGAACGAATTGGGGTTACAAAAAATTTGGGTATCAGGCTGCTCGTTGATGGTCCGGACACGCTTCCGGATGTATTCCTGAATTTCATTCATACTCAGCGCCGGTTCAATGGCATCTTCAGGACAAAGCCGAATACAGTTAAAGCAGTCGAAACAATTCTGATTAATCTGTGGATAGGGGGCGATGTCCACTGCCGCAGCCGGACAGACTTCCTCGCAGATGCCGCACTGGGAACATTTTTCCAAATTCACGCTTTTAGGTACGATCATCCAGGGGGCGTCAATTTTTTTCTTCATCTGTTCGGCTTGAACATGGGGCTGATAATCAAGGGTGCCGCTTGAAATGGGCGTGAAATCAGCGAATTCAAATCGACGCAGAAGCGATTGCACTAATTTTTCAATCTTTTGCAAGTCCGATTTATCCGGGTGCCCTTGACCGGCCGGAGTTGAAGCTTGCCACATCATTGAGTGCACCGCCAAGACCTTGGCCGCGCCCATGATGCTAAAGCCCTTTTGTTTTAAAGCGTTGCCCATTTGCCACAGCGCAACTCCGCTGCAAGCCTGGCCCCATGTTACAAAAGGTACTGCCATCGCCTTATCCATCGTCATCAGTCTGTCAATAAAGCTGACAATCGGCGGCACCGCCACATCCCGGTAGACCGGTGAGCCGATAAAAAGACAGGCCTGTTTGCCGGCCGCCCGAATCGAGTCGATAACCTCAGAGTCGTCATCCCCTTTTCCAAGATCCAACATAACAGCATCGACATTTCGCTGACTCATGCATTTTTTAATGGTTTCAGCAACGCGTCGTGTGGAACCCGCCGGTGAACTAAAAACTATAAAAAACTTGATATCCATTTCTTAACCTAACCATCTATATTATTATTAGGATTTCAATCTTTATCCTTATTACCTTTCGCCTTTGACCTTTCGTCTTATATCACTTCCAAAATAGCATTGAAATTGATTATAAAATTTAGGCATTCTGATAAAATAAAGATCTAATTTCTAACACCATGATACCGTATTAGCCCTTCCTGGGCCACAGACGCAACCAGTTTTCCTTGCCGGGTGTATATTTTCCCGTCACTTAACCCTCTGGCCTTGCCGGCATTCGAGCTTTTCATGACATACAACAGCCAGTCATCCATACGAAAATCCCGATGGAACCACATGGCATGATCAAGGCTGGCGACCTGCATCTCCGTTTCCCAGGGGCTATGGCCGTGGGGATACAGCGAAGGGGACAAGAGGCCGAAATCGGAAGCATAAGCCAGCAGATACTGATGAACCGCAGATTCATCCGGCAGCTGATCGATGGCCTTAAACCAGGTGCAGCGGACGGGCTCTCTTTTCTCAGGAGCGAACGGATTGATGGGATCTACGGTTCGCATCTCAATTGGTTTTTTGCAAAGGATTTTATCCCTGATCTTCAGCGGAATTTTATGGGCCACCTTATGCGCCAGTTCCAGTTCGGATTTTAGATCTTCGGGTCGCGTAACTTCCGGAGCATCGTCCTGGTGGTCAAAACCGGTTTCATTTATTTGAAATGAAGCGGACATATTAAAAATCGCACGTCCTTTCTGGATCGCAACAACGCGACGGGTGGTGAAACTTTTCCCGTCCCGGATGCAGTCAACATCATAGACAATTGGTTTTGTGGCGATCCCGGGCCTGAGAAAATAGGCATGCAAACTGTGGGCGCGGCGATCCGAAGGTACGGTCTGGTAGGCAGCCGAAAGTGCCTGGCCCAGTACCTGACCGCCAAAAACACTTCCAAAGCCAAGATCCTGGCTCTGGCCGCGAAATATATTTTTTTCAATTTTTTCCAGTTTCAGCAGCGTTAACAGCTCTCCCAGCACGTTATCTTCAACACAAACGCTCATCTTGATCTACCTTTCACTATAGTAAGAAATATGGCCTGCGTTTGTTGATATCATATTATTTTCTACCATTACAATAATAAGATTCGTTTGTACGAACATCCTTTAGGGTTCAGCGACCTTCTCAATGTTCGCGCATGTATTCACATTGCAATAATTCAAATAATATTATTGCACTGCAATTTTATTATTGACTACCCGGAGTATTCTGTGATTTATCAGGCGCAACTGCCTATCTAATCCGTTACAATTAATTGTTATCGCAATTAAACCGGGGCTCAGTTGATCAGGCGCATAGCCATATCTGCAAGGTCTGATAGAATCCAAAGTATTCGAACAAACATAAATATGGCGCATCGTTCAAAGAGGTGATTTTGACCCAGTCCGCTGAAGCACTTCTGATTGCCACCATGGATACCAAAGGTCAGGAAGCTCTTTTTATTTCAACCTGCCTTCAACAAGCCGGCATATCCGTTCAGACCATGGATGCGGGCATTAAAGGACACAGCCCCGTCCCGGTAAATATCAGTCGAACAGAAGTTGCTAAAGCCGGCGGAATATCGCTGGAAGAAGTTCAAAATATCGGTCATGAAGGTCAAGCCCTCGAAGTAATGACCAATGGAGCAATTGCCTGCGCTCAGAAGTTATATCTCCAAAACCGAATTCAGGGAGTCATCGGCCTAGGCGGTTCTATGGGTACGACTCTGGCCAGCGGAGTAATGCGATCTCTCCCCGTCGGGGTGCCCAAGGTCATGATTTCCACCATGGCTTCACGCGACACCAGGGCATTCGTGGGAACCAAGGATATTTTGATGCTGCATGCAGTATGTGATCTGGCCGGTCTGAATCGCCTCACCAGAAAAATACTTCGCAATGGCGCCATGGCATTAGCGGGCATGCTGCAACCGGCGCCGGTCACTGAAGATCACATATCAAAACCACTGGTTTTTCTTTCCACCCTGGGCACGACTGAAGCCTGCGCCCAGCAGGTGCGCCGGACTCTGGAAGAAAAGGGCAACGAAGTTGTCATATTTCACACAGTGGGCTCCGGCGGCGAGGCCATGGAAGAGATGATCGAGCCGGAGGGGGTATCAATCCTGGTGGACCTTTCACTGCACGAATTAGGAGATCATCTTTTCGGCGGTGATTATGACGCCGGTCCGGACAGGGGCAACACTGCTTTGCAACTGGGCCTGCCGACCATTCTTATCCCGGGTAATATCGATTTTCTGGTTAGCGGCCCCCTGGAAAACGCCCGGCGCCTGTTTCCCGACCGGCCTTATCACGTGCACAATGCGGCCATAACGGTGGTTCGTTCAACCCGTGCAGAAATTGAAATTCTTTCCCGAACTATTGCCAATAGGTGCAATGAGGCCGTCGGCCCGGTAAAGATGCTGATACCGATGGACGGATTTTCCGCTTTTGACAGCAAAGAAGGACCGTTATACGACCCTGACGCACCGCAACTGTTCGCCAAAACATTACAGGCGCATCTAAATGATCAGATGATGGTGAGTCTACTCCCCTGCCATATCAACGATCCGGAGTTTGCCCTGGCTATTTTGAAGGCTTTTGATCAATTACAGTCCGCGCAATGAGGGTGGCTTGAATATTCAACACAAAACCTTCCGATAGGGATTTCTAAACAATCTTGAGCTATAACAGTTGAAAAAAAACATAAAATTAGGGGCTTAAACGTAATATCAGAGTTGACAGCAAAATAAGTGATGTTTAATTTGATTGCAATTGAAATTATGACCTCACTTTGAAGGCAAATATCAACCTTCGTGTTCGGGCGGCGGGTAAGAGATCATGCCCAACGAACCAGAACAAGTGGGAAATGGAAAGTGTTTCGGTTAACTGACAGCAATAACAATTTTAAGACGGGAGGAAAGACAATGAAACTTAAATTAACAGTACTTTTAATGGTACTAGGAATGATCTTGCCGGGACTGCTTCCAGCCGCCGAGATTGTCACCGAAGAGGATATTATTAAAAGGGTGGTTGTGGAAGAAAATTTTATTAAGTTGGCAGATAATTTTATCGTCTTGTTTGATGCATCCAATTCCATGAAAAGACAGTACAAGAAAGGATCGCCGGAATCGAGATATGAAATAGCCAGAGCTATTCTGAAAGAGAAGGTAGCACAGTTGCCGGATTTGGGGTACAACGCCGGTCTGTACCTGTATACGCCCTACACGGAACTCGAACCGATGGCGCGCCTTGACAAAATGGGGTGGGCCGAAGCGGTGGACAGCATGCCGGCGGATCCCAAAGGACGGACCTTTTTAGCCCAGTCACTTCGCAAAATTGAACCGGTTTTGCAGGGATCGTCGGGCAAAACCGTCGTTTTCATATTCAGCGACGGTACTTACAGCCAGATTGAGGGCATCAGAGAGCCGGAAGACTATACCCAGGAATTTGCCGACAAATATAATGTCTGCTTCTATATAATTGGCGCTCCCCAGGACAATTTAGCCCAGAAACGACTGGGGGATATGGCCAAGGCCAACGCCTGCTCGCGGGTGATTCCGTTTAGTAAATTTATCGAGAATCCGGAATATACGACCGGCGCGCTGTATACCGTAAAGGCAACCGAGCGCATCGAAACGACTGCCGAAACAAGAATCGTCGGCCTCCAGATTGACAGCATACGGTTTGATTTCGATAAGGCAAGTGTCCGAACCAGCTATGTCGATGAAGTCGATGCTCTGGGATCGTTTCTTCAAAAGAACCCTGCCGCCTATGTGCTGCTCGAAGGCTATACCGATAGCACCGGGCCTGAGGAATATAACCTGGGACTGTCCCTCAGAAGGGCTGAAAGTGTATCGAATTATTTAATGGACAATTACATGATTGCCGGCGACCGCATCGTGGTTAACTATTACGGACCAGCCAATCCGGCTGCCAGCAACGCCACATCTAAAGGACGCGCAATGAACCGCCGGGTCGAAATAGCAGTTGGCGGATTATAAGAGGTTAGGTTATTCGGTTCAGGTTAACAGCCCCTAACAGGTATTGTCAAAACCTGAAATCGATCAAATAATTGTCTCCAGGTCATACCCACCTGACGGCTTGACTTATTCAGCGGTTAATAAGTTCAATTCGTCAGGTGTTTTTTTTGATACCGCATCTTGCGGCAAGTCAAAACTTGTTTGGATCATTGGAGCTTGGAATTTGGATATTGTTTGGTATTTGTAATTTGACGCTTGAAATTTTCTATATTCCGGGAACCCTTTATACTATAGGTATCCTGATCGACTTTTTTAATGTATTTGTGGGACAACTAGCTTCATCACCACCTTCCCCATTTAAAAGCTCGAAAGCCAGTTGGGTGGAAATTTCGCTGTGAACTTCATTGTGCCGGGTATCAAGATATGGTTTGGCCAATTGCCAGATGGTCTCGAATTTAGTTTTCATTTTTTGTCTTTTCTGCGCTGCGCAAGAATCCTTGTCATAAGGGCGCCGATACCCATGGGATCAATAACTTCCGATCGCAGCTTGGTTAGGGTATCCACAAATGCCCGGGCCGGTGGCGAAAGCACCTGTGCCTTTAAATAGGCGATGCTGACATCTAAGAGAATTTTGTGCCCCTTTATAGGCACCTCAGCCAGATAATTATTGTTGAGCTCAGCTGCCACCGCCTCTCGCACCAGAAAAGATACGCCCTCTCCGCGGTTAACTAGCTGTTTAATGAACTCGGTATTGCTCGTCTCCATTAATATATTGGGTGTACATTTTGCCTTCGTGAATAATTCTTCGACAAGCTTTCTGGTTCCCGAACCATTCTCTTTCATGATAAATAGCTCTTTTGATAATTCTTTAAACGAAATCTCCTTTATTTCGGCAAGATGGTGATCAGGAGCGACAATTAAGGCCATCTCTTCCCTGCTGAAGGGATAAAAATTTACCTCGGGGTGCTCAACCGCTTTGGCAATAACCGCCACATCAATTTTAAAATCGACTAAACTGTAAATCATGTCTGCCGAGCTGCCCTCATTCAGCTGGATTTTTATATTCGGGAATTTATTGTGAAAGGAGGTGATCATCAGAGGCATAAAATAACGAGCATACGCTTTGGTGGTTCCGAGGCGAAGCACGCCGCGTTTTAATTCCCGCATTTCATCGATGGCGTTTTCGATTTCTTTTTCATATTGAAAAACTTTTTCCGCGTATTCAAGTAGCGCTTTACCTTCGTCCGTCAGATATACTCGGCGCCCTTTTTTTTTAAACAGTTTTAATTCGCAATATTCTTCGAAAGACTTCACCTGAAACGTAACAGCGGGTTGCGTAATAAAAAGCTCGTTGGCGGCGGCGGTAAAATTTAAATTCTTTGCAGCCTTATAAAAAACACGAAGTTGGTTGAAGTTGAGCATGAGATGCAATTAATAGTTATTCGTTATTGGTTATTGGTGTCAGAGCCCGGATGGCGGAATTCCTTCCTCCGACACTTGTCCGCCTCCGGAGGATTCGATATTCGTTATTCGATATTCTGCGGTTTGCTTCTCCCAGGCCCTAAGTCCTAAACCGGATACCAAACATCCATTCCTTTGCCGTGCGCCTAAAACCTTACACCTTATACCTTACACCATAGACCTTACACCATAGACCTTATACCTTACACATACACCTGGTTTACACCTCACGCCTGTCCATTTTCCTTGCGCCGTGCGCCGTGTGCCGTGTGCCGTGTGCCCTACGCCGTTCCCTTACACCGTCTCCCTTTACCCAAACTATTTTTATACATTATTCACATCCATAAGAATAACTTATCAATAGCATAAGTATAATTGGATTGACAGTTTTTTTAATTTTGTTCATAAATAGCTGATTGCAATTCAGATTTATGCAATCGGTGCCTGATGCGATGGGCCTTATTTCCGTTTAATTTACATTATTGTTCTCCGGTGCTGTCATCCCTACTTCTGATCGGTACGTGCAAAATCTATGTTCGAGCGAATGCAGGCTCTATTAATAAGGATTAATCCCACAAAATTAGGAGGATGAAAATGGCCGATAATGAAGGAAGATTTCCGGATCCTCACGAATTCCAAGTCCCTCCCGAGCTTGAAGGCTGGGAAGAGATGTACCCGACTCACCACCTGTTTTCCAAGGACAGAGAAGAATGGGAAAAAGCTCAGTTCTGGTATCAAGACAAAATCCATGCCCCGGAACCATTACCACCGCTGGATTTAATCTTCCAGGAAGCATGGCAGATTTCGCTATCACAATATACAACAAGGGTATTTTGCATCCCTCCCGCCCAGGGCATCGCCCAGCGAATAGTGGGCGGCTATTTGTATATTTGCGCGATTGCCCCACCGCCGGATGAAATTATCGCTGAAAAAGCCGGGCATTTCGAAAAACGGGTATTTTATGTCTTTGAACACTACGATGAATTGTGGGACAAGTGGTTAACCAAATTTAAAGCCCTGGGTGAAGAAATGAGCGCAGTTCAGATCCCGCAAGAGCTGCCTAAGTATGTTCCCGACGATCAGGTCCTGCCGGCACCCACTGGTTTCTATGACAGCTATAACCTGATCGAGTCTTTCGACAAGCTGGTCAACCAGATGTTTAAGGGCTGGCAATATCATTTTGAAATGCTCAACCTGACCTATCTGGCCTATCTCATGTTCGCGGATGTTTCGCGTAAACTTTTTCCGGGGATCAGTGAAAGCGCCATCGGCAAGATGGTCGCCGGCGCTTATGTTTCCATGTTCCGCCCCGAAGAAGAGCTTTGTCGGCTCGCCCGCCTGGCGGTTTCTGCGGATGGCGTAGGCAACATTCTCAAGAGCACCAAATCCGCCGCCGACAAGGTTGCCGAGCTTCAACAATCAGAAGCCGGCAAAAACTGGCTGGCCGAATATGAAAAGTCAAGTGATCCCTGGTTTTACGTATCCTGCGGCAGCGGCTGGTATAACCACGAGGGCAGCTGGCTCACTGATTTGGACATTCCCTACAGCTATATCAAAGGTTATGTGGAAAGGCTGGACAGGGGCGAAACCATCGAGCGCTCCCTGGAAAAGATCGAGAAGGAACGCGATGAAATTGTCGCCGAGTACCGCAAGATGATCCAAACCGACGACGACCGTAAAGCTTTTGAGGATGCCTATAACACCATCAGAACCATCTACCGCTATGCCGAGGACCATCTCTTCTGGGTGGAACACTGGTTTCACACCATCTGGTATAAAAAAATCAGACAAATTGGATCCGTTCTGGTTGCCAACGGAATGATTAATGAGGTGGACGACATATTTATGTTCAACCGCTACGAGATTCCGCAGCTTCTGACTGAAGTTGCAACTGCCTGGGCTCTGGGCGTGGATATACCGGTCAGGGGTGGTTACTATAAATCCAAGGCCGCAAAACGCAAAAAGATCCTCGAGGCTGCCGTCGAATGGAATCCGACACCGGCGCTGGGCGTACCGCCCGAAGAAGTGGCCGAGCCGTTCACCATCATGCTGTGGGGTATTACCACCGACAAGGTTAAAGAATGGCTCAAAGGCGCTGATACAACGGCAGGTGCGGACCTCTCTGAAATCAAGGGTTTTGCCTCTTCGGCCGGCATGGCTGAAGGTCCGGCGCGGGTCCTCAAGCGGCTCAAGGACATTGTCGACCTGCAACCGGGTGAGGTTCTGGTTTGCCCGTCGACCAATCCATCCTGGGCCCCGGTGTTCACCAATATCAAGGCTGCGGTTACTGACATCGGCGGGCTGACCAGCCATGCGGCGATTGTCTGCCGGGAATATGGCGTGCCTTCGGTAACCGGCTGCGGTATCGCCACAGCCGCGATCCAAACCGGGGATATTGTCAAAGTCGATGGGGATACCGGTACTGTCACGATTGTCGAAAGAGCAAGTTAAATAGCCTCGCTTCGAGTACCCTTTCAGACATGCGTGATAGTGACAACCTTCTGCCCCTTCCCCGCCCGGGGAAGGGGTCCTAAAAGAGATTTTGGAGATTTTGCGGGAGGACAATAATGGATTTAATCCTGGATTTTCGCAAACTAAATAAAGGTTCGCTGCCATTGGTTGGTGGTAAAAATTCCAGCCTGGGCGAATTGATCAATGCCGGCATCCGGGTTCCGCCAGGATTTGCCGTCACCACCAACAGCTATTCGGTATTTATGGAAAAAGCCGGGATAAATGATACGATTTTCAGCCTTTTGGCGGATCTGGATCCCGAAAATATCAATGCGCTCAACCAAACCGCCGAAAAAGTCCAGGAAATGATCAAGACTGCCGTTATCCCCGGTGATGTCCAAAAGGCGATCGGCGAGGGTTATGCCCTGCTTTGCGAAAAATGCGGGATTGACGCCCTTCCGGTGGCAGTCAGATCCAGTGCGACCGCCGAAGATCTGCCCACGGCCAGTTTTGCCGGGCAACAGGACACTTACCTTTGGATAATGAGCGCTGAGCGGGTCATTGAAAGTGTCCGAAAGTGCTGGGCCAGCCTGTATACGCCGCGGGCCATCAGCTACCGGGTCAAAAACGACTTCCCCCACGAAAAGGTACTGATCAGTGTCGGTGTCCAGAATATGGTGAATTCAAGGGCAGCGGGGGTGATGTTCACCCTGAATCCCACCGACGGTGATATTTCCAAAGTCGTGCTTGAAGGAAGCTGGGGTTTGGGAGAAACGGTTGTATCCGGTTCCGTCAACCCGGACAAGTTCGTCGTCGACAAGGTCATGGGGGAGATCAATGAGCGGACCATCTCCACCAAGCACATTGAGTGTGTCTTCGACGTAGAAAAAGGAGAAACCGTCGACGCCGAGGTCGCCGAAGACCTGCAGTGCACCTGCTGTCTCGAGGACCGGGAAATAAGAGAACTGGTCAAAACAGCCAAAACCATAGAAGCGCACTACGGACGCGCCATGGATATCGAGTGGGCCATCGATAAGGATTTTCTATTCCCGGAAAATATTTTCATTGTTCAGGCACGCCCGGAAACCGTCTGGAGCCAGCGCAAGAAGGAATCGGTGCTCGGCAAAAAGACCGGTTACCAGTTGTTGATGGATCAGGCGATGAAACGGATCAAGCTTCCGGAATAATAAAATGGGTTCAAGGTATCAGTAAAGAAAGGGATAGGGTATAAGGTATAGGGTTTAGGGTATAGGGTATAGGGTTTAGGGTTTAGGGTCAAGGATCCGTCGCACGGCCTGGGGCTTCGGCCCGTTCTATACCTTCAACCTTACACCTTATACCTTACACCTCACACCTTATACCTTACGCCCTTTACCATTGTTCTGCATTACATCGCGTTTATTTTCGAGAAACAGAAAAAATTAGCCAACCCAAAGTTAGAGAGGAGAAACGTATCAAAATGAAAGACATGAGAGATTTTGTAGCCCAAGGTGAAGAAATCGGACTGTGTAAACGGATCACCGCCGAAGTCGACTGGAATTTAGAGCTGTCACATATCGCCAAACTAAATGAAGAGGCCAGCGGTCCGGCGCTGCTTTTTGAAAATGTAAAAGATTATGACACGCCGGTCATCACCAGTGTCTGCACCACGACCCAGCGGCTTGCTTTAATCATGGGATTGCCCCTCGAATCCACCCTGGTAGACCTTTACAATGAATGGGCCAAACTGGGTGATAACCTGATACCGCCCAAGACGGTGGAATCCTCAGCCGCACCCTGTAAAGAGAATATCCTGACAGGCGACGACATCGATCTTTTCAAATTTCCCGTTCCCCAGTGGTATCCCCTGGACGGTGGCCGGTTTATCGGCACCGCGCATTTCATCATTTCCAAAGATCCTGAAACCGGCTGGGTTAACCTGGGCACATACCGCAGCCAGCTTCTCGGCAAAGATAAGATGGGGACCCAGTTCATCAAGGGCAAACACGCCGACATCATGCTGAAAAAATACCAGGCCATGGGCAAACCCATGCCGGTGGCCTCGGTCATCGGATGCGATCCCCTGTTGTTCATCCTTGGAGCGGCCCGCATCTCAGCCTTTACCTCCGAATACGATGTCGCCGGCGCGTTGCGGGGTGAAGCCGTGGAAGTTGTCAAAGGCGAAACAGTGGATCTTCCCATTCCGGCCACAGCCGAAATCGTCATAGAAGGTGAGGTGGATGCCGATAAATTTATGGAAGAAGGACCTTTCGGCGAATACACCGGCTACTATTCCGGCGTCGGCACAGATCCGCGAAATTTTATCGATGTTAAATGCGTCACCCACAGAAACAACCCGATTTTGTGGGGAACCACCGTCGGCCGGGCCGTCACCGATACCCACATGACCATGGCACTTTCATACGGCGCCACTCTTTGGCAGCAACTTTTGGCCATGAAGATACCCGGTTTAAAGGCCGTCTACTGTCCGCCGGAAGGCTCCGGCCGCTTTCTGGCCATTATCTCAATGAAGCAGATGTATCCGGGCCACGCCGACCAGGTATTGACAGCCGCGATTTCAACAGAAATGGGCGCTTACGGGCTGAAAACTGTGATCGTCGTCGACGAAGATATTGATCCCTGGGATATTCCCCGCGTCATGTATGCCTTAAGCTTCCGCTTCCAGCCCAATCGATCCCAGGTCATTAAACGCGGTCGGTCCACACCGCTGGATCCCTCCTTGCCGATAAATGCCCGAGAAATCACAGGCCGACTGCTGCTGGACGCCACGATTCCATACGATTGGAAAGATAAGCCGATTCCAATTGAACTGGATCCGGAGATGGTTGAAAGAGTCAAGGGGCGCTGGTCGGAACTGGGGCTATAGGGAAGCTGAAAGCTCAAAGGTAAAGGCTCAAAGCCCTGCCCCGGCAGGGTAATGAGCTTTCGCTATAACTTCTGAGCAAAACATTCACATCAATATAGAACCTATGATTCCTAAAAACTTATAACATCAAACTTTGGGCTTTCAGCTTTGAACTTATAATGGGAGGTATGCCGTGAAACCAATTCGCTATAAGCAGGAAATGGTGGATGAATTTTTATCGGACGGGTATTGGACGCATGAGCTTTTTTATGATTTCTGGCAAAGAAACGCCCGCGAGTTTGGGGACCAGGAAGCCCTGGTTGATTCCAAGTACCGCGTTACCTGGGCTGAAGCCAAAAATCTGGTGGATGCCATTGCCTTCACCTGGGTACAGATGGATATTCCTCGATCATCCAGAATCATTATTCAATCGCCGAACAGTGTGTATGGCTTTCTGGCACGAATTGCGGCTGAAAGAGCCGGCCTGATTTCTCTTACCGTTTATCCGTATTTGCGGGAAAGAGAGTTGACTTACATGGTGGAGAGAACTGAGGCCGCCGCCGTTGTCATTCTAAATGAATACCGCAATTTCAATTATCTTGAAATGTACAAGGATCTTCAGAAGCAGTTTCCGCATCTGGAAAAGATTTTTTTATTCGACGACGAAGTACCGCAAGGCGCACCGGAAGGAACCTATTCGCTAACCCAATTAGCACAAGCGGCAGCTCAAAAACCCATTGACGAAGATGTCCTCAAAGCGCGACGCTTAGACCCGATCGGGGATGTGGCCCTGCTGACAACGACATCGGGAACCACCGGCATACCCAAGCTGGTGGAATGGCCCACAGCCCCGCGCGTATGCACCTCCAAAGGCCGGGTAGACATATGGGGCCTTACCAACCAGGACACCACCATGGCGATTGCACCCCATGCCGGAGGGGCTGCCGGCACCCTCACCTATTTTGCCGCTCCGCTGGCCGGCGCCAAGACAGTTATGCTGGAAGAATTCGATCCGGAAGCCGCTTTGGCCCTGATTGAAAAGGAAAAGGCCACCGCCATCGGTGTGGTACCGACCCACCTGGTCAGAATGCTCGAAATCGATGCCTCCAAATACGATTTGAGTTCGCTGCGTTTTATCCGCTCCGCCGGCGGCTATCTCTCTCCCCAGATAGCTGAAGAGGCCGAAACCGCCTTCGGAGCCAATATCACCAGTGATCTGGGAACCCAGGATATGGGCTCGGTTTCCGGCTGCCGGGTAGAAGATTCCAAGGATCTTCGACGCCGGACCGTCGGGCGCATGCTGCCGGGCAACAAGGTCCGCCTGCTGGACAAAGACACCGACGAACCGGTAGCTGATGGCGAACCCGGTGTTCTGTATTTCAGAGGACCCCACGCACCGGCCGGTTACTACCGGGATGAAGAACTCACCGCCACCGTCTTCGATCCAAAAGGATGGACCACAACCGGGGACATCGTTAAATTCGATCAGGAATGTCTATGGATCCTGGGGCGGGCCAAGGACATGATCATCCGCGGCGGGCAAAATATTTATCCGGCGGAAATCGAAGGACTTTTAAATGATCATTCGAAAGTCGCCTCGGTCGCCGTGGTGGGTTACCCGGACCGGGAAATGGGTGAGCGGACATGTGCCTATGTCATCCCCAAAGCCGGCCAGGAATTCGTCTTTGAAGAAATGGTTGAGTTCCTCAAAGGAAAAAAACTGGCCATGTATAAACTCCCCGAACGTCTTGAAGTAGTACATGAATTTCCCGCCGTCGGCGATTCGGGGAAAGTTAATAAGGAAACTCTGAAAAAAGAGATCGCGGAGAAAGTGGCAAAAGAAGCCTGAAATTAAGGAATGGATTCTATTTTAAATGTTTTTTAATTAAAAAATAATCCATTCATTATTACATTAACAGACAAACAAGGCTTCAAATCATTTCTATGTGGTAGCACATAAATGTTTAATTCGTAGAGAGCAGGTTAATCTATGCCAAAAACCGTTCTTGTCATCTCCACTTTGAACACCAAGCAACCGGAGACGTTGTATCTCAAAGATAAAATTAAAGCGTGTGGTCTCCAACCGCTGCTAATGGATATCTCCATGCGAGGAACAATAGCTTCCCTTGCCGATATAACCCCCGATCGTGTGGCCGCTGCCGGTGGTGGTAATTTTGATGAAATCCGCAATTCTAAGGATCGTACGCAGATTACCAATATTACAATAGCGGGGGCATCGAAAATTGCCAAACAGCTGCAGGCGGAGGGTAAGATCCACGGGGTTACCGGCATGGGAGGCGCAACCGGAACGTTTATGATCACTGAGGTGATGCGGACGCTCCCCTTCGGTGTTCCCAAATTGATGATTTCTTCTGCCGCTGCTCTGCCCGGGCTTTCAACCCGGTATATCGGAACCGGTGATATTACCCTTTTTCATTCGGTTATTGAGTTATCAGGGCTCTCAGATCTACTTAAAAATGTCTTTGACAGGGCAGCCCATGCTATTGCCGGTATGATTCTCGGGGAAATGACTCCACCGAATACGGGCAAAGGAAAGGCCATTGCCATGACAATGCTTGGACCCTGCGATAAATGTGCAAATGGGGTTCAGAACGCCTTGCAAGAATCCGGATACCAGGTCATTGGTTTCCATGCAGCCGGAATCTGCGACCGGGCCATGGAGGAAATGATCTCACTTGAAATGTTTCAGGGAATTATTGATTTAGCCCCTGGTGGAGTTGGAGAACATCTTTTTGGTTTTATGAGAGATTCAGGCCCAAACCGCCTGGAATCTGCCGGGAAAGTCGGAATACCTCAAATCATATCCACCTGTAGTGTGAACCACATAACACCTTCAAAATCCAAATATACTTCGGAGCACAGGCAACGACGAAAATATGATCTGGATAACCTTCGCACCTGGCTGCGTATTTCCCCGGATGAATTAAATAAGGTCGCCAATGCTTTCGCGGAAAAACTGAACCGAGCCCGGAGCCCGGTAAGAATTTTGATACCGCTTAAGGGATGGTCCTCGGCAGATCTTCCCGGAAATCCAACCTATGATCCGGCCGAAGACCGATTGTTTACTGAAGTTCTGCGGAAAAAACTCAAGACCGATCTTCAGATAGTGGAAGTCGACGCCAACATGGAAGATCCGGAATTCGCGCAGGCGGTAGTTGAAAATGCGTTGAAAATATTTTAATAAAAATAAAATTTGAAAGAGGAAATTCATGCCAAAACGAATAGTAGTAGGAATCTCAGGCGCCAGTGGCGTAACTTACGGCGTCCGGCTACTCAGTTTACTGGAAAAAACCGATTATGAAAGCCATCTGATCATATCCGATTCAGGAAGGTTAAACATCAAGATCGAAACCAATTACAAGCCTGATGAAGTTGAGGCGATGGCCGACCACGTTTATGAACACAAGGATATAGCGGCCTCGTTGGCCAGTGGTTCTTTTTTGACTGACGGCATGGTGGTGGTACCGTGTACCATAAAAACACTATCCGGTATTGCCAATTCCTACAACGAAAATCTACTGGTCAGAGCAGCGGATGTAACGCTGAAAGAAGGACGCAAATTGGTGCTCGTTGTTAGAGAAACGCCGCTTCACAAGGGACATTTGCGGCTGATGACCATGGCCGCTGACATGGGCGCCCATATCCTGCCTCCGGTACCCTCCTTTTATCATAAGCCCAAAACCCTCGATGACATCATCGATCAAACGATTGGAAAAGTATTCGATTTTCTGGGCATCAAACACGATCTATTTCAGCGCTGGGGTGAAAACCAGGTAAAAGCCGTAAAACAGGACAGCCCGCTAAAAGCCCTATAAAAGCTGAGCCTTAAACACAAACTGGCTGAACATCGAATCCTCCAGAGGCGGACTGCAAGCATCGAACGTCCAACATTTTCATTAAGCCGCCCAAAATCACCCCCGGGTATAAATAGTTTAGCGCCTATGGAGAAGAACCCGTCCCTGAAATTTAAAAATCCTCTTGCATCCCGTCTCACAAACTTCTAATATCCACCTCGCTGTCGTTTATATCAAATTTTAGGTAAATTACATCTTTTTTGATTAATCAACTAAAAGTTAATTTTTGCCATATGGATTACGATAACCTAAATTGAGTGTTGGTGGCGGTCATCGCAAAAAAGATAAAGATTATGAAAATCACCAAAGCAATATACTGGACCGAACCGTTCGAGTTGACACGGCCGTACACCATCGCCTACGAGCGCATCGATTCAGTTGAAAATATTTTTGTTTGCCTGCAGACAGAAGATGGTTCGATTGGTGTGGGAGTTGCCGCTCCGGACGCAGAAGTCACCGGCGAAAGCGTGCAGGATTGCCGTCAGGCACTGGAGAGCGGTCTCGAGTCCTTGGTTATGGGTGCGGATATCCGACATTTAAGAAATATTCTGAGAAATGCGGAGAACAGCATGCCCACCCAGCCTGCGGCCCGGGCCGCAATCGATATTGCGTTACATGATCTATGGGCCAGGCATCTGGGTTTGCCGCTGGTTGATTTGCTGGGACGGTGCCACCGGTCGTTGCCGACGTCTATTACCATCGGGATAAAATCCGTGGCCGAGTCGCTCGAAGAAGCAGACGAGTATAAGGGACGGGGTTTTAAAATTCTCAAAATCAAAATCGGGCAGTCGGTTGAGCAGGATGTGGAATGTCTGAGTCAAATCCGCCAGCACACGGGCCGGGACATGATCCTGCGGGTGGATGCCAACCAGGGGTACTCACGGGAGGAATATAAATATTTCATTGATCAAACCGATTCACTAAACCTGGAATTTATCGAACAACCATTACCGGCCCGTGATCTGGACAGCATGCGCCGGCTGCCTGAATCGATGCGGAAAATGACGGTGGCCGACGAGAGCCTGCTCGATGCCCGGGATGCCCTCGAATGCTTGCAGCCGCCGTTTGCGTTTGGTATCTTCAACATCAAGCTGATGAAGTGCGGCGGCATTGCTGCGGGGTTGCAGATCGCTGAACTCGCCAATCTGGCCGGCATTGATTTGATGTGGGGATGTATGGATGAGAGCAGGGTCGGCATCGCCGCCGCCCTGCACGCCGCCCTGGCTTCTCCGGCCACCCGCTACCTGGATCTGGACGGTAGTCTGGATCTGGCCAGGGATCTGGTGGAAGGCGGTTTCGTTCTCAAAGACGGTGAGTTATCTGTAACCGACCAACCGGGACTCGGGGTGAAGTGGATTGCGGATTGCAGATTTCAGATTGCGGATTGAAAGGATTACCAATCAATATCCCGTTTCGGCCATTTGAATTTTGGTTATTTAAATTTATTTGATTTGAGCTGTTGTTGGGGTTTTTCAACCCTGAACGTTGAATCCTGAACCGCTCAACCTATGCTTACCTATGGATACTGCACTTATTCTAACAAACGGACGGCTGGAGACTGACGATGCGAAGACTGCACATGGTCTTATTCGAGGAACCAGCCGCTTTAAGATCGTTGGTGTAATTGATCCGGTAAGCGCCGGGAGAGATGCAGGCGAAGTCCTGGACGGTCGGCGCAGAAACATACCCGTGTATGCATCGATCGCTGAATTTATGGAACAGAAGCATCAAAAACCGGATTTCGGCATCGTCGGCGTCGCGCTAAGCGGCGGGAAGCTGCCGGAGGACTGGCATAAAATTCTGCTCGAAGCTATCCAAAGCTGTATTAACATCATCAGCACCATGCACTACCCATTAAGTGAAATCCTTGTACTGCGGGAGGCGGCCCGCAAAAATGGTGTTCAAATCATGGATCTTCGCAAGCCCAAACCCATCGACCAGCTTCACTTTTGGAACGGTGAGATCTATAAAGTCCATACACCTCGAATAGCCGTCCTCGGGATGGATTGCTCCATCGGCAAAAGAACAACCTGCCGTTTTATAGAGGAAACGTGCCGCAAAAATGGAATTCAGGCTGAAATGATCTACACCGGGCAAACCGGTTGGTTGCAGGGATACAGGCACGGATTTATTTTCGACGCCACGCTCAATGATTTTGTCAGCGGGGAACTTGAACATGCTATCGTGGAATGCAACCGTCAGTCTTCTCCGGATTTGATTCTTATCGAAGGCCAATCCGGCCTCAGAAATCCCTCCGGTCCCTGCGGTTCGGAAATTATTGTCTCGGCCAATGCAAAGGGAGTTATTCTGCAACATGCGCCTTTCAGAACACATTATGAAGAGTTGGAGCGCCTGGGCTGCCGATTACCCGATGTCGCAGACGAGATCAAATTAATAAAAATGTACGGCGCTGAGACCCTGGCCGTTAGCCTGAACGGAGAGGGAGGAACCGGGGAGGACTTAATCCGTTACCGGGACGAACTTACGCAAAGACTCGGGCTGCCCGTCATCCGACCGCTCCAGGAAGGGGTCGTAGGCCTGTTGCCGGTTATTCAACATTTTATATCTCAAACCTCGGAGTGAAAGATGAACTCCCGCAGAAAAAAAAATCGCCAATCTAGTCGTAAGCCAGTTCAAGTTCCTGCTAAAAAACGATTTCCGGTCATCTGGGTATCTTTGATAATTGTGGTCGCCGTTGGGGCGATCATACTGGTGGTAGCCAAATTAAAATCAACCACACAGAATCAGATTGCTAAGTCCGATGCGAAGATACCGCAAGCCCTATCGACCGCAGCATTGGATAAAGACAAGGGTTTTGAAAACCTTATCGGTCGTTGGCTGCGACCGGACGGAGGCTATATCATCGAGATCCGCAGCATTCGCGCTGATGGTCGGATGGATGCCGCCTACTTGAATCCTCGCCCGATAAATGTCGCCCGGGCCGAGGCTTCCTGGAAAAAGGGTAAACAGGAGCTGTTCATCGAACTGCAGGATAAGGGCTACCCGGGCTCGACGTATACGCTGGACTACAACCCCGATCAGGATGCATTTACGGGCGTTTACTTCCAGGCGACATTAAAGCAGGCGTTTGAAGTAGTATTTGTCCGGCAAAAATAATCTAATTAATCCGCTCTGAAAATAATGAATTGCCACATAGACACCAAGACACAAAGTGAAACCTTTGATTAATATTCTTCTTCGTGTCTTAGTGTATTTGTGGCGAAAATGTTTTTACATAAAATGCAAAAATTTCACTACTAAGACTCTACCCTAACATTGCATAAATTCTTGTCATCTAGCCTGGCCGTTATGTCTGAGATCGTTGCTTTTTCCGGGCTGATGCTGGATGCTTGATACTCGATGCTG
>CACVKW010001109.1 GCA_902749685.1 Olavius sp. associated proteobacterium Delta 1 | reverse complement strand
GGGACTGGCTTCATAATACACACCTCCGTACGTTATTGAAAATTAAGCATTTGTTGTTTTGAATTTTGTGAACGCGGACGTTTTGGCAGTTTAGATCGAGCTGCTTTATTGACCGCTTCTGATTCAAGATCTTTTTGGCTTATAACCCATGGCGCACCGGGACAAACTTGTTTTGCTTGTAGTATTTTCTGCTGTATAAGTCTCCAGACTTTCGTTTTACTGACACCAAGTTTCGCGCTTGCTTCATCTACAGTAAAGTCTGCGCGTTCCTGCCTTTCACCTTCCCGGTACACGGCAATATTATTGTTGCTACGAAACGCTCTTAGCCGTACCGGATTCCATGTGTGTCCTTTTGCCGTGGTTTTCCCTGAACGATTAAGGAAAGCAACTATATGCTTATCCGGCATAATTCTGGCAAGCTCAGTTATAATCTTTTTTGTCTCAACATCGATTTTCAAAGCTCTTTGATTGGATTTATTCTTGAGCACCTCCAGTTCATTATGCTCACCTCCTTCCCAGTGAATGATTAGTCTAATCTTATCTTCTTTTAGATATACTACTATCTCTTTGATTACTGTTCGGATAATTCGTTTTTTAAGCTCTGCAGAACTATTCGGATGATTCCATACCCGTGGCAAATCTTGCGATAGTTCTCCAATCTCAGCCTTCTCTTCTGCTGAAAGCCAAAAAGAAGCTTCTGATAAAGAAGCAATTTTATCTTCTAGCTTTACTACTCTTATTAGCGCATCGTTCCAGTCTTTTTCTAACGTAGCTGCTACCAAGCGATTGTCAGGATCGACTGCATTGTACTGGCGCTTTGCACGTAAAGCCTCATAGCGCGCCTCTTCCAACTCTAACTCACGCTGACGGGTTATAGTTTTTGATTTATCGTTTATCTTCTCTATCGCCTTTACTGACGCCTCTAACCCTATCGGAGACAATACCTTGAACAGCGCTTCTGTAACTGCCCGGTCAACACGATAGCCACCAAATGACATACAGCTCTTCTCTTTGGCGCTATCCTGTTTTTGGCTACAATGATAGCGCTTATGATTGCCATCACGTCCCTGGTATTTCACAGATAATTTCCCACCACAATGTCCGCACCTTAGCAATCCGCCAAGCATCGCCTCGCCTCCGCGAACAGATCCCTTCACAATCGGCCTTTTCTTATTGGTATTTTCAGCTAATGTTTTCATATTATTTTCATATTCAGCCCATTGAATATAGCCTTCATGGTGATCTAATATCAATACATCCCAATCTTTTTGCTCTTTGCGAATCCCTTTTTTCAACCGTTTGCGGCCATCTTTAAACGTAACTTCTGTTTTTGTGCGTCCATAGGCATAGGCCCCGGCATAAATCGGATTATCCAGGATCTTCATGATGGTATTTGTGGACGGCAGCCTCCACGCTATCGTCTGCGGGCCTCGGCCATTAGAAACCACAGGGACTTCAATCTTTGCCTGCAAAAACCACTTATACACACGGCGCATGGTACCATATTGTCTGAATTTGGTGAATACTAAATCTATAACCTCCTGAATACGCCGATCTGGGTTTTTCTCAAGTCGATTATCTTGGGTTTTTATAAAAGCTGCCGGTACGCTCAGATACAGCTCTCCACGACTTGCTTTGTGTTGAATTGCCGCTTGAGAACGCTCTTTTAATAAACTTAATTCCATTGTGCTCATCTCGCCCTTGAGACCCAACACTAAACGGTCATTTGATAGATTCAGATCATAGATTGCCTCTTGATCAACCAGAACCGTTCGCATGATACCGCAAACTTCCAGCAGCGTATGCCATTCCCGACCATTTCGAGCCAACCGGGAAGCTTCGATTGAAAAAATGGCACCTACTTTACCCTCACTAACCGCCGACAGCAGCTCCTGAAAGCCCACCCGATTCACACTGCCCGTTGCGCTCGTGCCTAAATCACTGTCGATTACAATTATTCTTTCTTTGCTCCAACCCAGCTCTTTTGCGCGATCTACCAAACGGTACTGCAGACGCTGACTCTCTCGGTGCTCGATTACTTGGCTTGCGGTTGACTGGCGAACATACACAGATGCCTGGCGTAATAGATGCTCCGCTGTTATTTTATTTTTCATTCTGATCCTCTCTTTGCTGTGAATCATTGATTTGCTTGCAATTTTTCCAATACTCGGATATAAGATTTCCAAGAAGATCGACCAATCTATTTCGCGTCTGCCTCGGAATTGATATCGGCGATGCCATATCTTGCCATATGATCTGTATTTGGTGAAATTTTTGATTCTTCATTATCCCTCCTTATCTCAGGTTTAGCTTGATCAAGCAGGGACAAAATGTCACTTTTTAGTAACCGACGCAAACTACGAAGCGCACTGACATCAAGCCGTGGCAATAAAACGATCGACATTTCTGCCCAATGGGGGTTTGTCATCCATTCCGGTATTAATTCACGACGTCCATCATGCAACCCTATGACACAACAACTTTCACCACGGTGCCTTCTGATACCGACAACCTGGATCTGCTCTCCAAACCGAGGATGATACGGATAATTGACCGTCGCTAAAATTGGGTATTGATGGGCATTATGTGGTGGGTTTGTGGGG
>CACVKW010001108.1 GCA_902749685.1 Olavius sp. associated proteobacterium Delta 1 | reverse complement strand
CATTACGCCCTGATGGGAAAAACAGAGCCTGGTTTTCAAGATGTCGATTATATACTTAATCTTTTTGGTGGCAAGGTTCTGGAAGCCCGCAGACATTATCTGGAGTTCGT
>CACVKW010001107.1 GCA_902749685.1 Olavius sp. associated proteobacterium Delta 1 | reverse complement strand
GGGCATTGCTGTCCAAAATAATTTGAAAATCAAATACTGCCTTTAATAAAAACAGGCAGTTATAAACGGGAAATTAGTGATTTAGAAATCAGGTTGTACCT
>CACVKW010001106.1 GCA_902749685.1 Olavius sp. associated proteobacterium Delta 1 | reverse complement strand
ATTTGATAGCTCTTGTTTAGATACCGCTTTAACGATTGTTTGTTAACCACGGAATTGTTGGAGGCATCGGCCTGCACCATGCTCGAATCCATAAACAGCTTGCTGCCGTCAACAAGGCCGGTTTGCACACACTGCCAGACGATACGCTCAAAAAAGGTTTTAAAGGCCTCAACACCCCAGCGGGCTCGGGCTTTGGAAAGCACGCTGTGATTGGGAATATCATCATCGAGATCATAGTCTAAAAACCACAGCCAGTCTAAACGCTCAGGGATGGTTGCTGCCAGTTCTCTTTCTGAACGCACATTATAAAAAATCAAAAGCAGCATCATCTTCAGGATAATAGGAGGTGCAACTGATTCATTACCGTT
>CACVKW010001105.1 GCA_902749685.1 Olavius sp. associated proteobacterium Delta 1 | reverse complement strand
TTATTTTTTATTATCTTCCCCAACTGTTAAGTGTATGAAATTATCTCTATCATATTAAATTATCACTCTTGTCCAAAAACGAGTTTAGAATGAGTCATAAAGTGAGTAATAATACGAGTCATTGAAAAAAATCCTCCTTATATGTAGGGTGGTTGTTAATTTCGCCAAAAAATAACAAATA
>CACVKW010001104.1 GCA_902749685.1 Olavius sp. associated proteobacterium Delta 1 | reverse complement strand
TGCTGGATGCTGGATGCTGGATACTGGATGCTGGATGCTGGATGCTGGATACTGGATACTGGATGCTGGATACTGGATACTGGATGCTGGATGCTGGATACTGGATGCTGGATGCTGGATGCTGGATGCTGGATACTGGATGCTGGATGCTGGATACTGGATGCTGGATACTGGATGCTGGATAATGGATGCGGATTGCGTGTTGTGGGCTTTTCGATTGCGGATATTCATTATTCTATATTCGCTTTTGATCTTCTTTCCAACTTCCGCATTCCGCCCTCCGACTTCCAGTTTCGTCTTCTCTTTACAAACCCTGGTTTCGGTGTTATTTTCGTCTCATTCCGGCCCGACGGAGTGGTTACCTTTCAATACCTTAATGTTGAACGTATCCTTAGCCGCAAGACATAAGAGCGCCTATCCGTTATTTATCCGAAACGAGGTTTGCTGTAAAAATTTCTTGCGCGCCCAAAAGATACTGAATTTACAATACCTAAAGCCCATGGTATAGGGATAATTCAAGCATAAAAATATTTTGAAAAAATAGATCCTGAATTTTAGAGCAGCAATCATCGCGCCAAGTCAATTGCGGTTGCTTGACCTCGAACTTCACCAGGAGGGGTTATTTGCATACAAAATTCAGGTAATAACAAATTTTAGGAGCCGAAAATGGAGTACATCAAAATACGATTTTTAGATGATTTCGGTCACATTGGTTCCAAATTCGAAAAGACCATCGAAGATATGTTCCGATCAATGAGCCCGGCCTTCACACTTGCCGAGCGCACCTGGAAACCCCCGATGGACATGAATGAGACGCCGGAAGAGGTGGTCATTGTGGCTGAGATTCCAGGCGTCGACAAAGATGATCTGGAGGTCGAGATCAGCTCCAAAGCAGTAAGGATTCAGGGGAATCGTATTGCGAGACATTGCTCAAGTGATGCGACTTATCGACTGGCTGAAATTCAGTACGGCAGGTTTGAGCGAGTCCTTTTTCTGCCGGCGCCCATCGATCCGGAGGTCGTGTCCGCCGCCTATCAAAACGGGTTGCTTGAGATTCGGTTGGCAAAACAGCCGCCCGAGAAAACTCATAAAATACCAATTCAGGATGGATAGGGAAAATGAATGCGGAATGCGGATTGTGGAATGCAGAATGGGGAAGTCGGGATGCAGAGGCTGGAAGGCGGAATCACGTAAGATTACATGAATATCAAAGCAGGGTGGGGAGGAAAATATGGCTGATAAACAGTCATCCATGGAATTTGATGCGGAAAAGGTACCCGAGATTCTGCCAATTATGCCGCTGTATGATGCAGCGCTATTTCCCAAAATGGTTTTGCCGCTGGTGGTTATGCAGGGTGAGTCGGTCAAGCTGGTGGATGACGCGATGGCCAAAGATCGCATCATCGGTTTGATCGTATCTAAAAAGCCTGAGGAAAAAAATGCGCCTGAAAAGGAAGATCTGGCCCAGGTGGGCACCAGCGCTTTAATTCTTAAAATGGCCAAAACCCATGATAATCGAACCCAACTCCTGGTCCAGGGTTTGAGCCGGTTTAAAATAAAAGCTTTTGAGGACGGCAAACCCTATCTCGTCGCCCGGATCGAATCAATCAAGGACGTCGAGAAAGAGGACAAAGAAACTGAAGCCTTGATGTCAAATATAACCAGCCAGTTTGAAAGGGTTGTCGAACTGTCGCCGGGGCTGCCGCCCGAGATTGCCCAGATGGCCAAAACCATCCAGGAGCCGGGCACGTTGGCGGATATGGTAGCTTCAACCATCAATTCGAATCCTGAAGAGAAGCAAATCGTCCTCGAAATGGTGGACGTTAAAAAAAGATTGAAAGAAGTCACGCGCCTGGTAAATCATCAGCTCGATATCCTGGAACTGGGTGATAAAATTCAAAGCCAGGTCAAAGGGGATATGGATAAAAGCCAGCGCGAGTACTACCTGCGTCAGCAATTGAAAGCCATCAAAGAAGAATTGGGCGAAAAAGATGAGGCCAGCGTTGAGATCGATGAATACCGGGCCAAAATTGATGAAAAGAATCTGCCGGAGGAGGCACGCAAGGAAGCTGAAAGAGAACTGGACCGCCTGTCCCGCATGCATCCGTCTTCGGCCGAATACACGGTCGCGTCCACCTATCTGGACTGGATTACCGCACTGCCCTGGCACGACAGCACCCAGGATAATCTTGACATTAAAAAGGCCCGGAAAATATTGGACACTGATCATTTCGGCCTGGAAAAACCCAAACGGCGCATTATTGAATACCTGGCGGTCCGCAAGTTAAAGCCGGAATCAAAAGGGCCTATATTATGCTTTGCCGGACCTCCCGGAACCGGGAAGACCTCGCTGGGACAATCCATCGCGCGGGCCTTGGGGCGCAAGTTTCACCGTATTTCCCTGGGCGGCGTGCGCGATGAGGCCGAAATCAGGGGACATCGACGCACCTATGTGGGAGCGCTTCCCGGCCGCATCATCCAGGGCCTGCGACGTGCGGAGTCCAATAATCCGGTATTCATGCTGGATGAGATCGACAAGGTCGGCAGTGATTTTCGCGGTGATCCATCTTCAGCCTTGCTGGAGGTACTTGATCCCGAGCAAAATTTTTCTTTCGGTGATCATTACCTGGATGTGCCCTTTGATCTTTCCAAAGTCATGTTTATCACCACCGCCAATATTTTGGACACCATTCCACCGGCACTGCGTGACCGCATGGAAGTGCTGATGCTGCATGGATACACCCTGGATGAGAAGATAAAGATTGCCAATCGTTATCTCATACCCCGTCAGCGGGATGCGCATGGTCTTAACGCCAAGCAAATCAAATTTACGGCCGGTGCCGTAAAACAGATTGTCACCGGATATACCCGTGAAGCCGGGCTGCGGAACCTGGAGCGGGAAATTGCCAACGCCTGCCGCGGCGTGGCCAGCAAAATTGCCGAAGGCAAAGTTAAATCCACGATCATCAAAGTCGAGGACATTCATGGCTACCTTGGACCGGTTCGAATTACTTCCGAAACCAAGGCCCGCATAACAACCCCGGGGGTGGCCACGGGGCTGGCCTGGACGCCCACCGGAGGCGAGCTGCTTTTTATTGAAGCGACCGCCATGAAGGGTAGAAAAGGATTGACCCTGACCGGCCAGCTTGGCGATGTCATGAAAGAGTCGGCAACCGCCGCGTTGAGTTTTGCGCGGGCCAATGCATCCGACCTGGGGATTGAGGAGGACTTTTTTGACAGCCACGACCTCCACATTCACGTCCCGGCCGGTGCCATTCCAAAAGACGGGCCTTCGGCCGGTGTAACCATGTTGACCGCTTTGACATCTCTGCTGACCGACACCCGTATTCCCAAGGACCTGGCCATGACCGGCGAGATTACTTTAAGGGGCCAGGTATTAAGGGGCCAGGTATTGCCGGTCGGCGGCGTCAAAGAGAAGGTTCTGGCGGCCCACCGCGCGGGGATAAAAACGATCATTTTGCCGGACTGGAATCGCAGAGATCTGGAAGATATTCCGAAAAAGGTTGAAAAGGATATAAAATTTCATTTCGTCGATAAGATGCTGGACGTCATCAATATTGCTCTGAAAAATAAAAAACCACCTGTTTTAAATAAAATGCGTTAAAAGAAATGAAAAGACTTTCTCCGCTTTTTTTAATGCTCGCCACTTTGATATGTTTCATCTATGGGTGTACCACCAGCGCTCCTGCTCCTCCCAAAAGAACACCCGGCCACCCCAAGCCCTATAAAGTGTTTGGTAGATGGTATCAGCCGCTGCCGGATTCAAAGGGATTTCGCCAGCGCGGGATCGCTTCCTGGTACGGCAAGGATTTCCATGGCAAGAAAACCTCCAACGGTGAAATCTACAATATGTATGCCATGACCGCGGCTCACAAAACCCTGCCGCTGGGCACTTTTGTGCGGGTTCACAACCTTGTAAACAATCGTCGGGTGGAGGTGCGGGTTAACGATCGGGGACCGTTTGTGAGGGGCAGAATTATTGATTTGTCCTACAAAGCGGCCAATGAAATCGGGGTTGTCGGCCCCGGCACCGCCAGAGTCGAGGTGATTGCCCTGGCCACGCCGGCCACCACTGATGGCGGAAGGCCGCGCAGTTATGTACCCGTCGACCTTTATACGGGCAATTTTACCTATCAGATCGGTGCATTTGTGAATCGCGAAAACGCTGAGAGACTGAGCGCTAAATTGAATGAAAAATATCGCAACGCGCACGTTACGGTCTACGACCGCGGTGATCAAGTTTTTTATCGGGTTCGCGTTGGCAAATTTACCACCCTGAAACAAGCTGAGGCCCAGGAGTCGGTCTTGATAAGGGATGGTTATATAGATTTGTTTATTGTGGCGGAATAGATAGTCGAGTTGCGAGGTGCGGGTCTTTCGATTGCGGATTGCAGATCTCGGATTTTGGATTGAATAAACCGGAAAGAAAGTAATCGGGTTACGGGGTGCGCATTGCGAGGTGTGAGGTGCGGGAACGGACGCATAGAGCATGGAGCAGAGCGCATAGCGTGGTAATAGGGCGCACGGGTTGCGGGGTGCGGGAAAGCAAAGCTCAAGGCTGAAAGGGAAAATCCAACACTCCATTCCTCCGGCTTATATCTGGCAGTGTACTGGTTTATAACCATCAAGGGACAATTCAGACGCATGGGATTTTTAAAGAAAGTTGTATTTCTTGACCGGGATGGCACGATCAACGTGGATTCGGCGGACTATATCAAGAGCCGATCCGAGTTTGAGTTTATCCCCGGCAGTATCGAAGCCGTTCAAGATCTGACCGACAATGGCTTTATATCCATCGTCATTACCAATCAATCCGCACTTGCCCGCAAGTTTATCTCCCCCGAAGAACTTGATGCGATGCATGCCATGATGTGCCGGGAGATCGCCTCCGGTGGTGGCAAAATAACGGATACATTTTTCTGTCCGCACATGCCGCATGCAGGATGTGAATGTCGCAAGCCGGCACCGGGATTGATTAATCAAGCCCGCCAAAAATACAATATCAACCTTGCAGATTCCATAATGGTGGGCGACAGTGCCAAGGATATAGCATGTGGTCGTAATGCCGGTTGCGGCAAGACAGTGCTGGTTAAATCCGGCAAAGACCCTAACGTTGAAAAGGAATTAAAAAAAAGATCGATTTCAGCAGATTTTGTGGCCGGGAATCTGCTTGAGGCGGCAGAGTGGATAATCGCCAAAAAAGATTTTAAAAAAGCGAACCGCAGAATAATGAATATCGAAATTCGAAGGAAGGATTCGCTACGCTCAATTTTTTTATGAAACTACGGCCTGATTTCCAGCAAGTTAAGTATCCATAAAGTTAATAGAAACGAATCCGCTCTAATTGATTTAAATGAACCTCCCCGCGGCAAGCCGCGGGGTATCGTTCATTTGATTTTGTCGATTCTATGGCAGCAAGCTGCGGGGAATTAGACCCTAAAAGAGATTAAATAGATAACAGTCCTTAATTTTAGTCATTTTTCAATTTTAGTCATTCCACGCTAATTTATAGATGCCGATATCACAAATACAATAATGACTGCCTATAGAAAAAACGCTTCACCCCAGCTTACCCTCGAGGGACATCTTGAGCGGATTACCTATTTTAACAAGGATACCCATTACACGGTTGCACGGTTTAAACGGGCCAATCCAGCAACAGTGATGACGGTGGTGGGTTATCTGGCAGGTGTGAGTCCCGGTGAGACCATTAAAATTAAGGGCACCTGGGTGGCCCATCGCAAATACGGTCAACAGTTTAAAATTCAATCTTTTGCCGTGACGCTGCCGGCGGCAGTCGATGGTATCCGAAATTACCTGGCTTCCGGCGCTATTAAAGGTATCGGACCTTCGATGGCGGCAAGGATGACAAAGGTGTTCGGGGCGGATACCCTGGAAATCATCGAAAAAAACCCCGCGCGCTTGCTGGAAGTTGAAGGCATTGGCGAAACCAAAGCCGCCATGATCCAGAGCGCCTGGCAGGAGCATCATACCCTCAGAACGTTAATGCAGTTTTTACAGGACATGGGCGTCCAAACTTCGTACTGTGCGAAAATGTACAAAGCCTACGGTCCGGATGCGGTGGACCTTATCCGGGCAGATCCTTACATACTGGCTGAGGATATTCCGGGTGCCGGATTTTTAATTGCCGATACCATCGCCCGCAAACTGGGTGTGGAAATCGAAGATCCTGAACGCGTGCGGGCTTGTATCATGCATATTATATTACAAAACGCTGATGATGGGCATACCTTTGCCGAGCAGGAGAATCTGGTTGCGCGTTGTGAGAATCAATTTCAAATCAGCCCTAGGACTGTTGAGTATACCATCGACCAAATGGCTGGCGCCAATGCGATTGTTGTTGAACCCATTGAAAGCGGCCGTTCCACCAGCGCCATTTTTATGAGGGAATTATACCGCGCCGAGACCGGTCTGGCAAACCGGCTGAAAGCCATGCTGTCCCTCCCGCTAAAGGCGGCCGAAATTGATCCGGACCGCATAGCAGCCGCAGTCCATCATAGACTGGCCATCAATCTGTCGGCGGAACAGCTGGCAGCTCTGGAGCAGATCTTTTCCCACCGGATTGCCGTCATCACCGGTGGCCCCGGTACCGGTAAAACCACCCTTTTACGTTCAATCAGCACTATATTTGAAACCTTGGGCAGGCGGGTATTGCTGGCCGCGCCCACCGGCCGGGCTGCCCGGCGCCTGTCGGAGGTAACCGGGCGCAAAGCCAGGACCATCCACCGCCTTTTAGGAGTCAATTTCACGGATGGCGGCTTCATCAGAGATCGGAACAACCCCCTTGAGGCCGATGCTGTCATTGTCGACGAAGCCTCCATGGTGGACACGGTTCTGATGTATCACCTGATTGACGCGGTCCCGATGGCGGCCTCCCTGGTTATGGTGGGTGATGTATCCCAGCTTCCAGCGATCGGTCCCGGTAATGTTCTTGCCGATATGATCGACTCGACGCGCATACCGGTTTTTTCCTTGAATAAAATTTTCCGGCAGGATACAGAAAGCGCCATCATTCTCAATGCCCACAAAGTGCGCCAGGGTGATTTTCAAGTAGGTGCACAAGCGGACGTTATTGATCAGAGTAGTGATTTTTATTTCGTTGAGGAACATGATCCGGACCGGGTGGCCCAAAGAATCGTGCAATTGTGCAGCCGGGAGTTACCGCAGAAATTTGATTTTGACCCGATCCTTGATATTCAGGTATTGACCCCGATGCACAAAGGCGCCGTGGGGACGATTAATCTTAATCACATGCTGCAAAAGACTTTAAACCGGCAGCCTGTTTTGGTTGAGGCTATGGGTAATGCCTACAAGGCCGGTGACAAGGTCATGCATCTCATAAACAATTACCAAAAGGAAGTGTACAACGGAGATATCGGGGTCGTTCGCAATTTTGACCAACAAAAAGATGAGCTAACAGTCGATTATTATGGACAGACCGTCTGCTATGACACAAGCGAATTGGATCAGATAACTATCGCGTATGCGATTTCGGTGCATAAATCCCAGGGATCTGAGTACCCGGCGGTCATTGTACCGCTGGTGACCCAGCATTATGTTTTATTGCAGAGAAATCTTTTATACACTGCCATGACCCGGGGTAAAAAAATGGTCATTTTGATCGGTTCCCCAAAAGCGTTGCATATTGCCTTGAAAAATGACAAACCACGAATGCGTCTGACTTCACTGGCCGGACGACTGGGATAGCTGATTTATGGCAGCCGGGTTATTGGGAGCCAAGCTCAGTTGGTGGGATATTCCGCGGCAAAGAGGGCATGGGGCATGGGGCATAGGGCATGGGGCATAGGGCAACGCATGGCACATGGGGTATCGGCTCAAAATATATGAGTCATTTTTTTCATACACAACGAGCTGAAAAGAATGGAAAAAATAAAAATATGCGGAGCATAAAATAATTAATCCGCCGCCGCTTGCATCCAGCATGTACTCTCAGTTTTTTAATGACCATTTTCACCCACGATTCGGCTATTCCCCGGGGCGGATTAATTAATTAGTGAGAAAGACATAATGGAATCAAAACCGACCTACGATGAACTGAGAAAAAAAGTCTCAGAACTGGAAATCAAAGCTGCAAATTGTAAATTTGCCGAAGAATCGCTCAAGAAAAGCAATGAAACCGTCAACAGTATCTTATCGGCTTGTCCGATCGGAATCGGTCTGGTTGAAAATAGAATTATCAAGCGTGTCAATGAGGCCATGAAGAAGATGTTTCGTTTTGATACCGCGGCGGATTATTTGGGGAAAAGCGCCCGGATCGTTTACGCGTCAGATGAAGACTTCCAAAAAATCGGTAAATTTATTTTTAACCAATTTAAAATCGGAAAAGAAGCCGTGCTGGATACAACCTTTAAACGCAAAGACGGGACAACATTTTCCGGTCATTTAAAAGTGAACACGCTATACCCACCGGATCCCATGCAAAGAGCCACTTTTACTATATCGGATATCTCATGGCGCAAGCAGGCCGAACTGGAGTTGCTGCAAACAGAAAAATTGCAGGCCGTGGTTGAAATGGCCGGTGCGGTATGCCATGAAATGAATCAGCCCATGCAGGTGGCGCTGGTGCAACTCGCAGAATGCCTGGTGATGGACGAATTTGAAACCGAACCGGTTAAACAAAAGGCCGAAAATATCAGACAACAGCTCAATGCGTTGCGGGAAATGTCACGCAAACTAATGCATATTACCAAATATGAAACGCGTGATTACGTGAAAGGCGAAAAGATTATTGACATTGATAAATCATCAGGCACTATGAATCCGTATCCGGCGGGGCCGGCATCGGAATCTTAAAGAATTGGACGCCTTCATCTTTGAGGGTCTTTTCTTCATCTTTGGTGCTGACACCCCGAATATTGCGCGGTTCAGAAGCACCGTAGTGTATTTTCAAAGCTTCTTTGGCGAAATCACAGCCAACGTTGTCGAAGTTTTTTTCGACAAATTCGACGGCTTCTTTGCTGATTTTTTGCAGAGCGGCTTCTTCAGCCGAGAGTTGTTGGGGACTTGAAGTTTGGGAAGATTTTATGGCAAAGGTAGAAGGAACTATGTCCACAGAAGTTTCGTTGCAGACCGGACAGGCGATCAGGCTTTTTTTTTGTTGGCCAAGGTAGGCTTTGCGGTCCTCAAACCAGCCTTCAAAAGTATGACCATTGGTACATTGTAAATCATAGGCGATCATGCGAGAAAACCCATATTGTAGAATTTGCGGTCAGCAAATATTTTGTAAATTAGTAATGATTTTAGATGAATAGGCAATAACTATGTTCAGATTAACATAAGTCGCAACATTTTTAAAGACATTGTTGGCATAATTTGCTATTTTTACGGAATATTGTAAAATTAAAGAATAGTTAAACTTAGATTAGGGAGTGTACCGGTTATGAAAATGCAGCTTAAGCGATTGGTATTGATTGGGATTTGTCTGACGTTTTTTTCGGCTGCCGGATTTGCTGAAAACATGTATATATCGGATAAATTAAAGGTGACGGTCCGCAGAGGTGCGAGCACGGAGTATAAAATTGTGGCTATGGCTGAATCGGGTGATCGGGTAGAAATTTTAGAAGCCGGCAAGGAGTGGACCCTGGTGAGACTGAAAAACGGAGTGGAGGGATACCTTACGACCCGATACCTGGTTGCCAATCCCACGCACGCCCTTCGACTGGCACAACTACAGGTCAAGCAAAAGGCATTGACCCAGCAGGCGGCTGCCCTGCTTGAGGAAAATACCAAGCTTAGAGAAGAAAACAAACAGCTCAACTCATCGCTCATCGGCACTGAAAAATCGCTAAAGAAGCTGGACGCTGATTATCAGGAGTTGAAAACCGGGTCAGCCGAATTTTTAACACTCAAATCAAAATATAAAAAAGTCAGTGAACAACTTGCCGAACAGTCCAAAAAAGCGGATAAACTAGATAAGGATTTGAGCAAAGTTGAACTCAATCAATATATCAAATGGTTTTTAGCGGGATCCGGCGTTTTGCTGGTGGGCTTTATTGTCGGGTTTTCCGCCAGACGGGGGCGTCGACGTCCATCGCTGCTTTGATGCGTGTCCAAAGTGCGCCAAGACGCTAGCAAAGGTAGTGAAAACCTAGCGCTTTTGTGGCTTTGCGAGAGTAAAGCTATTCTACCATGATACGCTCAATTGCTTTGCCTGATCCTGGTGTGACAGGCGTTGTAATTGACATATTTGTCTAATATTATTATATTATCTTATGTATTAAATAAAAAAGAGGACAATTTTAAACTAATTTAGGTGACAATGTTAGAAACACAGATGCTGTCTGAACAAATAGTGATTTTAAGCGTCCTCATTTTGCTCTCCGGGTTTTTCTCTTCAGCCGAAACCGCATTATTTTCCATCAGCAAAGCGAAAGCGATACACCTCGCAAAAGAAAAGGGAATCACAAATTCACTTATCAAAAAAATGAAAGACGACCCTCACCGTCTGCTGTCCACCATCCTTATTGGCAACAATGTCGTTAATGTTGGCGCTTCGGCGCTGGCGACTGCCATCACCATCAACCTGGTAACCAGCAACGCCGTGGGAATTGCCACCGGCGTCATGACATTTCTCATTCTGATTTTTGGTGAAATTTTTCCCAAATCGATTGCCACCAGAAACAATGTCCTGATTGCCCGACTGGTTATCCTTCCATTGTACTGGCTCTCGGTTCTGTTTGCCCCTGTTATTTTCATGCTGAATTTCATCCCAAAGCTCACCGGCAAAATGCAAAAAAAGCCGCATGTCACAGAGGAAGAGCTAATGACGTTCGTTGAAGTGGTTGAAGAAGAGGGCGGCATCGAAGAAGAAGAAAAAGAACTGATTGAGAATATTTTCGAATTTGATGATACCAGTGCATCGGAAATCATGACGCCCCGGGCGGACATGTATGTTATCAATGTCGATGAAGATTTAAATCTTGAAGATGTCATACGCTCCGGTTATACCCGTATTCCGGTCATCGAAGAGGATATTGATCACGTCATCGGAATTTTAAATATCAAAGATCTATTCATGCACCAGGTGACTTCTTCCGAAGCAACCGATGTTCGTAAAATTATGAGCGAACCCTATTATGTGCCGGAAAATTTAAAGCTGGACAATTTGCTGCAACAATTTAAAAAAAGAAAGCAACATATCGCCATTATCGTGGATGAGCATGGCGGCGTTTCCGGATTGATCACCCTGGAGGATGCACTTGAAGAAATCGTCGGTGAAATCATTGATGAGACCGACAAATTCGAACCCCATATTGTCAAACTGAAAAAAGACGAGTGGCGGGTGCTGGGCAAATCGGAAATTGATGAAGTCAATGATAAGTTACAGATGAGCATCCCTGATTCAAGAGAATACGACACTTTTTCCGGCTACATATTGGATCAAATCGGCAGGATTCCCCAGGAAAAAGAAAAATTCCCCCTGGGAGATTACATGGTGACGGTTAACGAAATGGACGGAAATAGGATTAACGAATATATCGTCAAAAAGCAAGAAGATCTACCCCAGGAAGTCTAACCCCAATTAGTCCGTCCTGTAAAATATCACTATCAGGGTTGTAAATTATTGCTAGAAAAAGGCAGAGCGACATCGCTCTGCCTTTTCTTATTCAATCCTTTATACTCTATTCATCGCTTTGAAGGCGGTCGAACGTAACACCGAATCCATCTGATCCGATCCAGACGATTTTGCTGTTAGACCGAATGGGAATTTCAAAGTTTGGGAAAAAAAAGCTCTGGAAAATCACCTGGTTTACCGGAAACAGATGTCGGCTTGCAATATAGGCACCGTAGGGGCTGATATCTCGCATAATGCCTTTGTAATTGTGGTTGTCGACGATGTAGTCGGTAATTATGGAACATTTTTCCCGGGGATGTTTTCTTTGATCTCTTTTTTCCCAGCTGTTGAGAAGCCGCGAAAGTGTTCGCTGGTCGTCAAGGGTCAGATTATCGATGAATTGGGATAACCGCTGATCCTCAGTTCGAGTAGCGGGATTATCTTCGGAAAGTGCCATAAGAAAAACCTCCTGATTGAGATTATTCTGGGCTGAATTGATTCATGCAGGCAGATATTATCGGATGGTGGATGAAGTTTGTTCAGGCAGCATGCATGTCCAATTGGGTTTCAAGCTGTGAACGTAAGCATTTTTCATAAGGCGTCAAGATAAATAGCCGCTAAGTTCAAATTCTGATTCCCTATTCATCGATGCCCATAAATTTAGTCAGCAGCGTGTTCAACCCCCTGCGCAGCACGACGTACGAGCAGCGCAGTCCGTCGGTTTCATAATTGGTGCTAACTCATAATTAATTGCTCCCTTTGCAGGAGGGGCAATATTTTCTCGGTGTTCCCCGGCCGATCCAGTGAAAACTCATTTTATGTTTCTGGTCACATTTTGGGCAGATGCACTCGACCTTCATTTTGGCATTGAAGCTAATTTCATCGAAATCATGGCCGTCAGTTTTATCACTGGAAGACAGCCGCTCTTTGTTAAAGTCCTTGTTAAGTTGATTTAATGGCATTTTGCGATCTCCGCGTTCTGATTTTTTGCGGGCAACTGAGGCAAACGGGTTAACTCCATTTAGATACCGATCAATTTTTCGACAGGGACTAGCTCAAAGTGAGAACTTGGGTTGCCGATAGAACTGCACGCTTGCTGAAATGAGATATCAGTCAGACCGTAGTTTCTTGAAAAGCGTGAATAAGAATTTACCACGATTGGCAAGTTGGGCTAATAATCAATCCACAATTCCCCATCCCATTCATCCATCTCGATGGTGTCCGGATCAGGAATTATGTCCTTTCCGAAATCATAATCCAATTCTTGGTAGCTGTCAAAATTATTATCGATTTGTATTTTCGGATGCCAGCTTAATTTCCCCTGTATCGAAAAGATAGATTCGTACTTGACGCGAGGCTCCTTATATTTATATCAAGACTTTCTCCGAACCACAATTGAAAAGAGAAACTTATGGATGTATTCGGCATCATAATATCAGGCGAAATTTAAATACCGCTGCAAAGCTTTACTACCGGCTAAAGTATCGTTATGATCTGATCTATATCTGAATTTTGCACGCAAATAATCCCTAGTAAAGTTTGGGGTCAAGTTACCGCAATCATCTTCATGCAAAGCTGGAGAAGAAAAATATGGAAAAATTGCGCAAAAAAATAATTATTGGCATTTGGTTTATTACTGTCCTGCTGGCGATACCCGGTATATCGATATCGCAAAGCTCGAATCAGAATTCTGTCGATCAGCGCGATTCGATGGGCGGCACCCCGGCCCCCGGGACAATCAATACGGAAGCTCTGGGGAAAATCCGCGAGGAGGCTGAAAACAGAACTGATCTGAGCGAATCGGATAAGAAAAATGTCCTGAGTTCTCTGGATCGGGCGATCACTTTAGATCAAAGCGAATCTCAATTGCGAAAGGACATCGAGTCTCTCAAGCAACAGGTCCAAAAAGCTCCCGAACGTATTAAGGAGATTGAAGCCGAATTGAGTCGTTCTCTGGTGCCGCCGGATCATGTCGCCACCACCGCATCCAATATGAAACCCGATCAACGCGAGAATCAACTCAGGAGGCTGGAGGCGGAATTAACTGAAGCAGCAACAATTTTAAATAGATTCACCGATCAACTAAATGCTCTCAAGGATCGGCCCGCCGGATTGCAGCAGGAAATTGCAGCGGCCAAACAGCGATTGCTGGATCTTGCCGTTGAGTCGAAAGCAAGCCCCCCGCCCGATGACCACGTCCTGTTAGGCCGGGCGCGTCAAGCTGCCATGCTTGCCGAACAGACTAAAATTCAGACAGAATTAGAATTGTTTCAACTTCAACTGGTAAATCATGAAACCTTCACGGCCCTGCTTACCGCCGAACGCGATTTTGCCGCGCGGCAAGTTGCCCGCGTGAAAATGCTGGTTAAAGGCTGGCAGGCCGAAGTCCAGCGGTTGCGTGAATTTGAAGCTAAAAAAGAGCGTGTGGTCGCTGAACAGGCTAAAAATCTGGCCGCCGACCTGCCTCCGGTCATACAAATGCAGTACGATATAACGATCGATCTGGGGAAAATGCTTGAAAAGGTCACCGCCGATGAAGCGCGGATTCTCGAAGAGCTGGAGCTCAGCCAAGCCCAGCTAAAGCAACTGGAAGAAGATTTTGCCATGGCGCGCGAGCAGGTTGCGTACCCGTTGCACTCTGAAACCATCGGCCTGGCATTGCGTGAGCAGCGTCGAACTTTACCCGGTATTGAAAAATTCCGCCGGGATTCAGCTCAGCGGCGACTGCAAATGGGTGAAATTCGCGCCATTTTGCTGGATCTCGACCGTCAGCGCCGTGAGCTGGCTGATCTTGATAAAATTGTGGATCTAATCCTGCAAGAGGAACCGGATCTCCAGGAAGCTGATCTCAATCTGCTGAAAACAGAACTGCGGCGGTTGCTTGGCGAGCGGCGCCCAATCGTGAAAAAATTGCAGGCCAGCCTGCAACGGTCGTTTAAAAATATTCAGCGTCTCGAATTCATTCACCAGCAAATCGCTTCCCAAGCCCAGGAAGAAGCCCGGTTTTTGGATGAACATTTACTCTGGATTCGAAGTGCCAAAAGCATCGGAATCCAGGACCTAAAAAGCCTGCTGCCGGCAGTGACGTGGCTTTTTTCTCCTAATAACTGGTGGCCCGTTGCTCAACACCTGATGCTGTCCGTGACGCGCCATCCCATTTTATGGTTTCTGGGCCTGCTGATTCCCGGTGTTTTGGTCGGCCTTCGCCGCCGGGCTCACCGGGGTTTGTCGCGTATTGCCCAAAATGTTTACTCTGTCAAAACAGATTCATTTTACCTGACCTTGCAGGCCCTGGCGCTAACTTCGCGTGCGTCTTTCGGCTGGCCGTTATTTTTGGGTTTTACGGGTTGGCAATTGGGTCGACTGGCGCCATCCCAGGATTTCGCCATGGCAGCGGGCAGCGGCCTGGCATCTGCGGCGCTAATTCTGGCCGGCAGCCTGTTTCTTTATGAAATGTGCTGCAAAGCGGGTATTGCCAAAGTGCATTTCAAATGGCCGGAAAGCGTGAGGCGGGCCATGCAGCGCAGCCTGCGGTGGTTTATTCCGATACTTGTGTTGATGACCTTTATATTCACGGCAGTTCAAACCCGAAACCATGCGGCTTACACCGATTCGCTGGGGCGTCTGGCCATGACAATCCTCATGTTGAGCTTTGTTGCGTGGGCCGCATATGTGTTGCGATTTTCCGGCGAGGTTGTTTCAATGCTTAAGCACCGCAAACAAGATGGCTGGCTGGTGCGATTGAGATTCGTCTGGTATCCGCTGATCATGGGCCTTCCGCTGCTGCTGATCGTACTGGCAGGGATGGGTTACTATTATTCGGCTTATGCTTTATATATACGGATGGGTGAAACCATCGCGTTTTTTCTGGGCTTGATCATGGTAAAAGATCTGGTACTGCGATGGTTTTCGATCATCCAGCGTCGTTTGGTGTTCGAGGAAATCAAACGTAAAAAGGAAGCCACCGGTCAGAAGCAAAACCTTGAGACCATGTCCGGAGCCGTTGAGGGTGAAGCGGTCGGCGTTGAGGAACCGGAAATAAACCTGGCTCAAATATACGAGAAAAATCAGGTGTTGCTGCGAACGATAACTTTCTTTACGGCTCTGGTCGGAATTTGGCTGGTCTGGGCGAATGTACTGCCGGCCCTCAGCTTTTTGGAAAATGTGAAACTGTGGACCTACAGCGTCGAGGTTGAAGGTGTTCGAACCGCGATGCCGATCACTCTCGCTGATCTGATGATCGCCATCATTGTCACGATCGTGACCATTGTGGCTGCAAAAAATCTGCCCGGACTGCTGGAAATTATTCTGCTCAACCGGTTTTCGATGGATTCCGGGGCGCGCCATGCATTTACCACAATCTTCAGCTATGCCATAACCGCATTGGGCGTGGTGATCGCCTTCACGACGATCGGCATAAGATGGGCGAATTTACAGTGGCTGATTGCGGCCTTGAGTGTCGGACTTGGTTTCGGTTTGCAGGAGGTCGTGGCCAACTTTATTTGCGGTCTGATCGTACATTTTGAACGACCCTTTAGACTCGGTGATACCGTCACCATCGCCGACATCAGCGGAACCGTCACCCGCATTCAAATGCGAGCCACCCACATTCAGGATTGGGACCGCAAAGTACTGATTGTGCCCAACAAAGAGTTTATCACCGGCAGATTGGTCAACTGGTCACTGACCGATAATATCGCCCGAATTAAAGTTCCCGTCGGTATCGCTTATGGATCCGATACTGAGCTCGCCGAAAAATTGCTGCTCAAGGCTGCTAAAAATAACAATCTGGTCATGGTCAATCCGGAACCCCAGGCCGTTTTTCTCGGATTTGGTGACAACAGCCTCAAATTTGAATTACGGGTCTTTATTAACGGTCTCAATGACTGGATACCGATGCTGCACAAGCTGAACCAGTCTATTGACCGCGAATTTCGTAAGGCCAAAGTGACCATTTCCTTCCCGCAGCGCGATGTGCACCTTGACCAGGTTGGACCGTTGGAGGTCCGGGTGGTACCGGATGGTTAACGGTTCTCCATTTCGGCATCAGCCCTGAATCGTCCAGATTAAAGCCATATTTGAGCCTGGTAGATATTACCTGACGTTTAGGTGCTGAGGGGCGCTTTGTGATTGAAATAATCTCGAAACATGTTATCTAAGGGACAGTTTAATTTTATTTTGCATACCTTGCCTAATCGGAGATGATTATTGGTCAGCAGATCGGATAAGCAATTAGAAATAGAAACGGTTCGGAAAGAAAACCTGTCCAGTATTATTGGCAGACTTTATGAAAGATTTATAATGATAAGGGGTGAACCCCGGGAAGTTGCCCTGGGATTCGCCCTGGGTATCTTTGTCGGAATGACGCCAACCGTTGGTGTCCAGACACCCATTGCCATCTTTATTGCAGCCCTTTTTAAGTGGGGTAAACTTTCTGCCGCGATCGGTGTCTGGATTTCAAATCCGCTGACAGTTCCCCTAATATATAGTGTCACCTATATCATCGGTGCCAAACTGTTGAGCCTGGATCCGGTGTTCAACATGCCGTTAAGTCCCACCTGGAGCACCCTCAAGGTGATGATTCAAAAAGCGCCCCAGGCGTTTGGGGCCATGACCGCCGGTGGAGCGCTCCTGGGCATTCCTTTGGCCATTATCAGCTATTATCTGTCCTATGCCGCGGTGGATAAATACCAGAAGGATGTTAAGGAAAAACTCGTCCGGCAAAAAGCCAGACTGGCAGGAACCAAAGAGAAGGTAAAAAAGAAAATCGAAGAACGAAAAATACACAAAGCCGAAGCCAAAAGCCAGAAGTCAGAAGACAAAGACTTGAAGTCGGAAGTGGGAAAGCGGAAGGCGGAAAGATAAAAGCGAACCGCAGAACCGCAGAACCGCAGAATAATGAACCGCAGAATATCGAAGGGTAGTTTCGCTATGCTCAGCCTTTTTTATAAATAAGGCAGAATACATTCCTTCGACATTCGATATTCATGATTCGATATTCGTTATTCTCTTTTATTTATGCCTCACACCCTAAACCTTATACCCGACCCTTTCCAGCAATCAATCTCCAATCATCCTACTTAACCCAATCAACTTAATCAACCTATTCAATCCCCTCAAAGTTCCTCCGGCGTAAAGGTTACCACATCATCGATCTTGTCGGTATCTGCAAACAGCATGACCAGACGATCGATACCAAGGGCATTGCCGCCGGCATCGGGCATATCGGCCAGAGCTGCCAGAAATTTCTCCGGCATCGGGTAAAGTGATTTATTTAAAGATTGTCGCAGATGCTGCTCTTTTTCGAAACGGTCGCGTTGCTCGACGGCACCGGTCAATTCACTGAAGCCGTTGCAAAGTTCAATTCCGGCAATGTACAACTCGAAACGTTCGGCCAACAAAGGCTCCTGTGGTTTCAGTCTTGCCAGTGCCCCATGCCGGGCAGGGTAGTCATATAGAAAAACCGGGTTGGGGTCACCCAGATTGGGTTCGATATCAAGGGCCATCACTTCATCAAAGCTGTCGGTTGCCAGGGCTTTATTCATTGATATTGAACCGTATTGATTAAATGCCTCAGTCACCGACAGGCGTAACCACGGTTTTGCAAGTTCAATTGGCCGATCGCGATAAATGAGTTTATCCCCTCTGTCCAGTTGATGGGCCACAAAGCAGACGAGCCGTTCACATTCTTGCATTAAGTCAAAGTAGTTGCTGCCTGCCTGGTACCACTCCAGCATGGTCAGTTCCGGCAGGTGTTTGCGGCCCCTTTCGTGGTGACGAAAGCACTTGCAGATTTGAAATATACGCGGGAACCCTGCCGCCAGCAGTTGCTTCATGCACATTTCGGGGGAGGGTTGCAAAAATTGGTCCTCGGTCGCGACGGCGTCGATATGGGCTTCGGGTGCGGGGGCGGGAATTCGGATAGGGGTATCAACCTCCAGGTAGTCGCTTTCAATAAAAAACCTGCGAACCGCCTGAATAACTTGGGATCGCAAATAAAGGTTGGTTTTTATGGCAGACTGCCTGTAGATGCTCATTATAAAGGACAGGTAATTTAGGAATTTAGGGGTTCAGGGATTCAGGGATTCAGGGATTCAGGGATTCGGGAATTGTGAGTAAAATGTCATGAATTACAAAACTAAAATAACGAGCTAAACTACATTTTAATTCCTAAATTCCTCAATCAAGTCGTATTGTCCAATATCTCTCTGATTTTTTTTGAAATTTGCTCCAGATTAAATGGTTTTTGGATAAAACCGTCGCAGCCGCGCCGCATGATTTGTGAAGCCTGACCGTTGAGGCTGTAGCCGCTGGAAAGCAGCACCCGGATATCGGGATCCTTTGCTTTCAACTGGTCATAGGTTACGCTGCCGCCCATATCCGGCATAATCATATCCAAAATGATGAGATCGATGCTGTCCCGATGCGCTTCATATGTCTGTAGCGCTTTTTCACCGGATTCTGCCAGCAACACACTATATCCTAGTCTTTCCAGCATTTTCTTGCCAATCTCGGCGATCATTTCCTCATCGTCGACCAGCAGAATGGTTTCCCTGCCTTTCAAGGCTTTTTCATTGGAGGCTTCGTCTTTGATAACTTCTTTATGGCTTACCGGCAGATATATTCTAAACGTGCTTCCACGGTCTTTTTCGCTGTCAACATCGATGACTCCGTTGTGGTTTTTTATGATGCCGTAGGCCGAAGCAAGGCCCAGACCGGTTCCCCGACCGACTTCCTTGGTGGTAAAAAAAGGCTCGAATATTCTTTCCAGCGTGTTTTTGTCCATGCCGATTCCGGTGTCGGTTACTGAAATTCTGACGTATTTTCCAGGATTCAGCGCATAGGGTTTGGCGTAATCTCCTTCTTCCAGAACCAGATTTTGGGTTTCAATGAAAAATTTTCCACCGGACGGCATGGCCTGCCAGGCATTCACGAATAGGTTTAGCAATACCTGTTCTATTTGTCCTCGATCGACTTCAACCGACCAGAGCCCTTCTTGAAATTTCTTGTGAATCGAGATTTCTTTTCTGGTGCGGCTGAACATCTCCGAACTTTTCTCCAGCAAATCATTTAAATCGGTTGGCTTGACTTCATATTTGCCGCCCCTTGCAAATCCCAGAATCTGACGGGTCAACTCCGAGCCCCTTTTTACGTGATTTTCCATATTCAGCAGGTAGTCGTAGTGGGGGTGTTTAGGGTTTACATCCATGAGCATCAAAGACAGGTTGCCCTGGAAACCCATTAAAAGATTGTTGAAATCATGAGCAATCCCCCCGGCCAGGGTGCCAATGGCCTCCATTTTTTGAGCATTCAGCATTTGGCTGGCAAGCTGTTCCCTTTGTTTTTCTGCGATCAACTGGTCGGTAACGTCCTGAACGATGCCACGAAAACCGAGGGGCTTTTGGTCGTCGTCGCGTATGAGGGAAGCTGAAAGATACAAAATCTTCTTGGTGCCGTCCTTGGTGATGACTTCATAGTTTAATACTCTGGCGGACCGCCCCGTCTCATAGACCTGATTGAATATCCGGATTAATTTTTTGGCCGTTTGCGGACTCGCATAATCTCGATTATTTTTTGCTATCAGTTCATCGGCGGCATAGCCGAGTATGTTGCACATTGAGGCGTTAAAAAAGGTATAGTTACCCTCGAGATCCACTTCGAAATAGCCTTCTTCCATGCTTTCTAGAATAATACGATATTTTTCCTCGCTTTTCCGGATGGCTTTCTCGGCTTTTTTGCGTTCGGTGATATTCTCTATTAAACCGAGCCAGTATTTGATGTCGCCGTTTGGGGCCCTGATGGCAGTGGCCCGAACTATGATCCTAATACTTTGACCATCTTTCCTTAAAAAGCGCTTTTCGGTTCGATAAGAATTGTGTTTACCGTCCCTGACTTGCTGGCTTAACCGTGTTGTATCCGGACGATCCTCCGGATGCGTGATGTCAAGAAAGGTATATTGCCGGATTTCGTTATGATTGTAGCCGAGCATTTGAGCAAAGCAGTCATTAACCCGCAGGAAGTACCCTTGCGGACTGGCAATTGCGATACCGATCGGTGCGGCCTCGAAAACGGTGCGAAAGCGTCTTTCGTTTTCCTTTAGCTCCGCAAGATCGATCATCTTGTCGCCACTTGACCGGGAGACAGTCCGGCTTTGCTTTTCACGCTTGTGTGGGCCTGCATCCGATCCAGGGGTCGGGTTTGAAGCTGCCGCCTGGAGCTGTATAGCCGGGTAACGCTCTTTTCCGATTTCCTTTTGATTTTCGCTCATGTTATCTATCCGATCCGAATAAAATTATCCGTCAAATGTTGATAAATTCGTAAAAAGTCGAATTTCGCCGTTTTTCTGGATTCCCGCCTAGGCGGGAATGTCAATAGATGTTTGATATCAAGTAGATACAATAGACACCATACCCGCGAAGGCGGGTATCCAGTCGTCAGAACGACTGTTTGCGAAATCTTCAAGGATATACAACAGTAATGTATCGGCAACTCACAAGGAAAACTTAACCCCTGTTTTGCCGGAAATGTATTCAACTATGGGAAATCTGGCTCTTTGGGACCATCGAAGATTCCGCTCTGCGGGGATCAGAAACAATTGGCGCTGTCATCATTTGTTAGCCGGAGTGAATTCCGGTCGTCGGGGCCTGGATTCTTAATTTTTGGTTCCATTACCTTTCACGACATAGCTGTCCCGGGGGCGGTCCTGCAAAAAAATCCTATCAAATCGACGGGTATCCGCCAAATCGTACCATTCATTACCGGTTTCCTGGCATTTGCGGCAGGCGTTGTGGGGTATGTGAACGGCCAGGATGTGATTGCCACGGTCAGAGGATGAATCAATGTAGAGGGCACCGGCACAATCCGGGCATATCCGGATCTTTTCGGTTTGAGACTCTTGGATGCCATCGGTATCATAAAAGATGCTGCGCGTCCGTTGAGCGGCATCCGTTTTTTCCATAATCTGGTCCTTTATGTTGTCCCGTTGCTGCCAGATGGTGAGCAGGGTTTCGCCGATTTTTTCGATTGCATCGGTTACCGCCTGGGTCTGTCGAATACTATCCGGGTCATAGTCGGGCTCTTTTACTTTGCTATAATCGACTCCGGCCATGGCGAGAGCGATACCCACATTTACATAAGGCAGGGCACCCTCGATCGAATAGCCACCTTCTAAAACGGCTATGTCCGGGTTTAATATTTCAGTCAGGCGGGCGTATCCCTGGGCCGAAAAATTCATGTTCGTGATGGGGTCGGTATAGTGATTGTCCTGGCCGGCGGAGTTGATGATGATATCTGGCTGAAATTCTTTGAGAATCGGCATGACCAAATTGTTTATGGCATACAAAAAACCCTCTTCGGAGGTGTTGGGCGGCAAAGGTATATTTAGTGTTTTTCCCACTGCATTAATTCCACCCAGCTCGCTTGGAAATCCCGAACCCGGGTACAGCGTTCGCCCGTCCTGGTGAATTGAAATAAAAAGTGTGTCCGGATCGTGCCAGTAGATATCCTGGGTGCCGTCGCCGTGGTGACAATCCGTATCAACAATGGCAACCTTATTGATGGCATAGGCCTGTCGCAGGTATTCGATCATGACGGCTTCGATGTTGATATTGCAAAATCCTCTGGCTCCGTGCACGATGCGCATGGCATGATGTCCGGGGGGCCGGACAAGAGCAAAGCCCCGGTCAATCTGTCCGTCAAGCACAGCCATGCCGATGGTTTTAGCGCCGCCGGCACTGATCAAATGTGATTCGGTAGTTACGCTCCATACGTCCGGCACACAAAAGTGAACGCGCTGGATATCTTTTAAAACCACCGGATCCGGTTTGAGTTCTGTGATGCCTTCGATATCAAAGAGGCCTTCTTCGAACACCTGATCCTGGGTATAAAGCAATCGCTCCTCTCTTTCCGGATGGGTGGGATCGATGGCCCAATCAAAGGCCGGGAAAAAGACGAGACCGGTTCGATGTTTAGCTTGTAACATGTTAAGTTCCCTTTAAATAATTGACAGCTTGAATTAATCTCCGGAGGAGTTAACCAGAGGCTCAAGGCGAAAGGCATAAGGCGCAAGAAATTGGTATTTTGAGCAAGTCTTTATTTTCCGTGAGCCGTACGCCTTGGGCCTTGCGCCTGCCTTTCGTTCCAACTTAAATTTATACATTCCCCGAAGGTTATCACAACCCGGATAAGTTTCGGATCACCTCATCATACCCGTGGATTAATCCCGGTTTGATCTGTACTTTGACCCGGATGTTTTTTCCGATGGTATTGAATCCGCGCACCATGTTAAACTGCAGCGCTTCAAGGACTTCCATCTCTAAATAGTCGGTATTGGCACCCCGGTCGATGGCTTTGGCTTCCAGCAGGTCAAGTGCCTGCTGAATGGCAGCTTCCTGATCAAATGAATGGTCAACCCGGCGGCTGAAATTTTCCTCCAGGGCTTCGGCGATCCCGCTTTCAGTGTCGGCGAAAAAATTGACTTCGCAGGTGGTGCGGGCCAGGGCTGCACCGATGGCGTTGGCGACTTTCCATCTGGGAACCACCCGGACCTGATACTCGGACATCTTTTCAAGGTATCTGGCAAAATAGGGTGCTGGACCTCCCAGAACAAGAATCGTCGTTGGTTTGACGACATATCCTTCCTGAAGTTCATGGACCGTATATACCGGTTTGCGGTTTATCCGATAGATTAGTTGGCGAGCGGCCGATAATATTTTTTTACATGTGACATCCAGAATTTCAGCGGCCAAAGACTTAACCGAAGACTTTTGTTGTTTGGCCAGGGGCGTTAGCCCCTCGATCGATTTTTCGCGGCTACCATCCGGAATATATTCGAGAACAAAAAGCGCATCCGTAGGAGTCGGTACCGGTCCTCCATAGGCCATGGCAGGCCCCAGTCTTTCGGGGCCGACGACAAGTTTTCCGCCATTGACCCTGATCGCACTGTCTCCACCTAACCCAAGGGAAAGGGTTTCAAGGGAGCGGATCAGTGTTTTGTAATCGGCCAGTTGTATTCCCAGCGGATTCAGCACCGGGGCCCGGTTGATGAGAACCGCCATATCTGTTGTCGTTCCGCCGATATCCATAACCAGGGTATCTTCATCCTCCGGGCCAAATGCCACGGCACCCATCACGCTGGCAGCCGGTCCGGAAAGAATCGTCTGTACGGGATAATCGATGGTAGACTCAAAATTCATGTTGCCGCCGTCTGCTTTAAGCAGGCGCAGCGGCAAATTTAATCCTCTGGCTGCCAAGGATTTTTGCACGGCTTGATAGAATTCCCTGTGCAGCGGATACACGGCCGCATTTAGATACGTGGTCGCAATACGGCGACCAAAGTTTAAATTACCGGAAATGCGATGACCCATGAAGACTTTTTCAAAAGATTTCTCCAGGATGGCAGTGATAGACAACTCATGGGAGGGGTTGCGAATAGAAAATTTGCCCACAACACCGATATGTTGGATTCCTTCTTTTTTCAAACTATCGGCGATTTCGTTAATTTCATCCGGGTAGATGGGCTCTATTTCACGGCCTCTGTGATCCATGGAGCCCGAAACGGCAAAGTAATGGGGGTTGGTACGGTAACATTCAGGATCGAGGCCGGGACCGCTCGATACGATCATTCCCACCGGCGGAATTTTATTTTGGACAATCGCATTGGTGGTCAGGGTGGTGCTCAGGACGATTCGGTTAATATCCGATGGATCAATGTCCTCTGTTATGGCATCCAAACCGGACAACACGGACTGAAACAGATCGGATGGATCGGTAGGGACTTTGATTTCTTTTTGGAGTCCAACGCGGTTGATCAGAACCACATCGGTGTGGGTACCGCCAACGTCTAATCCTATAATCATGGGGTATTCCTAATAAAATAAGTCTAAGATATATTAACGATACGTTCTGTTTTTGCAACCAAAATCTGAATTTTGTTGGCAAATAACCCCCCGCAGAAGTTCGAAATCAATTGACCCATTTGTCTTGCAGCGATGATTGTTGCTTTAAAATCCAGATATTTCTAAGCAGCAGATTGCACCGCGGCTAAGAATGAAGCGGCAGATCGTATTTTTTCATTTTTTTGTATAGCAGCGTCCGGTGAATGCCCAGGATTTTTGCCGCTTTGGCCTTATTATTCCCGGTTTCTTTCAGGGCATAACGGATGGCTTCCTTTTCGGTTCTTGCCTGAACATCTTTTAAGGAAGATCGATTGTTTTTGATTTTTCTTTTGCGGCTGCGATGCAGGTAAAATGGTAGATCCTGCAGGTGGATGGTGTCGCCTTCCAGGGCCGACATCGTTCTTTCCAGAACATTGGACACTTCGCGCACATTGCCTTGCCACTCGTAATTTTTGAGCGCTTTTTGCGCCTCCCGGCCGAGGTTTATTTGCGTGATATTCGCTTCCTGTGCCATTTGTCCGAGCAGGTATGTGGCAATGGGAATAATATCTGTTTTCCGTTCCCGCAGGGGCAAGATATTGATGGGAATCACGTTAAGGCGATAGAAGAGATCTTTGCGGAATCGGCCGTCGGCCAGCATTTTCTCCAGATCCCGGTTGGTGGCGGCGATGACTCGAAATTTTGATCGAATAATCCTGGTACCGCCAACCCGTTCAAATTCATTATCTTCGATGGCCCGCAGTAATTTGGGCTGCATCTCCGGCGGCAGGTCTCCAATTTCGTCCAAAAAAACAGTGCCCTGGTGAGCCAGTTCAAACTTGCCCGGTTTGCCGCCGGATTTTGCCCCGGTAAATGCGCCTGTTTCGTACCCGAAGAGTTCCGACTCCAGCAGATCACGCGGAATTGCCGCACAATTTATTCGCACAAACGGGTAGAGTTTACGGGCGCTGGCATGATGGACAGCCTGGGCAAACAATTCTTTGCCGGTACCGCTTTCACCCGAAATCAATACCGGGTATTGATTGTTGGCCGCTCTGAGCGCTTCTTGTTTCAAAGATGTTATGGATTCGCTTTTTCCGATGATGCTATCCAGAGTATAACGGGTCGATCGCAGGTTGATGAGTTCTTCTTCATACAGCTTAACTTTCGACTCCAACAGGGACAGTTCCGCGGCAAGCTTTCTGACATCTTTGACATCTTTAAACATAACCTGTCCGAACACCGCAATCACCCGGCCGTCCCTCTGGATCGGAATGCGCTGGACGACCATATTTTGGCCCTTGATCCGGTGGGATTGATTTATCTCGGGAATCCCGATTTTAGCCACAATATGCATCCGGCTGTTTTCCACCGCCTCGGTGCAATGCTTTCCGATTTGAGCTTGCGGGTCTACCCCGATAAACTCGCCATAGGGTTTATTAAAATGGGTAATTTTACCATTGATGTCCGTCACGATGGCGCCGTTGTAAATGCTGTCAAAAATAAGCCGGTACATTTCCAACTGCTCTAACAGTGCTTCGCGCTTTAGATGCGTATTTTTTTCCAGCATGGCTGTCCTCCTCGACATATCAGCCGTCGAGTCCCTGAATTTTAGACCCTGGTTGATCGTAAACAAAACGGGATAGGTTTTTATCTTTTTGATTTAGCTTCTAATCTGGAGATATAAATGTATTCAATTAATATGTAGATTATTTGCTACACAATTCTCTTACACCTTCCGATAAAATCTGTCGAGTCTATTTTAATCATTTTTCTTTAAATGATAATTTTTTGTGGTATAAATCAACGGGTGGATGATAGAAGGTTTAAGGTTCAAGGTATAGCGCCGCCGCCGGCCAAAAAAACAGCCGGTCAAATCTAAAAAGAAACTCTGAAAATGCGAATCCTCCCGAGGCGGATAAATATCGAATATCGAATAATGAATGTCGAATCCTCCTCCGGCGGACAAGTTTCGAAGGAATGCATTCTGTCTATTTTATAAAAAAGACTAAGCGAATCCATATGTTGAAGATCATATATGAGGAAATGATATGTTAAAATCCGGCCAAACGTATGATGAGGTGTATAATTCCTTTCAGTGGGAAGTTCCCGAATTTTATAATATCGGGGTGGATATCTGTGATAAGTGGGCCCGCCAACGATATCGTCTGGCCTTGATTTACCTGGATGGAAAAGGGCAAGTCGCCAAGTATACGTTCTGGGATCTCAAACGACTTTCCAACCGACTGGCCAATGGGTTTAAAGCCATCGGGATCAGCCCCGGTGATCGGATCGGCATCCTCTTGCCGCAATGCCCGGAAACAGCCATCAGCCACATAGCGGCATACAAAATCGGCGCTATCGCAATTCCGCTCTTTACCCTGTTCGGCACCGATGCCCTGGCGTATCGCCTGTCCAACAGCCAGGCCAGGGCGATTGTCACGGATGCCGCCAATTTGCCAAAGATCCGGGAAATCCGTCCAAACCTGCCCCATCTTCAAACAGTTTTGGTGACCGGCGCTGTCAAAGATGACAGGGTGCTTGACTATTGGGATACGCTTGATAAGGGATCACCTGAATTTCAGCCGGCAAATACCAAAGCGGATGATCCGGCCCTCATTATCTACACCTCCGGTACCACCGGTCCGCCAAAAGGGGCTTTGCATGCGCACCGTACGCTGTTAGGTCACCTCCCGGGAGTTGAATTTCCCCATAATTTTTTTCCCAGAGACGATGATTTATTCTGGACACCGGCGGATTGGGCCTGGATCGGGGGGTTGATCGATGTGTTGTTCCCCAGCTGGCACCACGGCATACCGGTGCTGGCCCATCGGGCCAAAAAATTTGATCCCGAAGAGGCATTTCACATCATCGCCGCCTACGGCATTCGCAATGCCTTCATGCCGCCCACTGCATTGAAGCTGATGCGCCAGGTTAAAAACCCCCAAAGCCGCCACCGATACCGCATGCGCAGCATCGGAAGCGGTGGTGAAACCCTGGGCGAAGAACTGCTGGACTGGGGACGCGAAGTCATGGGATTGACCATCAACGAATTCTACGGGCAAACCGAGTGCAACCTCATCGTGGGCTGCTGTGCCGATATCATGGAAATCCGACCCGGGTCCATGGGCCGCGCCATCCCCGGTCATGTGGTTGACGTCATCGATGCCCGGGGTGCCCCGGTAAAAGATGGAACGGTCGGCGAGATAGCTGTAAAACGCCCGGATCCGGTCATGTTTCTCGAATACTGGCAAAATCCCGCGGCCACCCGCAGCAAATTTGTCGGAAACTGGCTGTTAACCGGGGATCTGGCAAAAAAAGATGTGGACGGCTATTTCTGGTTCAACGGGCGCAAAGATGATGTCATCACCAGTGCCGGCTACCGCATCGGACCGGCTGAAATCGAGGACTGCCTGATGAAACACCCGGCCGTGGCCCTGGTGGCAGTTGTCGGCACCCCGGACGAGGTGCGCACGGAAATTGTCAAAGCCTTCGTGGTGCCCAAAGCAGACGTGACACCGGGAACGGATGTTGCCGAAGACATTAAAACTTTTGTAAAGACACGGCTGGCCGCGCACGAATACCCCCGGGAAGTCGAATTCGTCAAGGAGCTGCCCATGACGGCTACCGGAAAAATTATGCGCCGGGAGTTAAGGAAGCTGGAGAAGCAGAGGAAAGCAAAGGCGACATAAAAAATCCATGGCCTTTAATATGACAACCAGTATAAGTGGTTTTTTAGAATAATGCTCGGCTTGGCAAGACCCATCGCTACCGAGCAATTATTGTACCAGGCTCGAACCAGCCGGTTAAAAATCCTCGAATTCATCATCCCCGAACGGAATTAAATCCTGCGGGCCGGCTTTCTGTGTCTTGTGAACTGCTGTGGCGTTGCATCCGGCCCTTGCTGCCGGCGCTGCCAGGGAATGGGAATTTTCGATTCCCGGCTTAAATCCCTGGTGCACGGCAGAGCGTTCATTTTTTGCCCGATGGTTGCCGCCACCGGTTAAAACCACCAGCTCGTAAACCATTCCTTTCATTTGCTCAGCCTGGGCACTCATCTCTTCTGATGCTGAGGCCGATTCCTCGGCTGTGGCTGCATTCTGTTGGACCACTTTGTCCATTTCCGCCACGGCCGTGTTCACCTGATCAATTCCCTGGGCCTGCTCATTGGATGCTGCTGCAATCTCACTGACCAGTTCACCTACCTTAGCGACGCTGTCGGCCATTTCGCTGAAAGCCCCGTTGGTCGTGTCTACCAGACTCGATCCATCGATCACCCGCTTGACGGTGCCTTCAATCAGTTCCGCGGTGTTTCTGGCTGCATCCGCCGCACGCATGGCGAGATTTCTCACCTCATCCGCCACCACGGCAAATCCGGCACCAGCCTCGCCGGCCCGCGCGGCTTCAACGGCAGCATTTAATGCTAGCAGGTTGGTTTGGAAAGCGATCTCATCGATGGTCTTTATGATTTTTGAGGTTTCTTCACTGGCTTTGGAGATCTCTTTCATTGAAGTCGTCAGTTGGGTCATGGAGCCACTTGCATTTACAACGACCTGGTTGGCGTCCTGCATGAGATTATCGGCCTCATTGGCATTGTCGGCATTTTGTTTGGTCATCGAGGACATTTCCTCCAGGGAGGACGAGGTCTCTTCGATGGAAGCGGCCTGTTCCGATGAGCCTTCCGCCAGAGATTGGCTGGCAGATGAGACCTGGCCGGAGGCTGAAGCCACCTGATCGGCACCTTCATTCAACCCCGCTATAATTCTTTGAACCGATTTGGTGATTGACCGAATGATAAAAAAACTCAAAAAGCCGCCTGCCAAAAAAGCAATCGCAGTCACAACAACCGCGGACCATCTTGAGCTTGTTCCGGTTGATATCATTTCGGCTTTGGATGATTCTTTAATCTCTTTCAATTTATCGGCGATAGCCTTCATTGTTGCCTGGGTTTGAACAAGCGCCGGAAGTGTATTCGTCTGAAATACCTCCATGGCTTTGGCATGGCCGGTTTCCTTGACCGTGTTATTTATCAGACTGGCGGATTGGTGCAGATCGATATGGTGGTTTTTGATTTTTTCCAGCAGGCCGGCCAGTTCAGGGTCGCTTGCTGCCATTACCTTGCTTCTTTCACCATAAATGAATTTGCCGAGGCCGCATTTGGTGTAATCCAGTTGAACGTCGGTCCGATCCAGTTTATTGATGAACAGATCCTGAACCCGATTGACCCATTTTAAATGATCGACCTCTTTTTGAACCATAAAGGTATCATGATCAGAGGCCTCAGCGAATTTTTGATTGCCCGATAATATACCATTGATGGACCAAATCGAATTCAACGCCACTATCATTACCGCCAGAAGCAATAATGCGGTGAGTCCCCTTAGTTTCGTAGCGAGTTTGAGTTCGTTTAACATGTATCGTTCTCCGAATAATATTGGATTTATATCAATTGGTTGCGCGAATACTGTCGTTTCGAATGACTTCTTGTTTTATTCTGAATTCAAAAAAATGGCTTGCATGTATCTATGCAAGGCTGCCGACCTTAACCAAATTGGTAACCGTTTTACTGAATCGCTCAGCTGCTATATGCTATAGGTTAATATCGGCTCTTTAAAAAAAAACTTTAGCAAGCAGGCAGCACCGCTGCTTGGGTCGGGCGGCATCTTGTGACTAGATCATAGGAACTACCGCGGGGCAAGTGGGTTGGTATTTTTTATTCTGGTCCGCAACGCCCGCTTTAAAATTTTGCCGGTGGGACCCTGGGGGAGGGAATTTACAAACTCTACCACTCTAGGGGCTTTGAATTTGGCAACTTTGCTCCTCACAAACTCGATGATTTCATCTTCAGTTGCACGCATTCCATCTTTTAATACGATATAGGCTTTGGCCAGTTCGCCTTTGATGTCGTCGGGAACTCCGATCACTGCCGCCAGAGCCACCGCTGAATGGGTGTAGAGTACTTCTTCAACTTCGACCGGATAGATATTGGCGCCGCCGGTGATGATGAGATCCTGCTTGCGGTCGACCACATACAGGTATCCGTCTTTGTCGACGTAGCCGAGATCCCCGCTGTGGAACCAGCCTTTTTTATAAACCTCCCGGTTTATTTCGGGCCGATTCCAGTAGCCGTGTATGGAGAAAACATCACCTTTCTCCACAATTTCACCAACCTCACCCGGCGCTAGCTCAGTTAAATCGTCGTCCACAATTTTGATCCATACATTGGCGATGGGTAGACCCACCGACTCCGGTTTGCGTACACCGACGAGGGGATTGAGGGTCGTAAATCCGCATCCTTCGGTTTGGCCGTAACCGTCCAGGAAAATAACGCTAAATGTCTCTTCCATATCTTTGATCAAGGTGGCCGGGCAATGTGCACCGCCGGAGTTGACGACCCGCAGGGCGGTTACATCATGTCCGGCAGGATCATAGGCCTGCAGCAGATAGACGTACATGGTGGGTGTACCGGCAAAATAGGTGGCCCGGTGTTCGGTGATGTGCTCCAGCACTTTTTGCGCTTCAAATCTGTCAACCAGGATAAGCGGGGCGCCCAGATAAAAGGCGGACATCATGACCACATTGAGCGCAAAATTGTTAAACAGGGGCAGGGCGCACAGCAGCCGATCGTCCTGATTCAATTTGTTGAAACTGCACAGCGAAAAGACATTAGAGAGGATGGATCGATGGGTCTGGGTGGCTCCTTTGGGCCGCCCGGTGGTGCCGGAGGTATAGATGATGCTGACTATATCATCATAACCGGTTTGCAGGGGATCGTGTTGGCCGGTCGAATCGGTAATAAAATCCTGCAATCGATGGCAGCCTTCAACAACTGCATCGTCGGCCAGGATGATATGCTTCAAATCGGGTAATTCCGGATAGTCTTTCTTCAGCTGTAGATAAAATCTGCCATCGGTAATAATGGCTTTGGCCCCGGTATCCCGGCCGATATAGATGATTTCATGGGCAACGTACATGACGTTCAAGGGAACTGCAATGGCACCGGCTTTGATGACGGCATAATGGGCCATGATGATCTCCGGGCCGTTTGCCAGCTGCACCATGACCCGATCACCCCTGCGGATGCCGAGTTTTTGCAAACCATTGGCCAGATTGTTTACCTTATCATTCAAATCGCCGAACGTCAGATTAGAATCTTCAAAAATTATCGCTTCTCTGCTAGGATGAGCTTTTGCAGCACTGCTCAGCAGCTCGCTGATAAGTTGCATGCCCCTGCCCTTTTTTGCTGCTTGGGTTTGGGTGATTTACCACCAGGGTGATTTTGGGTTTTAGCAAAATTGAATTGGAATAAATAATGGATACCTGAATTTTTCCTGCAAACTTCGCTTCGCACAACCGATAGATCACCACGCATTTCCAGTGCCGGTAAGAATACGGACACAATGCAGGTGCTGGGGATCTATTGCTCCTCGGGTAGTCTCACCACCAGAACCGGAGTCTTGCTTCGCCGCAATATTCTCTTTGAAACACTTCCCATCACAGCGCCGGCCAGGGCACTATGCCCATGAGCACCCATGATAATCATATCATAATTGTTGTTTTCTATTTCAAGTAGTATTTCTTTCACCGGATTACCGATCTTCACAATGACCTCTTCCATAAGAAAGGAACATGAAGATAATTCGGCCTGTGTCTCTTCACAGAATTTTTCCAGACGCGATCGAATTTTTTCGACAACCTCCGTTTTATTCTGGTTAGGGATATCCAGCCATTTTTTTTCACCCAGAACATTGGCTACCAGGTTCTCAGAGGTGGGCATTGGATTCTTCAGGACATGAAAAATGGTGATTAACGCATCATATCGATTCGCAAGACTCGCTGCATAGCTAAAGGCATAATTTGATGTATCGGACATGTCCGTGGTGTACAGTATCTTTTTGATATCTGGAACCATCGTCGATCTCCCTTATATGGCTGGTCATTACCTGAATTTTACGCACAGATAACCCATAGTAAAGTTCGAGGTCAAGTTATTGCAATCGATTTGCAGCGATGATTGCGGCTCTAAAATTCAGGTATCAGCTTATGATTGTTGCCAAACCAATCAGGCAATGGCCGGATTGCATCGTCTACGAACAGCGTATCGGCGTCCGCTTGCCTATTGAGCCGGTAGCCAAAAAAACATGACACCCGCTCCGCAGGTGGTTGTGGCACCAGGCTTTACCGGTGCAGTGAAAAATGTTATGGTCTGTTCTGAGAAATTGCATCTACCGGAATTATGCACGAGCCCTCCAGAGGCGGACAAGTCGGAGGCTTTCATATTTTCATTAACTTTTATGCTCGATTCAGGTGATGAATAAAATACTATAATACCATATCGAAAGGGTAACAAGGGGTTATGGGTGAAACCGGACAAATCATCATCGGCATTCTTATTTTAGGAGCCGTCATTCTCCTGACCAGGCAATTTCATGGTTGGAAGATAAAACGGGCTTACCTGACAATTATTGAAGATCTGAAACGCCAGGGTGCGCATACCCCTGAAACAGCCATTCACCTCCCCTACGCTCGCCGGTCTGCATTAAGGTTTGGGGTCAGAGATCACCGTCCTACGGCGATGAAAGGCTTGATTTCAGAAAATATCGTCGGCCTCACGGAGGACGGCCGATACTATATTCTGGATCGCAGGGTCTGAAGACAGACGGAGGATATAAAAAAATAATATCCTCCGCCTTTTTACCTCTGTTTTCAGGCTAAACCCCAGGCGCTAGGCTTTTAGCGCCTTGCTCTTTCTTCCCGCTTCGACTCGGCTGAGCTCGTCGCAGGCCGACTTCTGTTATCTGTCTTCTGCCATCTGTCCTCTGATTCTACCATATCTCCATCGAATCCAGGAACAACTGCTTCAGGTCTTCGGCACCGGCCGGCCGTGGAGATAATTTGGTTACCCGATGTTGGGGCAGGGTACCTTCGACGAGTTTGTCAACATCTTCCGGGCCAAAACCGACAGCCTTGAGTCCGTTTGGCATGCCGACATTTTGCATCAGCTCTACTACTGCGCCGGAAAGTATTTCTCCGGCATCTTCCGGTTTGGCGTCTGATATATCCTTGTCCATCAGCGAGGCCGCATACAAATGTTTCTGCGGATTGGCGGATGCCGTAAATCTAAACACGGCAGGAGCATGCAGTACCACTGCCATCCCATGGGGAACGATCGGGTGGCCTGGCGGATAGTCTTCCGGCACATATTTGCGTACCATTCCCGATACCGGATACGACATGCCGTGGGCCAGATGCACACCGCCATTTCCAAATCCAATGCCGGCATAAGTGGCTGCCAGCAGAATATTACCCCGCGCTTCGTCGTCCGACGGATCTTCTATGGCCCTCACCAGGTTCCCGGAAATCATCTTAACTGCCTGGGAAGCCCAGATATCGCTGATTGGATTCGAACCCTGGTAAGCGGGGCGCATCTTTGGATGTTCCGGAGCAGGTCGCTGGTTATACGGCAGTCCTGTTAAGGCTTCTAGGGCGTGGGTTAATTGGTCTAAACCTGTACATGCCGCCACCATTTTGGGAAGTGAGCGTGTGTTGTCGGGATCAATAACACCTTTTACCGGTCTCAGGGCACGGTGCGCGATACCGGTTTTGGCCTTCATTTCCAGATAATCAAAAATAGCCACACCCGTGGTTTCGCTGCCGGTGCCCGCAGTGGTCGGAACAGCAACCAGGGGTTTCAGTGCTCCCGGGATCGGTTCCCCTTTGCCGATGGGCGGATTTACATACGTCATAAATTCTGCCGGATATGTGGAATAGAGGTTGGCGGCCTTGGCGGTGTCCATGCTGGAACCGCCTCCGACAGCGACCAAGCCGTCAAAGTTACCTTCCTGGGCGAACTTTATGGCCTCTTTAAACGAAATATCTGTCGGCTCCACGCTTGCCTGATCAAACAATACGGCATCGATACCATATTTACGCAGTGATTCAAGCGTGATTGAAACCGTTTCGCTCTCGGTCAAGCCGGGATCGGTGACAACCATAACCCGGCGGGCACCCTGTTCTTCCATGTCCCACCCGACTTCGCGGGTGACACCGGGGCCATATTTGATACTGGATGTGTCCATTGAAAATGCTGATTCTAGGGTCATGATTTTTATCTCCTTCAGTGTTCAAATTTAGAAGTTCAAAGGAAAATTTTTCCTGGATTCATTAATCCTTTCGGATCGATTAAATCTTTTATATCCCGCATCAGGTGATAGCTGTCCCCGTGCTCTAACTGCATGAACTTGCGTTTTCCAATACCGATGCCGTGCTCCCCCGTGCAGGTGCCGCCTATCTCAACGGCTTTTTCAACGATTAAATGATTAATATTTTCAATCCTAGCCCATTCTTTTTTATCATCCGGATCACCTGCTATCACGACATGCAAATTACCGTCACCGGCATGTCCGAACACATAGCCGGCGACATGAAATTCATCCACCAGATTTTGGGAATAAACAATCATTTCCGGATAGCGGGAAATTGGAACTGCGACGTCGACAATAAGGGTTTCCATTTTGGGATGAGCGCGATGAATGGTCTCCCAGGCCTCGTGTCTTGCGCGCCACAACTCTCTGCGATCCTTTTCTTCAATGCCGGATTTAAATCCTGTAGCGCCGCACTCCTCACATAATTCACGGGCAAGGTCGGCGGTTCCTTGCAGTGCCTTTCTGGTCACTCCGTGAAATTCGCAAAAAAGGGATGGTTCTTCCGAAAGGTTCAGGTTTTTTTCCCGGTTCATCAGGTTGATCAGAACCGGCGGCAATAGCTCGAGGGCGGCCGGCTCCAGGCCGGATCCGATCAGAACCGCAACCGCTTCGGATGCGCTATCAAGATTTTTAAAAGTGATGGTGACCGCCAGGTGGTGGGAAGGAATCCCCGTCAGTTTGAGGGTCGCCTCGGTTGCGATACCCAGGGTTCCTTCCGAACCGACAAACAGCCGTGTCAGGTCGTAGCCGGAAGAAGATTTGTGTGCCTTACAGCCGGTGTGAATCACCTTGCCGCCCGGCAGGACAACCGTTAGCTTCATGACATAATCTCTGGTGGCTCCGTATTTAATTGTTTGAACACCGGATGCATTGTTGGCGATCATGCCACCGATGGATGCATCCGCACCCGGATCCGGTGGAAAAAACAGACCGTGTCGGCCGGTTTGCCGATTCAACTCTTTTCGTAAAACACCGGGTTGGACATCGGCTTGAAGGTCCCGGGGACGTATTGCGAGGATCTTGTTCATTCGGATCATATCCATGACCAGTCCGCCTTGCGTCGGAACGGGATTGCCTTCGGTGCTGGTGCCGGCACCCCAGGGCGTCACCGGAACATCATTTTGATAGGTCCAGGAAAGAATCCCGGCAACTTCTTCGGTGGTCACCGGCCATATAATTCCGGCCGGCAGCGATCCGTAATGCGGTGATATATCATGCAGATGGAGCTCACGATTGGATTGACCGGTTGAAAAACGGTCAGGTTCCACCATTTCGGATAATGATGAAATTTGAAATAGAGAGAATTCTTTCATAGTCATCATTTGGGTGTCGAGTTTAAAGAACGGTTTCGAATATCGAAGATATAGTGTATGTATATTGATTAATTTACGAGGTATCAAGAGAAAACAAAAAGATGAATATTTCTATTCGGAAACCAATACCTGGCCTTTCCGCCCGAGCTCGTGCGACCGATATTCTTTTAAGTTAGGATTCTTTACCATTGGGTCTGCAATAGGTTTCCCGGGTAAAAAACAGCAAGCCAAAAGACAGCACGGCCCACACGATCATCAGGGTAAAGCCGGCCTGGTAGGCGCTAAGACTGTAAATTTTAACGCCATTCAGCACGTCACCGTTCCAATTGCGATCCAGCATCCAGCCCACCGCGGGCTGCAGCAGGGTGGGCCCCAGCATAAATCCCATGTTGTTCAAGCCGATAACCGTTCCGGTCAAGTGGGCCGGCACGGATTCCCTGGCAAAGGCAAAGCTGATGATGACACAGCCCGATGTAAAACCAGTGATAAATAACAGGATGGCAAGGACAGCTGCCGATAAATTCGATACAAAAAATATCAGACCCCAGCCGATGGCCGTCAGGGTGACGCCTACTAAAAATAGAGGCTTTCGGCGGCCGACTCGATCCGAAAGTCCACCGAAAATGGGACCGCCGATTCCCCAGGCCACCAGCAGGACCGAATTCAACGCGGCCGCCTGGGTGGTGGTCAGGCCGTGGTGGGTGCTGAGATAGGGAACCCCCCACAGGCCGCCAAAGGTCAGCACGCAACCGACCAGGCCGCCGCCAATCACAAACAGCAGCCAGACATTCGGATAGCCCAGCACCTCGATGATACCTGAAATAATCTTTCGGTGGGAGGTGTTCCGGGCGGCCGGGGCGGGATCGGTAAAACCGGCATAGCCTTTTTCAGCGGGATGATCTCTGACGATTAACCAGACTCCGGCACAGATGGCAAAGGTGACGACCGCTGAAGCCAGCATGGTACTGCGCCAGCCAAAGGCAACGATCAAAAGCCGCAGGGGCGGCCCGGCAAATACAGCCCCGACAAGACCAAAAAAAAGCGCGATACCGGATATCATGGCGAAATATTTTGAAGGGAACCAGTCGCCGGCCAGTTTCAGCGTGCTGACCCAGGCGACCGCCACCGAACCGCCGATCAGGAATCTGCCGCAGTTGGCCCACCAGATGTTCGGTGCAACCGCAAACAGCAGGATGCCGCTTGCGGCCACCAAAGCCCCGGTTGACAGCAGCCGCCGCGGGCCCCAGATATCGGCTATAATTCCGGTCGGTACTTGCATGGCCACATAACTGTAAAAATAAAAGGCGGAAAGGTTGCCCAGGGCGGCGGCGCTGATGTTGAATTCCTGCATCAGCTCGGCGGTCATGACGGCCGGTGCGACACGCTGGAAAAACCCCATCAGGTAAAACAGGGCACCGAATCCCCAGATGGACCAGGCCAGACGCAGTGGCGGCGTATTGCTATCTTTCATTATTCTCAACGGATTGCGTTTAATTTATAAGGTCGCAAAAAACTGACGGGTCAGCGGCCGAATCTGAAAAAGATTTTACCTTTACCGCTATTGCAGGTTAAAATGCAAGTTAACAGTTCAATTGGGGATAAATAAAGCTGTAAGCGATAGGCTGCCTGCTCAATTGCATGCACAAATACGGCAGAAATTGGTTGGATACAGTTTACTAATATTTGTAATCGCATATTTACTATGAACTGTGAATTAGCGTATTGCGCCAATTTTCCACCTTCCGCCTTCCGACCTCAGCATTCACCTTGACCCTTTCCATTAATTTAGATACGATGGCGTCACCCAATTTTTGAACGTTGATCTGCAATTCGACAAGACAAAGGGCGAAATATGATTGGCGCAATTGCCGGAGACATCATCGGCTCTGTCTATGAACGCTACCCGATCAAAACCAAGGATTTCCCGCTTTTTGACCAGCGGTGCCGCTTTACTGACGACACGGTCCTGACCATTGCAGTGGCTGATGCGATCCTCACGGGTCGCCCTTACGATCAATTGGTTCGCGAGATTGGCCGACGCTATCCAAACGCCGGGTACGGCGGGTCATTTATCGACTGGCTTCACTCCGATCATCCGCAGCCATACAACAGTTGGGGCAATGGTTCTGCCATGCGCGTCAGTCCTGTCGGCTTTGCCTTCAACACCGAAGACGAAGTGCTCAGCGAGGCCGCCAAGACTGCCGGCATCTCGCACAACCATCCGGAGGGAGTCAAAGGCGCACAAGCGACTGCTCTATCCGTGTATCTCGCCCGTTTGGGCCATACCAAGGAGGAAATCAGAGAGCAGATAAGTCAGCGCTTCGGATACAACATGCATAGAACCGTGGACAACATCCGTCCCACTTACGCTTTCGACATTTCCTGCCAGGGAACCGTGCCGGAAGCGATCATTGCCTTTTTGGATTCCAGGTCATACGAGGACGCGGTGCGCAACGCCGTCTCACTTGGCGGGGACAGTGACACGCTGGCCTGCATTACCGGCGGAATCGCCGAAGCCTTCTATCGGGATGTGCCGGATGGCATTCGTTCGAAAGTACGAGGGCTTCTGACACCGGACCTTCTGCGGATTACCGAAGCATTTTGCCGGAAGTACATCTAGGCCTGTCGACCTGACTCCATTATTCTCGTCAGACAGTTTGACGATACAATCATAAGAGGGAAAATATGACAGACGGAAAAATTGAAAAATTGGCCGTATTGATAGATGCAGACAACGCCCAACCTGCTATTGTTGAGGGGCTGCTGTCGGAAATCGCAAAGTATGGGACCGCTAATGTAAAAAGGATATACGGTGACTGGACGCTGTCGGGCCTGAAAGGGTGGAAGGAAGTTCTTTTAGAGTATTCAATCCAGCCGATCCAGCAATTCGGGTACACTTCCGGGAAAAATGCAACCGACAGTGCCTTGATAATTGACGCGATGGATTTACTTTACACTGACAAATTTGACGGATTTTGCATCGTATCCAGTGATAGTGATTTCACCAAGTTGGCCTCAAGGATCAGGGAGGCCGGTCTTTTTGTATATGGATTCGGGGAGAAAAAAACCCCTAAGGCGTTTGTTTCTGCATGTGATAAGTTTATTTTCACTGAAGTGCTGCGATCCAAAGATGATTTTAGTGAGAAAATAAAACGCAAGACCACCAACGAACTTAAGAAAGACACGAAACTCGTTAATCTATTGAGAAACGCGGTTGAGGCATCTTCGGACGATTCGGGCTGGGCGCATCTTGCATCCATGGGAAGCAACGTTGCCAAGCAGGCACCGGAGTTCGATCCGCGCAACTATGGCTACAAAAAGTTAGGCGAGTTGGCTTCAGCAACAAAGCTGTTCCAAATCGAAGAAAGAACGGTTGGCGATGGGCCATCAAAATCAGTTTTTTTAAAAGACAAAAGAAAGAAATAATAAAAAACACAAGCTGGCAGACTGCGCTGTTCATCTGCCGGTTAAGGACAAGCGTGTGATCCCCTGGGAAGAGATCGGCCGGGTAAAAATTCCCGGACATGAAGGCGAAATCACTTTGCTGAAGCGTGGCTCAGAATTTTCGATCCGAACCACAGGAGCGGAGCTGATGAACAGCCGCGTCCACGGTTCCGAAGATGCACTGGCTGAGCTCGCACTGCGCCGCATTAAACAGCGAAGCGGCCTGAGGATTCTCGTTGGAGGCCTCGGTATGGGCTACACCCTAGCGGCAGCGCTTGGACGATCGCAGCCGGGTACACACATTACCGTTTCCGAACTGATCCCGGCTGTAGTCAGGTGGAATTGGGAGCACCTGGGGCACCTTGCAGGAATGCCGCTTGATGATCCCCGGGTATCTGTCGAAGAAGAAGATGTGGCGGAAACCATCAGGAAAAAAAAATCAGTCTGGGATGCAATCCTGCTCGATGTAGACAACGGCCCTGAAGGGCTTACCCGGCAAGCCAATGACCACCTCTACGGCAGATCCGGCCTGAAAGCCGCCTTTTCCGCCCTGCGCCCCGGAGGGTTTCTGGCAGTCTGGTCATCCGGAGCAGACGAGGCCTTCACCCGCCGCCTGAAGCAGTGCGGATTCCAGACGGAAACCGTAACCGTACGCGCCCGCAAATCCGGCAAAGGCGCCCGGCACACAATCTGGCTTGCCGGTAAACTCTGATCGCAATATACCCTAATAGAATTAGTGAAATTGTCAATGGGAAAAGAGCGATCACCGCCGGTACCGATCTAAGACAACCGCGATATTTTGGTGTCGAGGCTCAGTACTAAAAAAAGTAATGAAGAAACGGATAACTGCGCCGAATGTGCGGTGTTAAAGCACCCGGCTCGTACAAAGGAGACTTTTCGCCATGTCCAGTGCACTCTTTTCACCCCTTGAACTTCGCAGCCTTACCTTGAACAACCGTATTGCGGTATCTTCCATGTGTCAGTATTCCGCTGAAAACGGCTCGGCGGTTGATTGGCACCTGATGCACCTGGGCCAGTTCTCCATGGGGGCAGCCGGGCTGGTGATGAATGAAGCCACGGCTGTTTCTGCGGTCGGCCGCATCACGCCGAAATGCCTTGGCCTTTACAGTGATGAAAACGAAGCGGCACTAAAACGGGTGATCGACTTCTGCCGGGAGTACGGCGTGACGCCGATGGGAATCCAACTGGCCCACGCCGGGCGCAAAGGGTCGGCTCAGATACCATCAGACGGCGGCCAATCGTTGACGGCAGATGAAAACCCCTGGACAACAGCGGCGCCCTCGGCGCTTCCTTTCGGACCGGACTGGCACGTACCGCAGGCCTTGAGTCGCGAAGGTCTTGCGGCGGTCAAGGCGGAATTTGTTGCCGCCGCCGTGCGGGCGGCCCGCATCGGTTTTGATCTCGTGGAACTTCACAGTGCCCACGGCTATTTGCTGCACCAGTTTCTGTCGCCCCTCAGCAATCAGCGCAAGGACGAGTACGGCGGCAAGCTCGAGAATCGCATGCGCTTTCCGCTGGAAGTGTTCGAAGCCGTACGCGCCGTGTGGCCGGATGACAAGCCCTTAGGCATTCGAATTTCCGCCACTGACTGGATTGAAGGAGGCTGGACTGTGGAAGAGTCCGTGGTCTTTGCCCGGGCCGTAAAATCTCTGGGGTGTGATTTCATCGATGTCAGCTCGGGCGCCCTGGATCCGCGCCAGAAGATCCGCTTGGGACCCGGATATCAGGTTTCGTTTTCCGCTCAAATCCGCACACAAGCCGAGATAACGACCTGGACGGTGGGGATGATTACCAAAGCGCGTCAGGCCGAAGAAATCATCGTCGGCGGCAAAGCAGACATGGTTGCTCTGGGGCGCGGCATGATGTTCGATCCGCGCTGGGCCTGGCATGCGGCCGAAGAACTCGGAGTTGACACCGAATACTCGAGGATGTACGCACGCTGCGTGCCCGCGCAATGGCCCGAAGTATTTCCGTGGCGCGAAAAATAGACCGTATTTCTGATATTTGGACGGTAGCGGCTCAAGTGGCGCGGATGGTCAAATTGTCCAATAAATTTAAGATCCGCAATCCAAATTTTAAAATCTACAAATAGTTCATCATCGATACGAGATGTTGTCTCAAACGGAATGTATTTTTAACAATTGTTATACTTGCCTTCCGTCAAAACAGCCCCTGAACTTCAACCATCCGTTCCGCTACCATCTCTTTTGTTTCCGCAATACGCTCCGGCTTCAGGATTAGATGCTGAACCGGTGCGACAACGTTCAGGTCGATGTCTACCGGGCCGCTGGCATGGATATTATAACCCATTAAATTAACGGTCTGACTTGCTATTTGGGCAACCATCAATTCATTGCCATATGCAGTTGCTATTTCCGCCTGCGTGCCGGCCTCCGGTGTCGGATTTGGACTGTTGTGGTGCAAGGCGGTGTCAATATAACACTCGGCGAATTTCCATTTCCCCAGCAATTTGGCACCCAGCTGACAGTGGTAATCATCGAGTATGTTGACCAGCATTATGGGGTGAATACCGTCGTTGAATTTTCCCTTGCGCTCCATATCGGCAATGATCCTCAAGAGCGCAAGTTTGCCGATATCATGCAGCAATCCGATTAAAAACGGATCGCCCTTCAAATCAAGTTTCAGGAGTTTGGACATAAACTCGGCCGCATAGGCGCAGGAAATCGAGTGCTTCCAGAGATTTTCGACCAGGCTGCGATATTTTTTGATTCGCATGGTGAAAAATTTGCGAATGGACAGCTCCGCAACCACCTGCACGATCGCGTCGTATCCCAAGCGGGCCACGGCCTGCTCCAGGGATTTGTTGGTCACGAACCCCCTGTAATAGGCCGAGTTGGATCGACGGATGAGTTCAGCCGAAATCGCTATATCGTTTCTGAGCAGGCCGACAATTTCGGTGAAACCCGCCTTGCGGGCGATCAGTTCGCGAAACTTTATGTATAGCTTCGGAAGGGAGGGCAAATTGGTCCGACTTCTGCTCATCAGGTAGACGACCTCACCGTAAATCTGGTCCGTCGTCATCATTGCCGGCGCTCTGGTCTCGTTTGCTTGGATTGAAAGGGTGCGTTCTTTGACACCCAGCTTGTCGAGCTTATTGCGTATCAGGTCCAGGTCAAATGGCTTGCCGATATAGTCGTCACAGCCGGACTGGACGCTGGCAACGATTCGTTCCTTATCCCGGTAGGAACTGGTCATCAGGATTTTGGCCTGGCGTGACTTTGCAATGTTGAGTTCTTTTTCAGCATTCCTGATGGCGGTTAGAAGCTGGATGCCGTCCATGCCCGGTAGATTGATATCCAGCATGATCAAATCGAACGGGTCGTCATTTTGATGGGCTTCGTGAAAAGCAGCCAGTGCATCGTTGCCATGTTCAAGAGCTTGGCAGTCACCAAAGTATTCCATGATCAGCTCCAGCTTTGTTCGGCTGACCATTTCGTCGTCGACGATTAATGTCCTCATTTTTTTTCCTTATTAATTGATGAGCCCATTGCCGGTTCAAATGGATTGTCATTTGTTGTATCGGCATTTCCGGGAAAAAAGTTAAGCCCAAGATCTGGTTTTTAATTACGATTCCGGTGCGCCGCTAAAGAAGTGGCAGTCCATTGGTCCTATCCTCGACAATTGATTCCAAAAAATCTGTAAAAATCCGTTGTCTTAAAACCCTAATTATTTCCTTGGTATATATACATAATTCATGCATAGTGATGCCTATGAGAACAACACTGAACAGAGATGGCAAAATAGTTTATATATAAATAGGCTGATGGATGAACTGAAGCTATTTACAGATGGCAGTGTGGATACTCTGTCAAAGATTGGATATGGGGCTTACCTCATTGTGTCGGAGCATCGACTTTCTCTGAATACGTTGGGAGCGCGTGTGAAAGTGAGGCGATTTGAGAATACGTCTTCAACGAAACTGGAATTGCAGACATTAGTATGGGCCCTAAGCGATATTCAAGAATTGGGGAGCAGGGTGATTGTGTATACGGATTCTCAAAACATTATGGGGTTGGTTGGGTTAATTAAGTTGACTGGGTAGATATGGATGTTAGGCTCCCGCCTTCTCACTTTCTTCACTTTTTCACCTTTTTTCGTCTGTTATCTGACCTCTGTCATCTCTTTTCGTTTGAACGCCGGCTTGACAAGTGCCGGTGAAATGCCTAACTCATTAAGATGAATTGATTTTCGCCTCAAACCGACAAACGTCAGCTTTCAGGGAGGAAATTGTCGTGAGTGACCATCATCATTCCCATGATCACGATCATACCGAACCACCGTCTGATTTGGTTTTGCGTGTCCAGGCGCTCGAATCACTGCTGATCGAAAAGGGCCTGGTCGATCCGGCGGCGATCGACGGGCTGATCGACACCTACGAAACCAAGGTCGGCCCGCGCAATGGCGCGAATGTTGTCGCCCGTGCCTGGGCCGATTCAGAGTTCAAACAGTGGCTGCTGTCAGATGCGACGGCGGCCATCGCGTCTTTGGGCTACACTGGACGCCAGGGCGAACATATGAAAGTGGTGGAGAACACGCCGACCGCCCACAACCTGGTTGTCTGCACCCTCTGCTCGTGTTACCCCTGGCCGGTGCTGGGCCTGCCGCCTGTTTGGTACAAATCCGCGCCATACCGGGCCCGGGCCGTTGCCGACCCCCGTGGTGTGTTGGAAGAATTCGGCACGGGGTTGGCTGATGACATCGAAATCCGGGTTTGGGATTCGACCTCGGAGGTGCGGTATCTGGTTCTGCCGGAGCGTCCTGAGGGCACCGAGGGCTGGCGCGAAGCGGATCTCACCGAACTCGTAACCCGCAACGCCATGATTGGGGTCGAAAAGGCCAAAACACCTGAGAATATTGGGAGGAATAAATGAACGGCGCACACGATCTGGGGGGCATGCATGGCCTTGGCCCGATTAACCCGGAACCCGAAGCCGAGGAACCGATCTTTCACGCAGATTGGGAAAAACGCGTGTTCGGTCTGACTCTGGCAGCCGGGTCACTGGGCAAATGGAACATCGACATGTCGCGCCATGCCCGTGAACGACAACATCCGATAGATTATCTGCGGCATACGTACTACGAAAACTGGCTGGCAGGGCTGGAAACGCTGTTGATCGAAGCGCAACTTTTAAATCCGGAGGAGCTGAAGACCGGCCAACCTGCTGGACCGGCGGACGAGTCCATCCGGCAGCGGGTCCTCAAGGCCGAGGAAGTCGCCGGGGCTATCGCCAAAGGGGGCCCGGTGGCGATGACGATCAGTACGCCGCCGCGTTTCAAATCCGGCGAAAATGTCCGGGCGGTCAACCGGCATCCGGCGGGTCATACCCGCCAGCCCCGCTACGTGCGCGGACGCCTGGGAGAAATTCACGAATACCACGGCGCCCATGTCTTCCCGGACCGAAATGCCGAGGGGTCAAAAGAAGGGCGGCATCTTTACAGCGTGCGCTTCACGGCAGAGACATTGTGGGGCAAGAACGCTTCCGGCCGTAATGCCGTCTATGTCGATCTGTGGGAAGATTATCTGGAGCCTGCCTGATGAAAGATACCCCCGTGTCCATTGACGATTTGCCGGCGCTGCCGCGGGACAAAGACGGTCCGGTATTCAGCCAACCCTGGGAAGCCAAGGCCTTCGCTCTGGCCGTGCGTCTATCGGAAGCCGGTTGTTTCACCTGGCCGGAGTGGGTTAAGATCTTCAGCCAGGAAATCAAGGCGGCGCAGCAGCGGGGCGATCCGGACCTGGGTGACACGTATTACCAGCACTGGCTCAACACCCTTGAACGGATCTGTGCCGCAAATGGCCTCGTCGGCAACGAGGACATGCGCCGGCGCAAGGCGACCTGGCGGCGTGCCTATCTCAACACGCCCCACGGCCAGCCGATCGAGCTTGCAGCTGCTTTCAAGCCTGAGCGGCGCTGAGAGAAGCCTTCACCCCACCAAAAAATATTCGAAATTAAATTTCCCCGACTAAAAAAAAATGAAGAAATGAATAACAGCGTCGAATGTGTGGCGTTAGAGCGTTTGTCAAAATAACGTTCCGATATCGGAGGCTTTGCCAGCCTTCTTTGGGTTATCAATAACGTCTATGGTTTGATCCAAACGCGCTAAAATTTTTGTTATATATTATAATAACAATGCTACCTGGCCTCTTTTTGGCAATCGGCCCAACAACAGCACAAGAATTGAAATGATCGAGCCCCATTTTGCCCCATTTCCCGAAGCATCCTATCTGACACAAAATTGTGACCGAAAAGTGATACTCTCGTGAGGACTAAGTAATAAAGGCCTGTTAAAAAGATAGCATTGACTTTCGACAGCGCATGCCTCAGCCTCGAATCCATATGGTTGGTTTTCCCTCAAGTGACAAACCGAGCCGGTGCTGGGGCCAGAGACTCCCTGAAAAAAGAAAAGGAATTTCTACCGCAAAGTATTTTATCTTCCCGATTTCGCGCACTTTGCCAGCAGTAATCCTAGTTCCCATTTGGAGCCGGGGACAGTAATGAGGAGGAGGTCTTATGATACGTCAAAAATTACTGCAGTTTTGTCTGGCCGGGGTTTTGGCCTGTGCCGGCAGTGTCAGCAATGCCAATATGAATTCAGTGGCAACGGAGGCATTGGCCCCGCAGGCATTGGCCAAAAAAATATCGGCAGTGCAGGTGCCTTTTATTAAGAATCAAGGGCAAATTGCCAATGATGATGTTGGGTTCTACGCCCAGACGTTCGCCGGAACATTATTTGTCACCAAAGAAAATCAGTTGGTGTATTCATTACCAAAAAAAGATCACAAAAATGCGGCGGCAGTTTGGGCTTTTCGTGAATCGTTTGTCGGTCAACAAGCAACACACCCGCAGGGTGAGAGTAAAAGCCCCGTTCGGGTAAGTTACTACAAAGGCAATAATCCGCACACCTGGCAAAAGCAACTGGCGGCATTCGATAGTATCGGTTTGGGCGAGTTGTATCCGGGCATCCGAGTGTCGCTTAAGGCCGCCGGCAACAATGTGGAGAAGTTGTTTTATGTGTCACCCGGCGCCGCGCCTGATGCGATTAAAATTGATGTCGAAGGCGTTCAGTCTATATCCATTAATGCCCGCGGGCAATTAGTCCTGGATACGGCGCTCGGCGATATTGTTTTTACGGCACCCATCGCTTATCAAGTGCTGGATGGCAGACGGCAAGCGGTGGAAGTGGCGTATGCGCTTGCCGATGGTCATTACGGATTCAAAATGGGTGAATATGACAAAAATTATGAACTGGTCATTGATCCGCTATTGGCTTCCACCTATATCGGCGGTCACAATCCGAGCCCGCCGGGAAACTATGACGATGACATCATCCATGGTATGGTCGTGACCGATGATTCTGTCTATATAGCCGGCGCCACTCAGTCGCCGGATTTTCCAGTCCAGCTGGGTTATGATGAAAGCCTTGACAGTGTATACCCCGATGGCTTTATCACCCAAATGACCAGCGATCTATCGGCGGTGGTCGCGTCCACTTATGTCGGGACGCAATATTTCGACCGGGTGCAGGACATTGCCATGGATGAGAGCGGCTTGATTGTCGCGGTCGGCCAGGCGGGTTATGGTTTTCCGGTAACCGACGGGGCTTATACCTGGAGTGGCACCACACCTGTTGGCGGGGGATTCATTGCGATGTTCAGCGCCGATTTGTTAGAATTGATGGTTTCCGCGGTGGTGACGCCCTCCGATTATCCGCTGCAGGTTACGCCGGGCAATGGTGGTTTCTATTTTGGCGGTCGCACCAATAATCCCGATTTTCCGATTACCTCCGGTGCCTATCGTTCCACTTGCTGCCCGGCGGGGGGGTTTGGTATCCGCGAGAATGACGGTTTTGCCGGCAAGATGTCCTCGGATTTGACCACCCTTCAAGCCTTAACCTATCTGGGGGGTGACAGTGTTTCGGGTATTGCGGTGGCGCCCGACAGCACTGTGTTTATTTCCGATGGCAGCGATAATGCAATTACCGGCTACCTGGCCCGCTTCAATGCCGGTCTCACTGCGCGCCTGGCATACTTGAGTTACTACCCGGGCAGCACCAGCGGCAGCAGCCGCACCTATTTTAATGATGTGGCCGTTGGTGCGGATTATGTCGTAACGGCCGGTCAGACTTACATGAATGATTTGCCCGCTACCGGCGGTGCGTTTGATACCAGCTGCGGTACGGATGGTGTTTGTGATGGCGTGGGATCGTTATTGGTGCCAAGGCCCGATTGCTTTGTCGCCAAATACGCCTTGGATTTGCAAGACCCACTTGCATTGACATATCTGGGCGGCTCTGATGGTGAGTCTTGCCGTTCCATCGCGTTGGATGCAAGCGGTGACGTCTATGTTACCGGTGAAACCATTTCCCCGGATTTCCCCACCTTCGGCAATGGCGCCGACACCAGCTGCGGCAGCGACGGTCAGTGTAATCCCTCCGGCACCTATGCCACTCCCGTCGCAGACGGCTTTGTGGTTAAGCTATCCGCCGATTGGTCGCAATTGTTGTACGGTAGTTTTATCGGTGGGTCGGGAGAAGATCGGCCGAATGTTATTGCCGTCGATGAGGCGGGTCTGGTTTATGCCGCCGGCTATACCCGGTCGGCCGATTTTCCAACAACGGCCGGCGCTTTTGATAAGACCTATAACGGCGGCACCTCGGATGCTTTTATCAGTCAGTTTAACGAAACCGGTGATGGTACCGGCGGTGGTGGTGGTGGCGGCACGCCGCCCCCCAATGATGCACCGGTTGCCGACGCCGGCAGTGACCAAACGGTCGGCCCGCGGCAACGCGTGTATCTGGACGGTAGCGGATCAAGTGACGCGGATGGTCAAATCATCCAATATCACTGGACCCAGGTAGCCGGAAAAGCCGTATCAATAAAAAACGCCAATTCCGCCGTGGCGAATTTTGCAGCACCCAGGACCAGGCGCGGTGCAACCAGAACGCTGGTGTTTGAATTGGAAGTGACCGACGACCTGGATGCAACAGCTATCGACCAGGTAACCATAAAGGTAACTCGATAGGTGAACATTTTTTTAAATTAACGGGCGCTTTATAAGCGCCCGTTTTTGATCACCCGCTTGAGTTTTGCATGTTGTCGAACTCGATAAGAAAGGAGGTTCACTGATTACGATAACGATGGTGCCGGCCGGGCTCTACACTACCGGCCCAACCGAAATAAGTGTGATCCAAATTGCTCGTCGTCTTCGAACGCTAAACTGGCGGATTTCTGCTGTGCGGGCGCTAATAGGCCGGTGGTTGATATTTGACGCCGACACCATAGCCGGCGGATTCAATACTGGGCAGGTCATTGCACCATTTTACCTCCGCGATGCTCATGCAGCGCAAGCCGTCGGCATTATCCTTCTGAGAGCCGGAGCACTGGAATTCTTTCACGCGAATGCAAACGGTTGCTCCGGGCTGCAAATTAAGGTTGGATTGAAAACACATGCCGCCGGCACCGCAATTCAGTACCATTGCGTCATAACTGTTTGTTTGATTAAAATATGAAAATTCAATCAATGCGTTGCAGTCGCGACGTTCAAAAGCTCTTTTATCTGAATTGATGTCCATTTCCAAATATCCAAGACCCTTCTCAGGTTAATAATTATTGGTCAATTCCACCGTAAACGTTTACTCAGCTTGTTATTTATCTCTAATTTCGCGGACATTGTCCATAGGGGAAAATGTTCATTTTTCTGTGGAAAATTCCCAAAAGCGGGAATTATTCCCGGACTGTGGCAAGGGGTCAGATCTTTTCGGGTTGTAGCCGTAAGGTATTCCTGAATTTGAACCCGCCAGTCTTCGCCAGCGTGCGCGTTTGAATCCATAGCATGTGGCTTGTGCAAATGATCTTTCCATTAGATGCTGGCGGGTTCTGATATCCTTTTTAGATCCCGAGCTGTTGGCTTGTTTGAGCATAGAATTCAAATCATCTGATCCCATATCTTTATGGCGGAAAATTTTGGACTGATAAATACGATCGATTTTTCATAATATTTCAGATAGTCGCTTCAACGAATACATTGGCATGAACCCATAAAATTGCTGCCCACCCTTGAGTATATCGCAGGCTGCGGTGAAATGCCGCACATGGTTGGATGCCTACTTGACAACCTTCGCTTTGTCAAATATAACAAAAAAAGTTTAGGAAGGGGCATACTGTATCAAATCCCGGACCGCGATTGAAAGTAACCCGATAATCCGTACAGCTTATTTTTCCCCCGCACGCCGCTGCTGATAGATTCATCCAACGCCCCAGCAACCGTCCCGATCAATTTTCCGAAAAACGAGCACCTGACTTACCCACAATTAAACTGCCCGACGTCTTTAGTGGATGCCGGATCGGGCCTGCCCTCAACTTGATTGGGGGTTCGGCATGACAGACACAAATTCAGTGCTGTCATGAATTATGACCTAGCCTCTATTTGGGGGACAGAACGATGAGGTTTCGATTACTCATATCGGGACTGGCAGCGGTGTTTTTGATCACCACCTTCGTCAATGCACAACAAAAGGGAGGCGCCATGAAGCTTACATCACCCCAATTTGAAAACAATGCGGACATTCCGGGGCAGTTCACCTGCGACGGCAAGGATATCTCCCCGGCCCTGGCCTGGACCGATGCGCCGGCAGGTACAAAAAGTTTCGCATTGATCGTCGACGATCCGGATGCGCCCGATCCGGCTAATCCTCGTATGACCTGGGTTCACTGGGTACTGTACAACCTGCCCGCCGATGCCGGCGGTCTGCCCGAAGGCGTCAGGGATGCAGCGCTTCCGGCCGGAACCCTGCAGGGTTCCAACGACTGGGGGCGAACGGGTTACGGAGGACCCTGTCCGCCGGTTGGAAAACACCGCTATTTTCACAAATTATATGCCCTGGACACAGTGCTGCCGGATCTAAGCCAGCCCAAAAAGGCACCGCTCGAAAAAGCAATGGAAGGACACATCCTGGAAAAGACGGAGTTGGTCGGGCTTTATCAAAGATAAAAGATTGAGCTGTGTAACCGCAGCCCAATCTTTTAATGGCCGCCTTCGGCGGATAAACGCCAATGGAATTCCGGAAGCGGCTTCAGCTCAGTTTAGCTCATCACAGTAGACAGGTACCTGCGGTACGGCCGTTGTCGGTTGCCCGTAACCAACTGAAAGGACCGTGCCGCAGTGCTTTAACAATTATAATTATTTTAAAGCCTTGGATCCTCTTTCCACTCAATATTTTTTGCTCAAATAAAGGAGGTAGCAGCATGGGGATACCTCTCAAATTGTGCATACGTTGCTCCTGACAGAATTATTTTCTGTTGGGAGCCTGGGAAATCAAAATGGCACCGTCATTCCTTCTCTAACGATTCAGGATTAATCCCGTTCAAACTGATAATACGCAGAAGAGATTATTTGAAGTAGGACCGCATGTCAGAATCTTAGGCCTCATTTCTTCCGTGGGTCAATAGTCAAACAGAAATATTGGTCGTGTGGGAATTAGGAATGAACCTTTTACACGAAGGAGGGATACAATGAAATCAGTTATCCGTATTATACTATTCGCTGGTCTTTTTCTAATTTCTGTTCTGTTGTTAGCCCCCGGGATGGGTTTTTGTCATGGATCCCGTCCGGACCCTTGTAACGAATGTGGTGACCTGATGCTTATGGATTTTGGGCCTTTGTCGAGCATTATTTCGGCTGAAATGGTTGCTGCTACAGAGACATTACCTGAACATTGTCTTGTTGTTGGTAATATAGCGCCAGAGATCGGATTTGCCGTTCAACTTCCTACTGAGTGGAATGAAAGATTTTATATGGCAGGAGGTGGCGGATATGCTGGGAGAATCAGCTATAGTGGTATGAACGTTGGCCTCGGCATGGGTTATGCTACGGCAAGCACGGATACAGGTCACAAAGCCTCAGAAGAGCCTCTCGCTACTTTCGCCTACGATCAGAAACCCCTTGGTCAGCAAAAAGAAATCGATTATTCCTTCAGGGCAGTGCATGACACTGTTGTGATGGCAAAAAAACTCATTAACGCCTATTACTGTGAACCACCTGTTTATTCTTACTGGGTTGGTTGTTCAACTGGCGGTCGACAAGCTTTGATGGAAGCACAGCGATATCCATCTGATTTTGATGGAATCATAGCGGGTGCTCCTGTACTGGATTTTTCAGGCACACAAATGTGGGGCGTTTGGAATGCCCAGGCCATAGAAGGTGATGGCCGCATACGTATTGATCAGCTTGATACGCTGGCGGATGCAGTCTACAGCAACTGCGACGGCGAAGATGGTCTGGTGGACGGACTGATCGATGATCCCCGTAACTGCACCTTTGATCCTGACATTGATTTGCCCAAATGTGAGGATTCATCTGACCCGGATTGTTTCACGGCTGCCCAAAGGGAGGCTTTGAAAAAAATTTATGGCGGTGTGACGACCTCTTCTGGTGAATTGCTTTTCCCAGGACAGCCGCCTGGTGCCGAAGTCTTTGCACCGAGAAGTGGTTGGGATGGATGGGTTATTCGCGAAGGTACTGATGGAACACCAGGTTCTAGTAACCAGCTAGTATATGGGGAGACTTTCATGCAGTATATGGCCTTTATTCCCGACGCCGGGCCGGACTATAACTGGAGGGACTATAACTTTGACGAAGATCCCCAGAAAATGATTTACTCATCGATTCTGGACGCTGTTAACCCGGATTTATCGGCATTTAAGTGTCTTGGTGGAAAAATGATCGGTTACCACGGTTGGGCCGACACAGCACTTACCCCTCTTATGACAGTCAATTACTATGAGGATGTTCTCGGGTTCATGGGCGATAGGGAAACAAAGGAATTTTACAGGCTCTACATGGTTCCAGGCATGTTCCATTGTCGAGGTGGTGTAGGTTGTGACAATGTCGATTGGTTCACACCGCTTGTGAACTGGGTTGAAAAGGGTAAAGCGCCCAAAGCCATTATCGGCGCCCACATCGAAGACGAAGATGTTACCAGGACTCGCCCCCTTTGCCCTTATCCTAAAGTCGCTGAATATAAGGGTAGAGGCAGTATAGATGATGCTGCTAATTTTAAATGCGTGGACCCGGATGACGATGATCACGGCTGTTGGAGATGCAATAAAAAGCGGAAGTGGAGGTGGCGATCAGACGATGACTAAAGCCTAATCGTATCCATTACCGATGGATCTATCGTTTTCCATGACTCAAGGCAGGGTCGTTCATCATTCGGCCCTGCCTTATTCATTGCTGGAGGGTATGTCTGCTGCTACCTGAATCTTGTATCATATACCATGAGTTTCAGGACGCTCCTGCGGGCAAACATGATTGCGAATATAAAAATGGGGTCGGATTTTTATTTTTCACTGTATTTAATGAAGCTCCCCGCAGCAAGCTGCAGGGTATTCAGGCGACGGTGAATAAATAGTGAAAAATAAAGACCTGACTCCGGTACCTTCCCTAATAAATGTTTAAACCGCTGATAATTGATGGCTACAAATTCCTTTGACCCGATGATGCCCGAATCCGTAAAATAGCGGGTGCGGTATCTGAAACGACTGATACGGCTTATTTCAAATTCTTTTTTGCGCTCTTTTGCAACAACTTTGCCATCAATAACCTTGACTTGCAGCTTGTCAGGACGGTTTATTGCACCGGCTTCATAATAGATTCGTTTAAGCGGGGGTCGATTTTTGGTAGACTCAATATATCCATTATTATGCTTCTCAAATCTTAGCTTGAGATTCTTGGTATATCCAACGTAAAAATGATCAATCGTGATGTCCTTGTCATAGGTCTGCCTCCTTATACTTATATTTTTACCTGTATTTTTTGTTCGCTCCATTCGATCATATCAGGTAATCAAAAAGGTCAAGCATTATTTACCCCTATTTCTCTATTTCTCTCTGTCATCTGTTCTCTGTCTTCTGACCTCTGACTTCTGTCATCTGTCGTCTGTTCTCTCAATTCTCAACAATTAGCACAATCAACTCCTTGGGCCCGTGCACGCCGAAGGCCAGGACCAACTCGATGTCCGCTGTTTTTGAGGGGCCTGATATCAAAAAGGCATTGGTGGGCATGTTGGCGGACCAGTTTTCCTTTTGCATGACTTCCAGCAGGGAGTTGTATATTTTATCGGCCTGCAGAACGGCAATGTGAATGGGCGGGACCAGGGACATCAGACGCGGCTCTTCTTTTGAAGACCATAAGATCAGCGCACCGGTATCGGCGATGCCGCCCATGGTGGATGTGATTCCGGCCGCAACGTTAAAGACCCGCTCCTTAATTTCTTCAACCGCGACATCATAAGGAACAAGCTCCGGCAGATCATCGGCGGAGTTTTGCAATTTTTGCTGCAGGGCGGCGCCGATTGGAGTCTGGGGACCATACAGCAGATCTTTTATGTTGCGCTGCCTTAATATATCTTCCAACAAGCCCAGCCAGCCCTGTTCACTGGTGATATGCACTTCGGTGCGCATGGCTTCCATCAGTGTTTTCAGTTTTTCTATTTTTTGCGGGTGACTGTATTCAACCTTCGGCAGGGGCTCCGGTTGGGCGACAGGTGCCGCTGCACTGCCGGCAGCTGATTTTAATCTGGCAAATATGCGATCACGTGATTGCTCACTCATTGTCGACTCCATTTTGTTTGACTAATTCATGCAGGCTTTGGCGGGCAAATTCAGGGGCCGTGCGGTATTGAGTCCAATTTTTCAGTGGTCCCATGCGGGGCGGTTTCAATCCCAGGGTCGTCAGTATTTTTAATCCGGCGGCATTGATCCACGAATGGGTGTTTACAATGGACCATGCTCTCCAGGTAATAACCTCAAGCCAGTTTCTTTTATACCCCCGTCCATCCATGTTGTTTGCGGAATCGTTGGCGTAGCTTTCGTTCCGGATGCGGCGCAACAGCTCCGGAATGGGAATTTTAACCGGGCAGACTTCTTCGCAGGCGTTGCACAGACTGGACGCGGTGGCCAGAAACCCGGCGGCTTCCAGTCCTTCGACCTGGGGGTTTAATATTTTTCCGATGGGACCGGGATAAATAAAACCATAGGCATGGCCGCCAATGCGCGTGTAAACTGGGCAGTGGTTGAGACAGGTGCCGCACCGGATGCATTGCAGGGTCTGGCGCCGCTGGTCGTCGGTATAAATTTTCGAGCGCCCATTGTCCAGGATGATCAAATGCACTTCTTTGGGACCGTCTTTCTCGTCTTTTTTGCGGGGCGAGGTGATCATGTTCATATAGGTGGTGACCAACTGGCCGGTGGCGGAACCGATCAGCAGCCGCATCATGGGTGGAATATCCTCCAGCTTTTCGACAACTTTTTCCAGCCCCATAAGCGCAATGTGGACCGGCGGGGCGGTGGTGCACATGCGGCCGTTGCCTTCATTTTCCACCAGGAACAAGGTGCCGGTTTCAGCAACTGCAAAGTTGACGCCGCTCAACCCGACGTCGGCCTCATAAAATTTTTGGCGCAGTGTTTTGCGCGCAATGGCATTGAGCTCCTGGACATCTTCCGTATAGGGCGTGTCCGGTAATTTTTCATGAAAAATCCGGGCTATCTGGTCTTTGTTTTTATGGATGGCAGGCACAATGATGTGGGAGGGTGTCTCATTGTTCAACTGGACGATAAATTCTCCCAGATCGGATTCCAGGGCTTCGATGCCATGGGCCTGTAAAAATTTATTCAGATGCATTTCCTCTGAAACCATGGATTTGCCTTTGACCATGCGAGTGGCATTGTGATCCTGCATGATTTTGAGAACCTGCTGATTGGCCTCGTCCGTGGTTTCGGCCCAGTGCACCTGGATGCCGTTTGCGGTGCACTTTTCTTCAAGCTGTACCAAAAGCTCCGGCAGCTTGTTCAAGGCCCGTTTTTTGATGGCATTGCCCGTTGCTCTCAGTTTTTCGGTTTCAACCGCATCGGGGAATATGGTTCGGCGTCTGACGACGAAGTTACCCATGGCAAACTTGAAATTTTTTCTCAATTGGGCGTCATTTAACGCCCGGGAAACATTTTTTTCAAAATCAACTCTTTGATGGTTGGCCATTGGTTCTCTCCCAGATAAATTCCGCCAGGTGCTGGCCGGCAATCTGCTCATTTCTGTAATCCATTGCGCCGGAAATATTCACTAAACAGCCGCAGTCGCCTGACAGCACCCGGCTGGCACCGGATTGTTTAATATAATCGACCTTATCGTTAACCATAACGCCCGAAAGCTGCGGCTGCTTGATGGCAAAGGTGCCCCCGAATCCGCAGCATTCGTATTCGTTTGCCAGATCCACCAGTTCAACATTTTTTAATTGCCGGATTAATGATTTGGAATCTTCGGTGACCTTCATTTCGCGCAGGGCATGGCAGGATGAATGCCAGGTTACTTTGATGGGATCCCCCAGATCTTCAAGCTGGATGTTTAAAACATTGACCAGAAATTCGGACAGTTCATAGATTCTCTCTGAAAATTGTTTAATCTCCGCGATGCCGGGATCATTCTCAAACAATTCAGGGTAATGGTGCCGCATCATCCCGGCGCAGGAGCCCGACGGCACCACGATCGGACAATCTTTGTAAAAGATATCAATTTGTTTCCGGGCTACCGCCCTGGCTTCAGCCGGAAATCCGGAATTATAGGCCGGTTGGCCGCAGCAGGTTTGCTGTGACGGATATATGACCTTGACCCCCTGTTGCTGGATCAACTTGATACCCGCCAATCCGGCCTCCGGATAAAACATGTCGGCCAGGCAGGTGCCGAAATAATAAACTTTTTCAGGCTTATCAGGATAGTTGCGCATGATCTCCTCTATGGGTCAAAGTTGATTGGTTAATTATTCCGCCCTGAAAAATAGCCCATTTAGGATTGCCAATTTTTTTTTATTATAAGCATGTTTTTAAATCGAAGTTCCGGCAGATTAATTCATTATGCTTCGCATTTTTTATTTTTGGTTTTTTAATTTTATTATAACCGACTGCTTAGATATTTTACCATTAGAACTTTTGTGTATTGCACAAAGGGTAATCTATTATACTAAATCGCTAAAAAACTAAAGGAATTTCGGAAATGGTTTCTTAATGCGGCTGTATAAGATATGGGCGGGCGAAAATTGAAAAAGGTTCACCAAATGAGCTTTATCGGATACTTTTTAAATGCCCGGTCTGAAGTTACAATTGGCAATTGCTCAATTTGTCCCTGAGCAATCAGCATTCGGTCAAAGGGATCGCGATGAGGACCCGGCAGGGCGCCTGCTGCAAGTGCATGTGCCATGGTAATCGATAAGACTTTAATTCGTGCCTTTTGCAGCAAGGACGGTAAGTTTTCTGTGATATCACCGGCATGAGGCAACTTTCCCAATCGGCCTTTTGTTGCGATTTCCCACCCGGAAGCGCTGCTTACTATTATTATGTGTTCTGGTGCCCGAATAATTTCCCTTGCTGGATCGGAAAGCTTGGGGTCATCAAATAACCACCACAGCAGAACATGGGTATCAAGCAAATATCCGTCATTTTTTTCTTTTACTGGTTCCACGCCTTTAGCTCTTCCTCCGGCAGCGGATCAAAAAAAGACTCATCAAGTTTTCCCTCAGCTATACCGGGCACCCTGGGTTGCGCACTCTGCAAGGGTACCAATCGAGCATATGGTTTTCCGGCTTTTGCCAGCACGATTTCTTCGCCCGCATGGGCCCTTTCAAGCAGCCTGGAGAAGTGCGTCTTGGCTTCATGCACGTTGACAATAGTGGACATAGGATTTTCCCTTAATTTTTAAATCGAATTATAGACTAAGTCATCGGACTAAGTCAATAAATTTCTCTGATTTTGGGAAATTAATTCTAAATCAAACCACCTGCCTAACGAAGATACAATATTAGAAGTTGAAGCCGTTGTTTGATTTTAGCCTTTCAAAAAATTGTTAGCCACGAATTGACACGAATAACCACGAATTATTGCAATAGTCAAAATCAAAGGCACTATTTTTTCCAATATTGAAAAACTGGTCCTCCCTCCGGGCCGGAAGCTGGCCCAGGATTCTTTACTAAAAAGTTTTCGTGTTAATTCGTGGCTTCTATTTAAAATCTGAATTTTTCCAAGCCGCTTAATTTTTTCCTTGACATTACCTTTTGCGATCACTAAGGTGGGTGTCTATGAATCACGATACAAAAAACACCTTCAAAAATTCACTGGGCAATTGGTGGTGGCTCAACTCTAACCAGGAGGCGAGCCTGCCAGGATAGACCAGTATGACATAAAACTTTTAAACCGTGGGCACCTCCAAAGGTCCCGCGGTTTTTTTATTGGTAAATTAAAGGCCGTGGGACCCAGAGTCTCACGGCCTTTTTTATTTGGAGAGAAAAATTGAAAATAAAACCATCATTGGCAGAATTTAAAAAACTGGCCCGGCAGGGCAATCTGATTCCCGTATATCAGGAGTTTCTGGCAGATACGGAAACACCGGTTTCAGCCTATCTGAAACTGAGAGACGAATCCTATTCGTATTTGCTGGAGAGCGCTGATGGTGGCAAACGGTGGGGCCGCTACAGTTTTATCGGCTGCAAGCCGTTTATCAAGGCCGTATCGCGCAATGGGGACATGACCGTCTGGCAGGGCGGCCGGATAAAGGAATTAAAGGATGTTGGCAATCCGTTGGATGTGTTGAGGGCGTTGAGCGCCGAAATAAAACCGGTGACCGTTGATGATCTACCGCCGTTTCAAGGTGGGCTGGTGGGCTATTTTAATTATGATCTGGTCCGAAAATGGGAACGTCTACCCGGCGTCAAGCCCATCGAGCGCGATCTTCCTGAATCTATTTTTACCGCCTGCCGACATCTGATTGTCTTCGATCACTTCAGCCACATGATTAAGGTGATTGTATTTGCCCATCTGGGTGAAGCCGTGGATCCGGATCAGGTCTATCATCAGGCATGTCACGAAGTGACGCAGACGATTGCGAAATTGAACGCGCCCCTGCCCGGCGGTTCCAATGACGATTCATTCTCTCTGACAGAGCTTGAACCCAACCTTCAACGAGAAGATTTTGAGGCGGCTGTGACCCGGGCTAAAGAATACATTGTCGCAGGCGATGTCATTCAGGTCGTACTTTCGCAAAAATTTTCGGCCCAGGCGGCCGGCGAAGATCTGATCCTCTATCGCAACCTGCGAAGTGTGAACCCGTCGCCGTACATGTTTTACCTGAATTTTGACGATATCAAGCTGATTGGTGCTTCACCGGAGATCCTGGTTCGATTGACGGACGGCAAAATTGAACTGCGCCCGATTGCAGGTACCCGGCCTCGCGGTAAAACACCGGATGAGGATCAGCTATATGAGACGGACCTTTTAGGAGATCCCAAGGAGCGCGCTGAACACATCATGCTGGTTGACCTGGGAAGAAATGATGTCGGCAAAGTGGCGCAGCCCGGTTCGGTAACCGTGCCCAGGCTGATGGAGATCGAACGCTATTCACATGTCATGCATATTGTCTCAAGAGTCGAAGGGACTTTGAAACCGGAAACAGACTGTTATGATCTGTTTATGTCGGCCTTTCCAGCCGGGACCGTCAGCGGGGCGCCCAAAATTCGCGCCATGCAGATCATCAGCGAGCTGGAACCTGCTGCCAGAGGGCCCTACGCCGGGGCAGTCGGCTATTTCGGTTTTAACGGGAACATGGATTTTTGCATCACGATCCGCACCATTACCATCAATAAAGACAGGCTTTCAATCCAGGTCGGAGCCGGTATCGTCGCCGATTCATCGCCGGCCAATGAATATGATGAGACCTTGCGAAAGGCCGGGGCCATGTTTAAAGCCATTGAAAGAGTGAAAGAAAATGATCCTGCTAATTGATAACTATGACTCCTTTACTTACAACCTCGTCCAACTGCTGGAGCAGATGGATCAGGAGGTCAACGTTTTTCGAAACGACCGGATCGATATGCCGCAAATCGAAGCCCTCAGGCCGTCGGCCCTGATGGTTTCGCCCGGACCGGGTACCCCGGCTGATTCGGGAATCTCCCTTGAAGCCATCGATCGGTTGGGTCCCAGAATTCCGGTGCTGGGCGTGTGTCTCGGGCACCAGGCCATTGCCGCGGTCTTTGGCGGCAAGGTGGTCAGGGCGGATCGCATTATGCACGGCAAAACCTCGATGATATTTCACGACGGGCACAGTATTTTTCAGGATCTGGCGAACCCTTTTGAGGCGGTGCGTTATCATTCGCTGATTGTCGAGCGGGAGTCACTGCCCGACTGCCTGGAGATCAGCGCCTGGACCGAGCAAGGCGAGATAATGGGCTTAAGGCACCGTAAACACCGGGTTGAAGGGGTTCAATTTCACCCAGAGTCGATTCTAACCGAAGCGGGAAAAAATCTATTACAAAATTTTTCAATACAAGGAGGGAAACAAAATGATTAAGGAATATATTGCAAAAGTCGTGCGCGGTAAAGATCTCACGGAAGATGAAATGGCCACCGCCATGGATGAAATTATGACCGGAGCCGCCACAGCGGCCCAGATCGGGGCCTTCATTACGGCCCTGCGATTAAAAGGCGAAACCGTGGATGAGATTACCGGTGCTGCCCGGACCATGCGGGCCAAAGCCACCAAAATTAACATTAATAACCATGCGGTAAATATCGACCGGGATGAGATCAATATCGAAGATGAGACTATCCTCGATATTGTGGGAACCGGCGGCGACGGCACCCGGACGTTTAACGTTTCGACGACGACGGCCTTTGTCGCGGCGGGGGGCGGCATCAAGGTCGCCAAGCACGGCAACCGGGCGGTTTCCAGTCTGTGCGGCAGCGCAGACGTGCTTGAAAGTCTGAATGTGAATCTGGATCTCACCAGCACGGATGTGGAAAACTGCATCAAAGAAATCGGCATCGGCTTTCTCTATGCACCGCTCTTTCACGGCGCCATGAAATTCGCGGCCGGGCCCAGAAGGGAGATCGGAATCCGCAGTATCTTTAACCTGCTGGGTCCGGTAACCAATCCGGCGGGCGCTTCAGCCCAGGTCCTGGGGGTCTATGAAGCCGGCCTGACGGACAAGATCGCCCTTGTGCTCAAACGGCTGGGAACCAGAGAGGCCTTTGTGGTCTGCGGCGAAGGCACCTATGATGAGATCAGCATATGTGGACCGACCAAGGTCTCCCATTTAAAGGACGGCGAGGTGCGCACCTTCCAGATGACGCCGGAGGAATACGGCCTGCAACGGGCGGACTGTGAGGATATTGTCGGCGGCGATGCCGCCGAGAATGCCAACATTACCCGCAGCATTTTGAATGGCGACAAAGGTCCCAAGCGGGACATGGTCCTGTTGAATGCCTCGGCAGCCTTTGTGGCCTCCGGAATATGCGATAATATCAGCGACGGCATCCAGATCGCCGCGGATGCCATCGATTCGGGCAAAGCGCTTCAAAAACTTGAGAGCCTGATTGAATTCACCCGGCAGTGCACACCTTATATCAGAAAGGCGTTATAGTCCCGATGGGACTTAGGTTGAGCGGTTCTAGGTTCAACGTTCAGGGTTGAAATTACTCCAATCACCCAATGGGGTAAGTCAGGTATTGCAGATCTTGATACATATAATAAACAGTGTTCATCGGTTGGAACCTCTGAAACATTAAGCCGGCTCGGCTGCCTTCGACAAGCTCAGGCCCCGAGCACGTCGAGGGGAGCTCGTCGCAGGTTGACCCCGGATCCGAGTTTGGGTGGTTACTTGTAAATGGTTTAAAAGGGATGAGATCCAAATTTATCCAGCATCAAGGATCCAGTAACCAGTATCTCGCTCCTTTTGGCGCCAATGTGGAATTTTAATATTTATTCATTTGTGGCTCACAACGTAAAATTCAGGAACCCATAATGCACCAACGATTGGCGGAAATAATAGCGGAGAAGAAAAATGAAGTTGCCGGGCTGAAGAAAGCAATGCCGGTTTATAGCGGATCCCAATTGCCCTCTATTCGTGATTTCAGAGCGGCTGTGTCTGCCCCGAACCGGATCAACCTGATTGCCGAAATTAAGTTTGCTTCTCCATCTGCGGGTCGCATTCGTTCAAAGACCGATCCGATTTTGATCGGCAGGATATATGAGGATTCCGGGGCCGCGGCCATATCTTTGTTAACGGATAAGCGCTTTTTCCAGGGCGATCTGAATCAATTGCCGCGTTTGAAAAAGGCCATTTCCCTGCCGATCCTGCGCAAGGATTTTATCATCGATGAGGTGCAGGTTCGGCAATCTTTTGTGTATGGCGCTGATGCAATTCTGTTGATTGCGCGGATTCTGTCGCAAGCCCAATTGGCAGAATTAATTTCTGCCTGCCGGGCGCTGGGTATGGATCCTTTGACCGAAGTTCACGACAGAGACGACCTCGAGAAGGCCATTGATGCCGGGGCTGAGATTATCGGCATCAATAATCGTGACCTGGACAGTTTTACCATTGATATCAATACCACCTTCGAGCTTGCCCCCCTGGTGCCGGCCGATCGGGTGGTAATCAGTGAAAGCGGTCTGGCAGAGAAAGCCGACATCCGGTCTCTGAAAGATGTCAGGGTTCAGGCGGTACTGGTGGGCTCTGCTCTGATGAAAAGTGATGACCTGGCGGGGAAAACAACTGAATTAGTTGATGCTGGAATTATATAACCTAAATTTTGCATGAGATTTAACATTTTATTCACCGCAAAGCCGCAAAGTGCGCAGAGAAAAGTTTTTTATGTTTGCCGTTGAGAGGACGGCAAACTTAAAGGACAATGCATTTCAAATGAAAATTAATACCTAAGAATGATAGAATGAAAATAGTATGCTATATTGTTGCCCGAAGGGCATGGTCTTTTTAACTTTCTGGCCTCTCAGCAGAAAGTTAAAAGAAAAATTACTCTGCGATCTTTGCGACTCGAGCGAAGCGGGCGGTGAATCAATGCCTAATAATATATGCATGCCTTTGTAAATGGAGCGGATTCTTTGAAAGTAAAGATTTGCGGCATAACGGAAAAAGAGGATGCCTTGACGGCTGTCAAACTTGGTGCTGACGCCCTGGGGTTTATTTTCGCCCCCAGCCCGCGACAGATTTCAATGGAAAAGGCGCGTCGCATCATTAACGCAATTCCGCCTTTTGTAAAGACCGTGGGTGTTTTTGTCAATGAAGAGGTTGCCGCCATCAGAGAGCATATAAACTACTGCGGACTTGATTTAGTGCAACTTCACGGGGATGAGTCGCCGGAATTTTGCCGCGCACTGATGCCTTATTCGGTCAAGGCCTTCAGGATAAAAGATGATTCAGGTCTGCAGATGTGTGCGGGTTATCAGGAAAAAGTCAGAGCTCTGCTCCTTGATACTTACACCAAGGATAAAGTCGGTGGTACCGGAAAGACATTTGACTGGCAGCTGGCACTAAAAATTAAGGAAGCGGGGATACCCGTTATTCTTTCCGGCGGGCTCGGGCCTTCAAATATTGGTGCGGCAATCAATACCGTTAGGCCTTATGCGGTGGATGTGAACAGCGGTGTTGAGGAGCGGCCGGGGAAGAAGAGTTATCGGATGATGAAGACACTGATGGAGAAGGTGGAGAGAATTTCAAAAATGAACGTCCAACATCGAACATCCAACATCGAACATCCAACATCGAACGTTGAATGAAAAAAGATGAAAAGACCGAAGTATAAAATTAGAATATCTTTACGAGTATTTAAACGGTTGGAATAAAACTGGAGATATCCATCAGAGTATTAGATCAGATCTCAACAAAAATTAAATTGGATCAGGGCGCGGAGCGACATCATTATTCGATATTGGACGTTGGACGTTCGATGTTCGATGTTAAGTCTGCTCTCCGTTCGATGTTCAAATGCAAAAGTCAGCCAATAACCAATAACTAATAACTCTCAATTGTCCGCCAATTGGGGCCTGGGAGAAGATTCAATGCTTGATACACGCTACTACGGAGAATTTGGCGGAGCCTATCTGCCGGAGATTCTGGTTTCGACTTTCGAAGAACTTGGCACCGCGTTTCGGGAAGCCAAGGATGATCCCGGGTTCTGGGAGGAATATAAAAATTTGATGTCCACCTATTCCTGCCGGCCGACGCCCTTGACCTTCGCCGAAAACTTAACCGAGTATTTTGGCGGACCGCGCATGTATATCAAGCGTGAAGACCTGAATCACACCGGGGCTCACAAGGCCAACAATGTGATGGGGCAGGGGCTGCTGGTGAAACGAATGGGTAAAAGCCGTGTGATCGCCGAGACCGGTGCCGGCCAGCACGGCGTGGCCACTGCCACCATGGCCGCCAAATTCGGGTTGAGCTGCACCATCTACATGGGCGAGCTGGACGTTGCCCGGCAGCGACCCAATGTATTCTGGATGGAACGCCTCGGTGCGCGGGTGGTGCCGGTGCAAGACGGCTCCAGGATATTAAAAGATGCCATCAATGCGGCCTTGCGTGACTGGGCCGGCAACATGGACGATACCCACTATGTCCTGGGGACTGCCTGCGGGGCCCATCCATTTCCCGAGATGGTATCCTATTTTCAATCCATTATCGGCCAGGAAGCCCGTCGGCAGATCATGGACCGGGAGGGCCGGACGCCCGCGCGTATTTATGCCTGTGTTGGAGGTGGTTCCAATGCACTGGGAATCTTCAGCAGCTTTTACAATGATCCGACGGAACTGGTCGGAGTTGAGGCGGGGGGCCAAGGCCTGGAAACCGGCCGGCATGCATCCAGGCTGGCATCCAATGACGGTACACCCGGCATCGCACAAGGGTATAAGACCTATTTTCTGCAAAATGACGAAGGGCAGATGCAGGATACCCACAGCGTGGCGGCCGGGTTGGACTATGTCGGCGTCTCACCGATCCTGGCCGCACTGTGGGAAGAAGGCAAAATTCGGTTTGAAGCGGCAACCGACGGTGAAGTACTGGCGGCATTCACCCTGACAATGGAAAAAGAGGGGTTGATTCCGGCCCTGGAGTCGTCCCATGCATTTGCCCGGGCATTCAAAGAGGCGCCTGACCTGGGAGTCGATGATATTATCCTGATCAATCAGTCGGGCCGGGGCGATAAAGATATTTTCACGGTGGCCGACGCCTTTTCAGATCAGCAATGGAGCAAGTTTATCCTAAAGAAAGCAGAGGAATATGGTGCTGAACTCGTATCTTAGAAGCAGACTGGCTGAAAAAGAAATCCTGCTGATGACGCATATCGTCCTGGGCTACCCGTCATTTGGGGCCAGCTTAAAGATTATCGAAACCATGGTGGACGCCGGTGTTGATCTGATGGAGTTGCAGATCCCTTTTTCGGAGCCCACCGCCGACGGCCCGGTGATCGCTCAGGCCAACCAGAGCGCCCTGAAAGATGGCGCAACCGTTGAGGAATGTCTTAAATTTGCGGAGGTGGCTGCCCGCAAATTTGATATCCCATTCCTCATCATGAGCTATTATAATATCCCTTTCAAATACGGCCTGAAGCGTTTCATATCGGTTTTGTCGGATGGCAACCTGCGGGGGGCCATTGTTCCGGATATTCCGCCGGAAGAAGGCCGGGATTATCTGGCGGCCATGCAGCAGCACGACCTTGCGCCGATCTTGATTTATTCACCGACAACCTCCCTTGAGCGCATGCAGTATATTGACTCCTTTGCCGCAGGATTTATCTACTGCGTGGCCCGCAAGGGCGTCACCGGCCAAAAGACGAATTTTTCAAATGACCTGGAAGCCTATCTCAATAAATGTCGACAGGGCACCAACCTGCCGCTGGCCCTGGGGTTCGGGATCAAAGAAAAACCGGATATCGATTTTTTGAAAGGCAAAGCAGATATCGCCGTCATCGGCTCCCAGACCATCCGGGTAATGGAAGCTGCAGGAATTGAGGCTGTGGGAGAGTTTATTCGCGGGTTGAGATAAGGCGGGTTATCGCCTCATCGCCTCCGAGAAAATGCTCTGACCTACAGTTAAGTGGACAGAATCGGAAAGTAGATTATAACGTTGATCGACATTCTGTCATCACACATTTTTATGATCTCTAAATTTTTCAGATATGCATATCAAATCCATAAAAAACGAGAATTGGCGGTTTAGGCACAACCCCCCACTTTAAGGCAAGCCAAAATCGATTACCTTTCCTGATGTAATATGTAGTCAGGCTTCTCGAACACTCAGGGTGAATACAAGATGCTTATCTTTACCAATATTTGGATTCCTGGTTGATTGCATTGTGTGTTTCATGAATCCAAAACCTATCTGAAATATTCTCGGCTAAATTGATATCTGTTGCTTTCTCACTTATCAAAAGTTTAGTATTATCTGATCAAAAAGCAGAATTAGCGATTGTAGAACCATGTAAAGACGAAATTGCCTGTGTTTGCCCTTCAGGTAAAAATCAAATCTTCATTTACAAAATTAGGTGAACACCATCCCCGGTTTTCGCAGCCCTTAATTTAATAACTCTGCGGGTTGCTCGCAACGCCAAATGTGCTGTATGGTCTCTCGTCCACTCTCTTCAAAGTCTGGTACAAGTTGGAGTAGTTTGGTCACAAAGATGCCAGCCTCTGGCTGGCGATGAAGATAGCCTAGGACAACGCCTCTGGCGTTGTGATCCACATCAAAAGCTGGCATCCGGAATTTTTGCGCCTGGAACAGAGCCTGTTCATATACTGCCCGACAAAGGCGGGCCATTTATCTAAAGTCAGGATGTGCAGAAATGGATTTTTAGCTCATAACGGCCTGAAAAACATACCCAGCGATTAAGGCTCCTCCGATTCCTACGCAAAGATAAATCACAAACGTCTGGCGTTTAACCAGGGCAAACACGGCGGTCATGGCAGGAATGGTGGTGACCGGGCCGGCCACCAAAAAGGCCAGTGCCGCACCGTGGCTCATACCGCTACTTAAAAGCCCTTTTACAATGGGAATAGCCCCAACGCCCGAGGTATAAACCGGAATACCGATGGCCGTGGCCAAAGGAATGGAAAAGAATTGATTGTTCCCCAGAAGGGAGGAAATCCACTTCGAGTCCACATAATTAACAATCAGAGACTCGAGAATAAATGCAATGAGCAACCACTTCCCGAGGAAAAGGGTGACGGTCCATGCTTGAGGCCAAAAATCCCGCCAGACTCTCGAACGCGATACGCCTTCATCTGGGGCCTCATCCGAACCACAACAGGCGCTTTGTTTAAGACTAAGCCCGTGAAGCTGATTGTTAAGCATTCCCGATGAAGTCAAAAAGTAGATAAGATAGCCGGCCCCGGCCCCTATCACTACAGCAGTAACTAACCGGGCAATCGCATAATCCATTCCGAGAACACCTGCAGTAAGTACGAACATGGAGGGGTCCATCAATGGGGAGCTGACCCATAATGCCATTACCGGCCCAAGCGGCACTCCGCTTACCAGCATAGCGGCAATCAGAGGAATAATTCCGCATGAACATAAGGGTATTGTGGCTCCGACAATCGCGGCACCGGCAATGGCAATTTTCTCCCTCCGGTTAAACACCGCTTTAATTCGGTCTGCAACGCCAGACACGGTCACCCATGCAGAAATACCCACGCTCAATATGAAGAAAGGTAAAATTGACCAAACATTTTTACCCACAAAGGCAAGATTTGATAAGACGTGGCGCCAAAAAACTTCCGGCTTTAAACCGGGTATAATGTAGGCACTGAAAACCAAGATGGTGATACCAGTCAGCCCGGCGAATCCCCAAATCCAGAAAGTATTGGATTTTGTGGCAATAGATGATACCGCCGTGCCTGCTACATTGGTGCTATCTGATGTGGTAGTTTTTCCGGAAGGATTCATACAACAGGGTTTCTCGGATGATTTCTTAGTCGGTATGGTTTTCATAATCTGTAGCCCTGGTGTCGATCCACAGCAACCGGTTGCTCCCTTGCCTTTTTGATCTTTCTTTTCTGCCTGGGCTGTATCATCCATGGTTCCCGTCCTCCGATGATTAATTTTATCAGAATTTATATCCGTATTTTTAGTATTATAGAAATATTGTCGGTTAAAAAACATCGCTGATTAATAATAAGCGACGTCTCAATTACATTCGGCTATACCAGCACAGCATTCAGATTGAAGAAAATCAATCAACTCCCGCAGTGCGGCATATTGGGCCGTGCAATAGAGCGTTCTGCTGGCTCGATCTTGTTTGATGAGTCCAACGGACATAAGACGCGAGATATGATGGGATAATGTAGATCCGGGAATACCGAGTGCTTTTTGAATCTGGCCCACCGGTATACCTTCAGGCCCCACTTTGACCAAGTATCGAAAAATTGCCAGCCGGGTTGTATTACCCAATTCACTCAATCTTTTTGCTGCGTCTTCATGTTCCATGTAGCAAGGATAAACACAAAATATTCGGCTGTCAACTATATTTTTAGAAATATCGAAATATAACATCAATTTCGAAAAAATATCAAAAAGTACGACGGGATTTACAGGATTATTTGGATTTTTCGATTTGTTGCGGCTATACCCTGTCTATTTTGATGTCACCTTTGTCTGAGAGGGTCTTTTATGCTTTTTACGTCTCCATCTCTACTGCTTAACCGCACCGGCAGCCAAACCAGAGGCCAAGCTTTTTTGCAAGGGCAGAAACAGTAACAAGGTGGGAAGTGGGGTAACGGCAGACGCCACCATTATCGAGCCCCAACCCGCAAAGTTTCCTCCAAAGAATGCGTTCAGCCCAATTAGATTACCATAACAAGTATAAAAATTTGCGAAACTGTATAATCCGGCCATGCTTACACAAACTCAAAAACCGATAAAAATTTGGGATATGATTATGAAACATGAAATTTGATGAAATTACAGATAAGTAGATGAAATCCGAACTCTAGCAAAGCTACAGATATCATCAAAATCGGTTGTCAAGTCAAGTAAATCTTTGTTTCAAATATTGTCGAATCATCTTCGCCCTGTCTTTTTTTGTGAATAAACTCCCAGAAGCAGAAAGTTTTGTCTTCAATACCTGAATTTTGAACGATTTCTCATTCCGGCAATTTCTCATGGACCGGCAGCATATCTTTGCGGCCGTTGATAAACACCGCCACCCACTGAGCCAGTCGCCGGCCCAAACGACGGCAGGCCTCTTTTTCTTCGTCTTTGCGAGGCTCTCCGGCCATGACCGCCCCATAATGCAGGGTGAATTGGTTGGCCACATAGTCCGTAACGCCGAATACCAGAAAGCCGTAATTCATCATGACAATCATCAGGGCCATGCAGGCCAGCTCTGCGCCGCCGCCCCAGCCCCCGGAGGAACTAAAGGCGCAGCCGATCTTTCCGTCAATGGTACTCCAGAGATCCGGAGGTAGCTCATCCCACCATTGTTTCATGCGCCAGGAGACGGTTCCCGGATTTGTCGGTGATCCCAATGCCAGACCGTCACACCAGCGAAGATCATCGGCATCGGCCTCATCAATTGTTTTAAAGCGCAACTCGGTATTGTCGACAGAGCGAACGCCCTCGGCCACAAATTGTGCCATATTCGCTGTATTGCCGGAATCGCTGTGGTAGAGCACCAGTACTTTGCCCATAATTAATTCTCCTGTCGGCGTTCCCGTTGCGCTTCGGCCTGCTCCAGAAAAATCAGGTCGCCGCCGGTAGTTAAGTTCCCTCACCACCCCCTGATTGGGAAATACTTTCATTATGGAAGAATTGCCGGTTGTCACGCCGATCAAATAGAATGTCGGCTGAGTGGCTTTCAAATACGTTCTGGTTCCCGTCCTCAGATTTCTTCGGATGCTAAATTTCGTTGACCGTATTAATTGCTTGTATATAAGCCCGATAGCGACGCATCCGTTCCTGATACAATTGATATTGTTGCCGATCGGGTGTGGTTTTGCGGCTTGTTTTGATCCATTGGCGTGCTGCTTTATCCAAGTCTTCAAAAATCCCGACGGCATGCCCTGCTAAAAGGGCCAGCCCCGTCGGAGCTCCCTCCGACGCCTCGATCTGAACGACGGGTATTCCCAGTACGTCGGCCTTGATTTGATTCCAGATGCGGCTTTTTTCTCCGCCGCCGGTGATGCGAATTTCCGAAATTGTTAAATCGGTGTACAAATTATTCAGGATTTGCATGTAAAGACCGTATTCGAGGGCTACCCCTTCCAGGGTGGCCCGAAATAGCTGGCCGAGGGTGTGGCGCCATTCCAATCCAATCCACGCCCCTCGCAGCCGCGGCTGGCTGGGGCAAACCCGGCCGCCGAGGTGGGGAATAAACATGGGATCGGTCGCATCCGGAATCGAGGCCCCGGCCAGGGAATCCAACGCTTTAAAGGACAACGGGGCGTCGCTTGCCGCTGCACCGCGATTGGCGATTTCTTTGCGAAACCACTCCAAGTTCATGCCGCCGCCGTTTATGTAGGCGTACGGATGCCACAGGCCTGCAATGGCCGCCTGACCACAACCCAGGGTCTTTTCGGCCTGATCCGGCTGAAAACCGGTGGTGGTGGCGGCAAACACCGAGGCGGTCCCGGCAACGTCGACGCAGATTCCGGGCCGGGTCGCACCGCAGGCCATAAAACTGGCAACCGTATCGCCGCATCCGGCGGCCACCGGTGTCCCGGGAGACAATCCGCATTTTGAGGCCATGGCAGCCGTGATCTCACCGACGATGCTGCGAGAATCTACAATCTGAGGCATCTTTTCGATCGCGACGCCAAATCGCCGGCAGAGTTCAGCGTCCCAGATATTGTTTTGGTTATCCGCAAATCCGGAAAAGTGGAGGTAAGACTTGTCGATAAACGCTGCTTGGCCGCCCAGTCCGCAAAGGCGCATCACCGCATAGCCTGCCGGTTGAACGAATGCTTTGATTTGGCGATAAATATCGTTGTGCTCAGATTGCCACCACAAAATTTTGGGCCCATGATTAAAGCTGGGAAAACACCCGGTCCTTGAGAGGATATCATCTCCGGCCACCAGCTTCATCTTTTCGATGTACGGTGCACAGCGGGTATCCAACCAGGAATCGTAGGGTGTTACGTGGCGGCCGTCCCGGTTCACGCCGATAATCCCTGCCATCTGGCCGCAGAGCGCGACGGCAGCCACTGATTTCGAATCGATTCCGGACTCCAGGATGCAGGCATGAATGGTTTCGCAGACCGAGTTCAACTGGTATTCCGGATCTTCCTCCACCGCAGCCGGATCGGGGCGGTTAAGCTTGGAGGCTTTGAATTGATGGGCCAGGCTTTGACCGGATTGTGAAAAAATGACGGCTTTGGTTCCCTGGGTGCCAAGGTCCACCCCGATTAGGTGTTTGTCTGTCATTTCATCCCCCTTACCTTGAAACGGTTGAATATTTTCGATTATCCGGTTTTGGATCCTTAAAAGTTATATTTATGCAAAAATAATGATTGAATAGCTCAAAATCTCACAGGTTGTCGTTGTGTATAAACACAAAATTTGAAAAAATCAACAAAATAATGAAAGATAAGAAAAGTAAATAATGAATAATGAAAGAATATTAATATAAAACGAAAAAAAATATTGACAAATGAAAATTAAACAAATAAAAAGAGCCTACTAGGCAATCGATTCATTCCGATATCTGACGGAAGATGAGTTTTGCTCCAATTTAAGAGGACATCTTCAAGCCTCCCGCTCTGCGGGTGCAGTATCATAGGTAGGAAAATGGCCGGCGAAGCCAATGACACCATGTTTGCCGAAGAGCGCAAACTCAAAATCATCGACATCCTTAATCAAAACAAAAAAGTGACCGTCGCCGAGCTGGTTCATTTATTCAATGTATCCAGCGCGACCATCCGCAGTGATTTGCGGGAGTTAGATGACAAAGGGCAGATTATCCGCACCCACGGCGGGGCCATTATCGAAAGCGGGGCGGGTTTTGAACCGGATACCGAGCAAAAGCGCGATTTGAATCTCGCCGCCAAGCAGCAAATCGCACGAATTGCGATTGAGTTAATCAACGATGGCGACACGGTCATCTTCGACACCGGCACCACGATCCTGGAGCTTGCCAAACTTTTAAGTCAAGGTCACCGGATTACGGCCGTCACAAATGATTTTGAGATTGGCAGGGTTTTAGAAGATATGAATTCCATCAGCATATTAATGCTGGGCGGTGAGGTCCGCAAAAAATTTCACTGCACCGTCGGCGCGGCCGGTATCAACATGCTGGGACAATTATCGGTGGACAAGGCTTTTATAGGAACCAACAGTCTTTCCATTTCCAAAGGCGCCTCGACGCCGAACCTCCAGCAGGCCGAAACCAAAAAAGCGATGATTGCCAGCGCTAAAAAGGTTATTTTATTGTGCAGCAACCGCAAGCTAGGGAAAGATTCATTCGCGCATTTTGCCTCCCTGGATCGGATTGACACCCTGGTCATGGAGCAGATTGACGACAATGAGAAGCATGAGTTTGAAGAATTAGGCGTGGAAGTGCTGACGGGGTAAATTGAATGTCGAATGAAGGAATTCTATCGATTATAAAAAGAGTCGCTTGCAGGACATATCAAAGCTAATTTAGCGTATTTCAGTAATTTGCACCTTATCTTTCTGACACCTGAAAGCTGAACACTGAAACCTTCAGCTTCCGACAACTTATTGTCAGAACAAACCCGACAAGGGCCTACTATATCTGGGAAAGGACCGAATGGATGAAATCGGACAAATTAGGGGTGGGTTTGATCGGCGCGGGGCGGGCCGGGATGATTCATGGTCTGAATTTTGCCAAAGGGATTAAACATGCCATGCTGGTGGCCATTGCCGAGCCCGATGATGAAATTGCCGAGCAAGCCTGCCGTGAGCTGGCGCTCGATCGCCGCTACCGGGATTACCGGCAGGCGCTGGAAGATGATGCGGTGGATGCCGTGGTGGTGGTCACCCCGACGGCCTATCACAAAGACATTGTGGTTGCAGCGGCCGATGCCGGTAAACACATTTTGTGCGAAAAACCCATGGCGATGACCGTTTCCGAATGTGATGAGATGATCGCCGCGACCGAGAAAAACGACGTCTTTCTTCAAATCGGCTTCATGCGCCGATTTGACCGGAGCTTTGTTTATGCCAAAGAACAAGTTCAACAAGGGGTCATCGGAGACGTTGTGCTGGTTAAATCCTTGACCCGCGGCCCCAGTATTCCCCAGCGCTGGCAGTACGATATCACCAAAAGCAACGGTCCGCTGGCCGAAGTGAACAGTCACGACATCGATACGCTGCGCTGGTTCACGGAAAGTGAATTCGAGCAGGTTTTTGCCATTGCCGGCAACTATCGCTGTCCCGAGGCGCGGGAAGAATTCCCGGATTTTTATGATAACGTCGTCATGACGGCAACCTTCGCTAATGGTATGCAGGGCAGCATCGACGGGGCCGTCTCGGTGCGTTATGGATATGACGCCCGCCTGGAGGTGGTCGGCACGGAAGGGGTTGTCTTTGTCGGGCGCCTGGATCAATCCGGGGTTGTGGTCTGCAACCGCAGCGCCGGCCTCAATACCCCGGCTGTTGAAAGTTGGCGCAACCTGTTTACCGAGGCCTATCGCTTTGAGGATCAGGGGTTTGTCGATGCTGTATTGAACGGAACGCCGCCGGCAGTATCGGGCAACGACGGTAAAATGGCCGTTAAGGTTGTCAACGCCGGCAATCAATCCATACTGGAAAAAAAACCGATCAAATTAAATGAATATTGACTAATGACTAATTAAGGAATTCTTTCGATTAAAAAAAAAGATCATGTTAAATGATATTGAAGGTTAAAGAATTATTATGAACGGTAACAAAATGCGGGCAGCCGCCCTCTATGGCAAACGGGATCTTCGGGTCGCAGAAGCCGACCTGCCGTCGATCAATGCCGGGGAAATTTTGGTTCAGGTCAAAGGGGCCTTTGTCTGCGGAACCGACGTTCGGATGTTTCACAACGGGTATGACGGCGTCTCTGAGGCAGCCCCCCTGATTCTCGGACATGAGGGCAGCGGTGTCGTCGCGCGGATCGGCCGACATGTCGAATATTTCAAAGAGGGCATGCGGGTTGCGGTGGCCCCTAACATCGGGTGCGGCATCTGTGACTTTTGCGTCAGCGGCAACACCCACCTGTGTTCGCAATACAAAGCCCTGGGAATCCATATGCCAGGTTTTTTTGCCGAATATATCAAAATTCCCGCCGGCTTTGTGCGCCAAGGCAATGTCGTGGAAATCCCCGACACACTCTCATTTGAAGAAGCCGCTTTAGCTGAACCCCTGGCCTGCGTGTTTAATGCCTTTGAAAAGAGCAAGCTGCGTCCCGGCGAAACCGTCCTGATTATCGGCGCCGGACCGATCGGTCTCATGCACGCCAAAATGGCCCAAACCGCAGGGGCCGAAAAAATCATTCTCAATGATTTAAGTCGCGAACGGCTGGATTTGTGCCGTCAGCTGGACAGCACCTTTATCACGGTTGAATCCGATACCCTTAAAGAAGACATCGACAGCCTGACCGAGGGCCGGGGCGTTGATGTCTGCATTACGGCCTGCCCGGCACCCCAGGCCCAGCAGGTTGCCCTGGAGCTGGCCGCCATCAACGGCAGGGTGATATTCTTCGGCGGACTGCCGCCGGACAAAGCGCACGTCAGTCTCAACACCAACCTGATTCATTACAAGCAACTGGAGGTAACCGGCACTACCCGTCAAAGCCTGAGTCAATACCGGCGCACCCTGCGATTAGTGGCTTGCGGTCGGATAAGCATCAAAGATTTGATTTCTTCACGGACCGCCCTGGAAGAGATTCAAAGTGCGCTGGATAACATATCCCAGGCGCGCAGCCTAAAAAGCGCCATTTATTTCGAGTAGATTTAGAAAGGAGGCATACCAATGAAAGTAGGAATTGACAGTTACTGTTATCATCGGTTTTTTGGTGAGGTGTATCCCCATCAGAATCAGCCGGCCAAACAAATTACCCTGGAAGATTTTATCAAGCGGGCCAAAGAGCTCGACGTCGACGGGGTTTCGCTGGAATCCTGTTTCGTCCCGCGTTTTGACCCGGAGTATCTCAGCGAAATCAAGGGCATGCTGGATGAATTTAATTTTGACCGCGTGTATGCCTGGGGCCATCCTGACGGACTCGAGGGCGGCAAGAACGAAGCGGCATATGATGAAATGGTTGAACACATCGAATATGCCAATGCCATCGGTGCCAAGGTGATGCGCGTGGTCGGCAGCAGCCTGATGTTCCGATTCGAGGACCATGGTCCCCAAATCGAAAAACTTTCCCGCATGTTCACCAATGCCATGAAGGTCGCAGATAACTATGGTATTAAACTGGCGGATGAGAACCACATTGATTACAATGCCGATGAAATGCTGGAACTCATCCATAATGTCAACCATCCTAATTTTGGGATCAATTTTGATACCGGCAATTTTCTCAGGGTGTTGGACGACCCGATCCAGGGCATGGAAAAACTAGCCAAATTTACCTTTTCGACCCATGTCAAAGATTTGAAAATCAACCCGCAAGCGGCCGTCAATGATTGGTATTTTTTCTCCTGTACCCCGGTTGGCGATGGGCTCGTCGACAACCAGAAGCTGGCGCAACTATTAAAAGATGCCAATTACGAAGGATTTTTGGCCATGGAAATCGACACGCTGCATCCGGATTATAATGATGATGAAGACAGTGCCGTGGCCCAAAGCGTTAAGGAATTAAAGAAAATAGCCCAGAGTCTGGAGTAGATAGGCTTGAAGCTGGGAGGCTGGAAAGCTTGCAGGCAATCGCCGCATTCGAATAGCTCATAACCAATAACCATTAACGCCCGATTGAGCGTGTTGCGTTCAATCCGCAAGGGAGGGTGCGGGAATGAAAAAATTAAATGTCGGTATTATCGGCTACAAGTTTATGGGTAAAGCCCACAGTAATGCCTGGCGCAAAGCGCCATACTTTTTTGATCTGAACGTCGAACCGGTTCTGAAGGTCGCCTGCGGCCGTCATGAGGCATCTTTGAAGGAATTTGCCGATCGCTGGGGTTGGGAAGAAATCGAGACCGACTGGCAAAAAGTCATTGCGCGCGAGGATGTCGACATCATCGACATCGGAGTTCCAACTGCACTGCACCATGACATCGCGATTGCCGCGGCCAGGGCCGGCAAACACCTGTTCTGTGAGAAACCGATGGCGATGTCCTATGCCCAGGCCAAGGAAATGTACGAAGTTGCCGAAGAAAACGGCGTCAAGCATTACCTGAATCACAATTACCGGCGCTGCCCGGCCGTGATGCTGGCCAGGCAGCTGATCGAAGACGGCAAGGTCGGCCGCATCTTTCACTGGCGGGGAGCCTACCTGCAGTCCTGGATCGTGGATCCGAATTTTCCATTAACCTGGCACCTTCAAAAAGAACATGCGGGTGGCGGCCCCCACTGGGACCTGAACTCGCACAGTGTCGATTTGGCACGCTTTCTGGTCGGTGAAGTCAAAAGTGTCAGTTGTATGACCTCCCAGTTTATCAAGGAACGGCTCCTGCCCGACGAAGAGGCCGCCGGCACCTTCAAGGGCGTCGTCAAAGGGACCGACAAAGGCACGGTTTCGGTGGAAGATGCCGCTTTTATGATGGCCGAGTTCGAAAACGGTGCCCTGGGGTCTTTTGAAGCCACGCGGTTTGCGCCGGGACGCAAAAATTACAATTATTTTGAAATTTACGGTGACAAAGGAAGCCTAATTTTCGATTTGGAAAGAATGAACGAATTGAAATTCTTCTCCAATGAAGATCCTGCCAATGCCCAGGGATTCAGGACGATAATTGCAACAGAGGCGGAACACGCCTATATCGCCAACTGGTGGCCGCCCGGACACATTATCGGCTATGAGCATGAATTTGTGCATGGCGTGGTGGATTTTCTGAACGCCATTGATCAGGATCAAAAGATCGAACCGAATTTTTACGACGGCATGCGCGCCATGCAAATTCTGGAAGCCGGCCTGCAGTCGGCGGCCGAGGGGCGCAGAATTGAGCTTGGCTAGTGCCCCTCCGGGCGATGCAATCATAAACCGATAACACTCATTCGGATTGTACTATTAGAGAGTTCAGCAATTTTTATTATCTCTCGCGGAGCCCGCAGAGATCACAGAGTCGGCTTGATTTCTCTATGTCCTCTGCGCGAGATTTAACAGCCCCGGACGCAACCCTGCCACCTGGCAATGAAAACATAAAGGAGATAAAACTATGAAAGCGCGGTTGATACCCGTTTACTTTATGTCCGGCAAAAATGAAGATTTCGATCGACAGCTGGCGAATCTGCAAGGGCTGCTGGCGGAGGTCGCTGATTTTTTGGAGCCGATCGCACTGGGTTCGACAGTACCTGAAGCCGATGCTGTCGTTTTTCCCCAACTCTTGGGAGACGCCTTCAAGCTAATTGCGGAAATAAAGAAAATCGACCTGCCGCTGCTGGTGGTGACCTCCGAATTCGGCACGGTCGCCATGTGGGACTGGGAGATCGTTTCTTTTCTGAAAGCAGAAGGGCTCAAAACCTTTGCGCCCTACAACCTGGACTTAACCAAAGCCATCTGCAAGAGCCTGGCCGTCAAGCGCGACCTTCAGCAAACCAAGTTTTTAGTGTTTCAGGATAACCCGGGCGAGGGCTTCCAGGCTGACATTTTTAAACGGTTTTACTGGTGGGAAGACCAATGCACCCAGGATATGAAGCAGAAGTTCGGCGTCACCATCGAAAAGAGGAGTTTTAAGGAATTCGGTGAAGCCGCGAAGCAAATTTCGGATCAGGAGGCGCAGGCGGTCTGGAAAAACTGGGATCTCGAAACCCCGGGGGTGTCCGAAAGAGCACTGAACAGTGCCATTAAGATTTATATTGCCGTTAAGCGGGAACTGGCCGGCGATGCTTCCATCAAGGGGGTGGGGATCAACTGTTTAAACGAATCCCATTTTTCCGATACGACTCCCTGTCTAGCCTGGAACATGCTTTTTGAAGAATCCGGCATTTTGTGGGCTTGCGAGGCCGACACCGTGACGCTGATCACCAAGTATCTGCTGCACAAATCCCTGGATGTCCCGCTTATGATGAGCAATGTCTACCCGCAGCTGGTGGGTCAGGCCGCCCTCAAACATGAAAAAATCGAGAGTTTTCCGGAGGTGCCGGATCCCGAAAATCATTTGCTGATTGTTCATTGCGGCTACCTGGGGGTATTGCCGAAATGCTGGTCCACCGAATGGCGGCTACGCCCTAAGGTACTGGCCATTGTCGATGAGAATGCCACGGCCATTGATGCCCGCCTGCCGGCGGGGGATATTACCCTTGCCAAATTGGATCACACCTTCAGCAAGCTCATGACGATCAAAGGCGAGTTGGTGGACTATGCCCAGTTCCCCGGCTCGGACTGCCGCAATGGCGCCGTCGTGAAAATTGGTGATGGTCACCGGTTGATGAATTCGTTTTATTCCCATCACATTCTGCTGGTCACCGGTTATTGGGGCCCCCAGATCACCAACTTGGCCAGGGTGTTTGATCTTGAATTGGAAGAGTTTTAGCTGACACCCGGTCAGCCGCCAGACCGAAATTTTCCAACACGTACGCTAAAACGTCACAGGGAACCACCACACGCAGCGCCGCACAATAGGGATGTCAGGGTTGCGGGATCCATCGGCGTTTAAAATGTGGAATTATTTTTGAGTGAGCCCTTAGTAACGGGTCAATTTACAACTATAGCGATAGCGGTCGCCGCGATAGATCCCTTTCACGTATTCAACCGCCTCACGATTGACCGAATACGCAAGGCGCCGGATTACCAGAATCGGGCAGGGAGCCTCCAGTCCCAATAGGCGGATTTCCTCGCGAGTCGACATCCTGACCTCAATGGTTTGTTCCGCTTCTTTCAAGCGAATGCCCTTTTTTTCCAAAATCCGGTACAGGGATTTGGTGTAATCCTCGTCAAGGCTGAGTTCAAATTTCGCGGGAATGTAGGAATGCAGTAGGCCCAGCGGTATGGCGCCAACCACCATCAGGCGTTTTAGTGATAAGACGCTTTCAGCCGGGGGCAGTTTCATCCGGGTGCTGATTCCCGATGGTGCCTTTGTGTACGCCACCGAAATGACTTTTTTGTATGCATCTCGGCCGGCCATTTCTTCCGTGAAGCTTCTCAAGAGAGGCAGCTGTTCTTCGATCTTGCGGCGCTTGACAAAAGTCCCCTTGCCCTTTTTTTTGTCCATTAAACCGTCGTAAACAAGGAGTTCGATCGCCTTTCTGACGGTGGCACGGCTGACACCGTAGATTTTTTGGAGTTCATTCTCCGAGGGGATCATATCCCCTTCCGTTAGCTCCTCGCTTTCAATCTTGTCATGAAAGATTTCCTTTAGCTGGAAATAAAGCGGTTTAAAACTATCGTGGATAAGCCGGTCGTATCTCCCTGCCATGTTTTCCCCGTCCTTTTCAGGAATCCAGCTCCAGATCGTCGTTTCGCGACCGGCGGGCGATACCCGAAAATTGTGCCCGGTTCCGCAAGTGAGCATTTGTTGGCAACGCATTTGCTCAATTTTTGAGCTTATTTTAGGCTCAGAGGCAAGATCCCTTCCTCGTCGTTTTATTAATCTAAAAAAATGTTAACAGCAGAGACCTCGGCTTTATTCAAAGAGTTTATCACCGCGTCCTTCGTAGCGGCCTTTGATAATCAACGGCCTTAAATATTCGATGGTTTTTTCCATGCCGTCTTCGCGGCTCATGACCACATCCTCATGTTCATAGCTCAGGACATAATCGTAATTGACCAGTCGCATTTCGGTCAGCACTCTTTTCCAGGGTACCGAACCCCAACCCGGGCTGCGGAAGCGGAACCCGCGGTCGATGCGGCCCCATTTGCCCTGGGCCTGGAGCCCGGAGCGGCGCACGTTGTGCTCGACAGCCTCGCCGTCCTTGGCATGGGCATGATAGATCCTGTCACCGAGTTCCTGGACAAAGATAACCGGATCGATTCCCATGATAACGAGGTTGGCCGGATCGAAGTTGAAGCCCCACTCCTTGCGGCCACCCATCAGTTCCACACTTTTAAGGGCGGTTTCGACGTTGTAAACGTATTCGTTGGGGTGGGGTTCATGGGCGAATTTGACACCCTCTTTTTCAAATGTGTCTAAAATTTCCCCCCAGCGCTCCGCAAAATCCTGGCCCATCTCGTCCCATCCTGCGGGGTAGGGCCAGGGGAACCAGCGGGCAAAATTCTCGCAGCCGATAAACCCGCACACGACCGGAACATCCAGCGCGGCGGCTGCCTGGGCGGTTTTTTTCATCCGGTCCATCCCGAATTTGATTTTTTCGGCCGGTGACCCTTTGCAAAAAGCATCGGTGTCTTTGGTATGTGGGCCCAGTACCAGCTGCCCCTCGGTGTGGTTGCTCAGGGCTGAAATGGTGAGGCCATAATTTTGGGCCAGATCCTTGATTTTTTTCGCCCCGGTGCCGGAAAGCACTTCATCGATGTCCAGGTGCCCGTTGTTGGAAAATGCCGGAAGCTCGGCGGTTTCATATCCCATTTCAGCCATCATTTTGAAGACGGATTCCAGATCACGATCCATAAAATTGGCGGTAAACATTCCTATTTTCATTTCACATACCTCCTTCCCATTTATTCTATCATTGAAAACCTGGTCCTCTGGGCCAGGTCAGTCCCGCCACCAGCGGGATTACCGTAATCGAATGCCATGGGGTAGTGGAACAATGGAATGTTGGAATACTGAAGTCCCGCGTTTGGTGGAATGAGATCTATTTTTATATAGATGGCACTGATCAGAAATTATAATCAGAACATCATCCGCTTTTCATACCCAATATTCCACCATTCCATTTTTCCATTGGTTATCTAAGGGCAAACACCACCCCTCTGGGGTGAAATCAAAGCCTAGCCCTCTGGACCAGGATTCTTTACTGCTCCACTTTGACCCAGCTGCGTTCTTTTTCGGAGCGCTGGAGGGCGTCGAGCACCAGTTGGACCTTCAAGCCGTCTTCGAAAGTAGCACCCCAGGGCGCGACCGCCAGATTGTTGGCCACGCAGTTGAAAAAATGGAAGATGGTGTGGCAGTGATGATGCTCCCATCCCAGCATGTGCCCGGGCGGCCACCAGTGTTTAACAAAATCGTGGACTTCGGCTTCGGTCACTAAAATGGTCCGAAATCCTTGAACTTCCAAGGGGTCATCGACGGAAAAATACTGCAGCAGATTGTTTTGGGTCAGATCAAACTGGATCGCCCCGCGGCTGCCGTAAACTTCGATCTGCCACAGTGATTTCCGTCCGGTAGCAAAGCGGCTGGCCTCAATACTGCCCAGGGCGCCGTTGTCGAAACGAAACATGCCCAGTGAGGCGTCATCGACCGTAACGGCTCCTTTTTCCTCACCGGCCTTGCCGGACAGGCCCGAGGCTTCGAGGGGTATCGGTCTTTCTTTGATGAAGGTTTCGGTGATCCCGCAGGTTTCGGAGATTTCCAGGCCGGTTAAAAAGCGCGCCATATCGATACTGTGAGCATTGAGATCACCCAGCACGCCGGAGCCCGCCACCTCTTTTTTCAGACGCCAGGCCAGCGGAAAATTGGGATCCAACAGCCAGTCCTGCAGAAAAGCGGCCCGGAAATGGTATATTTGGCCGATTTTGCCTTGCTGGATGAGGCGTCGGGCTAACAGTACCGCCGGGCAAAACCGATTGCTGAACGAGACCATGTTTTTAATGCCATGTTTTTCGACCTCTTTGGCAGCCTCGACCATGGTTCTTGCTTCGGCCACGTCCAGCGCCAGGGGCTTTTCGACGATGGTGTGCTTGCCGGCCTGAAGGGCGGCGATGCAGGGATCCTGGTGAACATTGTTGGGCCCGTTGTTGTCAAAAAGTTCGATGGCCGGATCGTCAATCAGCTTTTTCCAATCGTTGGTTCCGTACCGGTAGCCAAAACGTTGGGCGGCTTCCTGAACGGCCGGTTCGTTTCGGCCGCAGATTCCCTCCAACACCGGTTCAGCCGGGGGCGGATAATAGAAGTACGGCATTTTTTTAAAGGCGTTTGTGTGGGCCTTGCCCATAAACGCGTACCCCAGCATTCCGACGCCGATCGTTTTTTTTGAGTCCATTCTATCCTCCTTTTTAAAACGGGTAATTAATCCGCCCTGATACATAGAACATTCAGAGCTGTAAATTTTTCAAAGAGCAATTCAGTGTTTATGAGCCTTTGCTCACTTATTTTTCAGGATTGAATAATTAGATAGACTTCGATTCTGAATCAAAAATTTTTATTGACAATGATTCATTTTTATAATTATGTGGGTTTTCAGTTGTACTTATATTAGGTTGTCCGTATAAGTCAATCAGAAATTAATTGGGTTGCTTTAAAATCTACCAGACGCTAAGAACAATAAACGTGCCACGGCAGCCAGCTTGTGCGCTTGCGAGTGTATCGGCTGCGGTCAGAATTTTTAGGCCCTTAAATATTCAATTTGCAATCTTCAATATTCAATTCCGGCTTGTCCGGGTTAGGGCGTTGGCGACTTAACAATCCAATTTTTTTGATAATTTAAATGCAGATCGAGGAGGATTGTGAAATGGAAACTCAGACGATTTCGTCCCCCATCCCGATTGGAAAAAAAACGGCACCCAATCGGATCGTGTTTCAGCCCATGGAATGTAACGACGCCAATTCGAGTGGGGATCCGTCCGATCTTTCCATTAATCGCTATCGACGTTTTGCCGAAGGTGGCGCGGGCATCATCTTCTCTGAGTCCCTTACCTTGACGACCGAGAGCCGGGCCCGAAAAAGCCAGATGGCGATTACGGAACAAAACGCAGAGGGGCTGGCACGTTTGATTAAAGAAATGCGGGAGGTCAACCAGGATTCTCTGATTTTATTCCAGCTCAATCAGTCGGGCAAACTCAGCGAAGCAGCCTTTTCGAAAGTCATCTCGGTTTTTCCGACCGGGGACCCGGATATTCATGTGCTGACCGAGGAAGAAATCGAGGAGATCGGCTCCAACTTTGTCAAGGCGGCGGTCATCGCCAGGCAGGTCGGGGCGGATGGCATCGACTTCAAGCATTGCCATGGTTATGTCTGCACGGAAATGATCCAGCCGGCCAATATCCGAAACGACCGCTATGGCGGATCTTTTGAAAATCGTACCCGATTTTTCAGGGAAACCGTCCAGAAAATGAAAACCGCGTTGAACGACGATTCCTTCTTACGGGGTGTCAGGTTCAATTTTTACGACGGCGTAACCGGTGGCTTTGGCACGGCCGGTCCGGATGAGGTTGTCGAAGATTTCACCGAACCTTTGGCCTTTGCCAAAATGATGGAAGACATGGGGATGCACTACATCAATGTCTCAGCCGGAATTGCCGGATCTGAAATCACGCAACCGTCCAAAAAATATCCGGAGGGTGTCTACCGGCTGTTTGGATGGGCCCAGGCTGTCAAAAAAGCCGTGACGATCCCGGTAATTGGGTCGGGCTACACCTATTTGAGGGACGGCAAAAACAAGTTGCCGGAATCCAATCCAGCGAAAAAAAGCTTTGTGTACTGGGCTGAAAAAAATGTCAGAGACGGCAATGTCGATATGGTCGGCGTCGGCCGGCAGTCTCTGGCCGACCCGCTATTTACCAAAAAGATTCTGGCCGGCGAGTCGAAGGCGGTCAATTACTGCACCATCTGTGACCGCTGTCTGGAGCTTATGTTTGCCCAGAAAGCCGTCGGATGTGCCGTTCATGATAAATACTATCGCGACCTTTATCGCAGCCTTAAAAAAGAGTCCCGGGCAAAATAGGCGGCCCGGGCAAACCGAAACCCTATCGGTTGGCACTCCGTACAATAACGAGATCAAAGGTGCTGACGCTGTGAGCCTTCTTGACGGGCAATCTGCACCCCGCATCTTTTTATATTTCAAGAAAGATAAACCCTATGGAACTTTCGGCCAAGGCATCCCCACCTAAATTGTCGATTTCGTTCAGGAGCATATTTGAAAGATACGGAATTTACATTTTTCTGGGACTACTTTTCATTACCGCCTCGGTGGTTTCCCCCCAATTTTTAAATCCTCAAAATTTAAAAGACATCCTCAATCAAGCGGCCGCCCTGGGAATGGTCGCCATCGGCCAGACGTTTGTCATCCTGATCGGCGGCGGCGGTCTGGATCTTTCCGTAGCCTCGGTTATGGCGACGGTTGCCGTGATAATGGCGCACAACACCGGGGGGCAGGATGCCTTTTTTTTGCCCGTTGCCGCTATCTGTCTAGTTTTCGGTATTCTCGTCGGGTTGGTCAATGGGCTTCTGATTACCAAGCGCAAAGTTCAGCCCTTCATGGCCACCCTCGGTGTCATGATTATCGTGCAGGGGTTGCGCTTTCTCTATACCAAGGGGGCACCCAAAGGGGGGTTTCCACCGATCTTACGATTTTTGGGAACCGGCGATGTCGGTCCGATTCCGACCTCGATTCTTTCACTGGCGATTCTGATGCTGCTGGCTGTCATCGTTTTAAACAAAACAACGCTGGGACGCCAGATTTATGCCATCGGTGGAAATATCGAGACGGCCTATCTTTCGGGGTATCGCATCCATTTAGTGATCACGGTGGGTTATATGATTTCAGGTTTCTGCGCCGCGATTGCCGGCCTTTACCTTGCCGGTTATGTCGGCATTTCCGATAACTGGGTCGGCAGGGGCTATGAGCTCGATTCAATCGCCGCGGTGGTTATGGGGGGCACGTCCTTTGCCGGCGGCAAAGGCGGGGTCATGGGAACGATTGTGGGGGTTCTCATTATTATCATGCTTTACAATCTGGTGCTGCTGCTCCATCTGCCGGTGCAGGTTCAATACATAGTCAAAGGTTCCATTATCATCCTGGCGGCATCATTTTACGCCGTTTTTAGGAAAAGCTCCTAGCAAAATGGCTTGGCGCGAAACGTGAAGGGAGGTGATAAACCGATCGATTGAATTGGTTTGGATTGGAACTCATAATATTTCACAACACTATACCCAAGAAAGGAGGGTGACGATGAAAAAGCTGATAACAATCCTTATGGTATGCGCATTCGTTTTCTCGGCATTGGGATCCATTGCGGCTGCCGAAAGTTTTCCGCGCTCATGGCTCTGGGACACCAGTGCACTCAAGATGGAGGACACTTCCAAATTCAAGAAAAGCCCGCCTTATATCATCGGATTCAGCAATGCTTCAGTTTCCAATTCCTGGCGGGTCTATTTTGATCTGCAGGTCAGAGCCGAGGCCGAAGCCCAGAAGGGTTTGATAAAAAAGTTTTATGTCACGGACGCCAACGACAAACCCGACAAACAAATCGCCGATGTTGAAGACCTGGTGGCCAAAGGCATTGATTTGTTAATCATCAGTGCCGCCACAAGTGCTGCCCTGGACCCCATCGTCACACGAGTTTCTAAAATGGGAATTCCCGTAATCTGTGTGGACCGCAGAGTGAAAAGCGACAACTTTGTGTCTTTCGTCAACTCCAGCAATTACACCCAGGGACGGTTTCAAATGCTCTGGCTTTGCGAGATGCTCAAAGGTAAGGGCAATATCGTGATGCTGGGCGGATTCCCCGGTGCCGGCCCCGCGGAGGAAAGAATCGAAGGGGGCAAAGAGATACTGGCCCAATTCCCCGGCATCAAACTGTTGGATCTCCAGTACGCCAACTGGTCACCGGCCGAAGGCAAGAAGATCATGGCAGCGATGATCCAATCCTATGGCAACAAAATCGACGGCGTATGGGGTGATGGACTGCAAAATGTCGGCGCTATGGAAGCCTTGAATGAAGCCGGCATGAAGGTGCCCGTTACGGCCGACCATCTCAATGCCTTTCTGGTGAAAGCCCAGGAACTGGGTTTTCCGTCAATGAGCATCGATTTCCCGGTATCCATGGGATCTGATGCGGTCAAAGTCGCCTTGAAGGTTCTCAACGGCGAGCCGGTTCCCTTTTTCGTCGACGTACCCCGCACGATTATAACTACCGTGGATACGGAAAACGTAAAAAGTGATTTGCCGTGGAGCCAGATGGCCCACAAAGATTGGCCGGGTGATGCCTGGAATAATACGCTGCCCGACAAGTGGCTGCCGAAATAAACCCGTCCGGGAAGGTCCTGCGGGACCTTCCCATTTAATTAGAAAGAATAGGTAAAATGGGCGAATATATTGTGGAAATGCAAAAAGTATCGAAGGCATTTCCCGGGGTGTTGGCACTGGATAAGATCGATTTCAGTTGTTTGCCGGGTGAAGTCCATGCGGTTGTGGGTGAGAACGGTGCCGGGAAATCGACTTTAATGAAAATACTGGCCGGGGTTTATCGACCGGCCGGCGGAGATATTTTATTAAAGGGGGAAAAAATCTTATTCTCTTCCCCTAAACATGCCCAGAATTGTGGTATCAGCATCATTTACCAGGAGTTCAATCTTATCCCGGAGCTGACTGTCGCAGAAAACATCTTTCTGGGACGCGAACCAACGAAACGCGGGCGTCTTATCGACAGCGTCGCGCTAAGAAAGCGGTCCCGCGAGCTGCTTGACGATCTGCAGGCGGATATCGATATCCAATCCAAGGTCAAAGATCTCGGCGTGGCCCACCAACAGATGGTGGAAATCGCCAAAGCACTGTCATTGAATGCCGATATCATCATGATGGACGAGCCCTCGGCCGTGGTTTCCGGCCGTGAACTGGAGTCACTGTTTCGCATCATCCGATCGCTTAAGGAAAGCGGAAAGACGATCATCTACATATCCCATCGAATCGAAGAAATCTTTCAAATTGCCGATCGCACCACGGTTCTTAAAGACGGTCATCTCGTGGGAACCTATGATACCGGGGACTTGGATAAGCCGCAGATTGTCAACTTGATGGTCGGCCGAAGTCTGACGGAGACTTTTCCGGCGCGGGAAGTTGGCGAGAAAAAAGAAATCCTGGCCCTGGATGATGTTGGCCGCGATAATATTTTACAGCACGTTTCTTTCAAGGTATACAGCGGAGAAATCCTAGGTTTAGCGGGCCTGGTCGGCTCCGGACGTTCAGAGATCGCCCGGGCCATTTTTGGCGCCTGTGTTATCGACAGCGGCCGTGTGCTGTTGAATGGCAGCCCCCTGAAAGGAGCAACTCCCAAGTCTTCGATTGCAAGCGGCATTGGATTTGTGACTGAGAACCGTGCCAAGGACGGCCTGGTCCATAACATGTCCGTCAGAAAAAACCTGACCTTAACGATCCTGGACAGAATTAAAAAATGGTTTTTCGTGCGCGAAGCAAAAGAGAAAGAAATATGTAAGAACCGCGTTCGGGAATATGATATCGTCACAACCGGCATCGAACAGGAAATCCAGTATCTCAGCGGCGGTAATCAGCAGAAAGTGATTCTGGCCAAGTGGATGAATATCAATCCGTCTCTGCTGATTTTAGACGAGCCGACCCGCGGTATCGATGTCGGGGCCAAGGCCGAAATTTACCGGCTCATGCGACTGCTCGCCAGGTGGGGAACCGCCATCATTATGATTTCCTCGGAACTGCTCGAGATTATAGGTATGAGCGATCGAATTTTAGTCATTCACGATGGAAAAGTCATGGGGGAGCTTTCGCCTTCCGAAGCGTCGGAGGAACGCATCCTGATGTTGGCTACCGGTCAAAATTTCTTTCAACAGCAACAGAAAGAGACGCCCCTTGCGTTATAGTTTTTTTAAACAGGATCGAAATACGGTGATCGTTTATTTTATGCTGCTAGGCTTGATTGTTGCCACCAGCCTGTTGTCTGACATATTCCTGACCGCCCGCAACATCCAGAATCTTTTGCGGCAGGTAGTGCCGCTCGGGTTGGTCAGTGTCGGTCAAACGTTCGCGATTTTAACCGCCGGAATCGATTTGTCGATCGGTTCGGTGGTCAGTATGGCTTCCTGCCTGACTACCGGGATGATCCTTGGCCGCGAAGCGCTGATTTTGCCGGTGGTTGCGTTCGTAATTGTGCTGGCGCTGTTCATCGGGTTCTGCAACGGGTTTATCATCACCAGAACCCGGGTCCATCCCCTCATTGTGACGCTCGGGATGATGTCGATCGTGCAGGGGGGGTTGCTGCTCTACACTAAATCCCCGGTCGGCTCGGTTCCGGCTGTTTTTGATTTTCTGGCCTGGGGTAAAGTGTGGTTTATTCCGTTTCCGATTTTTTTGTTTGCGGCGGTTGCGGCAGCCGGCATCTTTATTCTGCGCCGAACCACCTTGGGACGATATGTTTATGCGACCGGCGGCCACGAGGAAGTCGCCAGGTTGTCCGGCATCAAAACCGATCGGGTTAAGATCATCACTTATATGATCTGCAGTTTCACTGCGGCGGTGACCGGAATTTTCCTGGCCAGCCGGATGGGGATGGGAGATCCGCTGGTAGGTGAACGCTACATGCTGGATTCTATTTTACCCGTATTAATCGGCGGGACGAGCCTTTCCGGCGGCAAAGGCAGCGTCACCGCCACAATCGCCGGCGTTTTTATATTTGCCATCCTCAGCAATGCGTTAAATTTGCTGGATGTGTCTGCCTACTGGCAATGGATTATCAAAGGCTTGATTATTATTGTGGCGGTTGCGTTTTACACGAAAAAAAGACGCTAACCGGCACTTGTATTATGGCACCCGTTGTGGAATTATTTTGATTACATCAGGAGCAAATGGCGACTTTACCAAAACCACGGGTTCCGCCGTGCAGATGATTGTCTCCCTCATTTTTTGTGGTTTTATCATCACGTCTTGTTCAGTTTGTTAAATGGAATTTCGAGGTGGTAGACGCCGCCCTCCAGATGGGCTTTGACCGGCAGATCTCCTTTGCGAAAAACTTTCATGATTCCAAGGTTGGAAAATAAGACTTCGGCCGAAAACCCCCTGATTCCCCGCTCTTTGGCCAGCCGGATCAGCATCCTGTATAAAAAAGAAGCAATCCCAAGCCGCTGATACTTTTCGTCGACTACGAAAACCGCTTCAGCTAAGGAACTGCCTGGAATTCTGATGAAACGTGCCTCGGCGATAATGCGCCCCTTGCCCTCTTCACCGATCAAACCGACAATGGACACTGCCTGATTCCAGTCCACGTTGACGTATTCCTGCATTTTTGAATGCGGCATGCTGCTGACGGAGTGAAAATATCGGGAGTAGACGGCCTCGTCTGAAAACCGATAAAACAGATGGCGCATGCCCTCTTCATCAGACGGCCGGATGGCCCTGTATCTGACACTGAGATCGTCTTTGATGGTTTGGGTCGCCGCAATTTCCGCCGGGTAGAGGCGCGCGCTATCGGCCAGAAAGATTTGATCGCGGTATAAGATCTTTTTGTCTTTGGCGAATTTCACCAAGGCGGCCCGGTCATCCGGGTGCGCAATGTCGATCAGGGCCTGGGCCCGTTCCCTGAGGGTGCGTCCTTCAAGAAAGGCGATGCCGTATTCGGTCACCACCGCTCCCACAGACTCAATCGCATTGAACTGATTGGGCAGATCGGCGATCGAAAGTAAAATATTCGGACTGCCAGCGGGGTCCCGGCTGGTCAGTGCAAATATGGAGCGCCCGCCATTGGACAGCTCGGCACCATTTAAAAAATCCATCACTTCAGCCGGGCCGGCGGCCACATTGCCTTTGCCAATGTATAGTCCGATACGACCATACAGATCCACTTTGCGGGCCGCAACGACCGTGACAAAGCGCGGATTACTACCAATGGTTAACGGGTTGAATACCCTGCTGATGCGCTGGAATTCAACCAGCGGATTGTTGTCCAGCCAGGCCATCAATTCTTTGGTGCCGATGGCATAGGATGTCAACGCCTTGCCGCGATCAGTTTCCTTGCGCCGGTTGGTGGCTGCACCGCTTATCATCAGATCCATTAAGGGATCCGTGAAAATGGGTGAGTGGATTCCCAGATGACGCCTGACTGTCAGTCTTTTCGCGAGGGCTTCGTAGAGGGGTCCGATGGAAAATGCCAGACAGCTTTCGTCTTCAATCAATGAGGCCACCTGCTTTGCGACCTCATCCCAGATATCATCGATCTCCCAGCGGTCGAAGTAAATCGGAGGATCGGTCGCACGTACCAGAAAATTAAATTCTGCTGCCGAAACAAATGTGTCTCCAAACGTGCGCGGGATCAGGGTGTTGATTTCACCAACACGAATACTGGCCTGTTCCAGTGCTTCCCGGGCCACATCAACCGCAATACCCAGGCTGCAGAATCCGGCCTCATTGGGGGGAGTAACCTGAATAATGGCCACATCAATCGGTCGCAGGAGGGATTCAATCAGTTGGGGAATCTTAACAAATCGACTGGGTATCAAATCCACCCGGCCTTCTTCGATGGCTTCATCCGCCACCCAGCCGTGAAAGAATGTTTTCAGGCGGAAATTCTGGGATTGAAGCGTCTGCAGTGAAACGGCATCGCCGACGCTGACAAGTTGAATCAGTTCGAGATCTTCCAGGTTTTTGGCTTTAGAAGCCATCAGGTGTCGAACCATGGTGCGCGGTTCGGCCACCCCGGTGCCCAGGAAAATACTCATTCCGGGCCTGATTTTATCGATCACCGCTTGCGGTTCAACAACGGCTGACTGCCAATCGTTTAAAGATGTCTTGGCCATCACTCCAGTACTCCTGATGCCTGAGGTCGGAGTCTCGCCACTGAGCAGATCAAAGCCGGGATCGCTGTCTCACGGATTTCTTACCTATAGATTGGGAGACTCACACATAGTGGCTAACGCTTCAATGTGTTCACTTTGTCCCTGATGCAGCCGGGCCATCTCGATCAGAATGCCCGCAATCTGGGCCAGGGCTTGAACAAAATTCACATCATCCAGGGTAAATTCCCATTTTTCGGCCGTATAAGCCCGAATGGCTCCAATGGCTTCATCCCCGATCATGATCGGTACGGCAAGAATGGAGGCAATACCTTCTTTTTTGGCTGCCTCAGGATATTGGATTCTCGGATCATCACTGACATCATAAACCGCTACCGGCCCATCTTTAAGTGAGTCGGCTATGGAACTCAAAGCGCTCACGGTTCCCTTATTTAAATATTCATCACTCAAACCTGTCGAAGCCGCTACTTCCAAATCCTTTGTTTGGGTATTGATCAGAAACAACGCACAGCCTTTGATTCCCAGCGATGATTGAATGCTCTCCACCGTCATTCTGATAATTTCTTCGGGATCCTTTGATTTCGACAGGGATTTGGTGATCTTGATGAGCGTTTCATAATTAAGCTGTAAGTTTTTCATGTTGTCCTCCTTTCGGTTTTCCGCACCGAGGCAGATCTGAGTGGCCGGGTTTTATACAGAACGAAATAAATCCTTTCGCATACATATGCAAGGTTCAGGTATTATGACGCTGCGTTTAGTCGTTTAACTATAAAATAAATCCTAAAAACAGGGGGTCAACTAGAAAAGAGATCCAATTTCAACAGAGGTAAGTTCGGTAAGAAGAGGGTAGTACTAACATTAGCACAGCTCGATCGGAAGCATCCAGGTCGGTAACAGTGTAATTCAGCGCGCTTGACGTCTCATTGTGGCAAATTCAAAAAACATTGTCAAATGAATCTATCCTCGTCGTCAACCAGCAAAACGGTTTTCGAAGCCATTCGCTACGGCTCTGGAATATTGTTTTTCTTTTAAAACAGCTTTTTCTGATGCCGGCAGATAAATCGAGAAGGTGGTTCCCCGGCCCGGCTTACTTTTGATGGCTATTATGCCATTATGATTTTTAATGATCCCATAGGCTGATGCCAGACCCAGCCCCGTTCCTCTGCCCCGATCCTTGGTTGTGAAGAAAGGATCGAAAAGGTGCTTGCGCGTGGTCTCATCCATACCGATGCCGGTATCCGAAACCGAAAATTTAATATAGCGACCGGGATCGACACCATAGGCTTTTACAAAATTTTGGCTGAGGGAAATGTTCTCCGATTTCAGACTCAATTCACCGCCTTGGGGCATTGCTTCCCAGGCATTGACGAAGAGATTCAGAAAGACTTGGTTTATTTGTCCTTGATCGGCATCCACCGGCCAAATATCATCCTGGAAATCGCTGCTGATGATGAGTTCTTTTTTGGTTCTGCCGAACATGCCCGCGGTTTGAGCGACAAGTTGGTTGATGTTGATTACCTTGACTTCATATTTACCACCCCGGGCAAATCCTAAAAGCTGGCGTGTCAGACCAGCCGCGTTTTTTACGTATGTCTCAATACCCGAGAGATGCTCAACAAAAGGATGATGCGCATCAACATCGGCAAGCATCAATGAGGTACGGCCTTGAATCCCCATTAAAAGATTATTGAAATCGTGGGCAACCCCGCCGGCCAGGCGTCCGATGCTATCCATTCTTTCAGCCTGGGCCAGCTGGTTTTCCAGACGTTTGCGCTCCGAAATATCACGCACGAATTCAACAACACCGGTTACCCTGCCATCGTCTTTATCTTTAATCGGATAACTATACACTTCAAGCCATGCGATAGGAGATCCCGCTGGACCCGATATTATATCGCGTTCGGCTTTGCCGGATTCCAGACTACGCAGGGCAGGGCATGGTTTACAGGGCTCTTCTTTATTGCGATAAGATTCAAAGCATTTTTTTCCGACCAGGGGTAAACTGTCCTGATACCATTGCTGCATGACGCTGTTCGTGTTCCGAATAGTGAGATCGGGATTCAGAACACTGATACCATCCTGAATACTCTCGATGACATCTTCAAGAAACTCCTCACTATCACGCAGGGCTTTCCCGATGCGATTGCGTTCGGTGATTTCGGCCTGTAATTCACGGTTGGATCTGGCAATTTCATCAGTCGATTGCTGAACTTCTCTAAACGCTTTTTCCAGCTCTGATTTTGATTTCTTAAGGCGGTGTTGAATGATTTCGCGGACTTTCTCCATGACGAAGGCAAATAGCAAGATCGTGATATAAGCCGGTATGAACCGCAGAATCAGATCGACATTGTAGGATTCAAAAAACACTATTTTGTCTCCGAAGGCAAAAACAATGCCAGTTAATCCCAGCAATATCAGAGACATATATGTACCCAATCTTTTGCCGAGCAAAAACAGGGCGATAAGAGGGTAGGTAAAAGCCCATACATAAGCAGTTTTACTGACGCCACCGTTGGCAATCAGAAAAAAATAAAAAAAGCCGGTGACAATGGTGCCGATGATTGCCACCAGATGATGATTTTGTCTTTTTCTCAGATAAATAAAAAGGAATGCGATAAATGACAGGATTGAAAAAACAACTGCGGCCAACACATAATCCCGCTGGATAAAGGCTATTGAACATAGCAGCGCCAGGAAAAAGCCGCCGAGGATTATGATCAGATTAAGTAAAAATATTTTTCGAAGCACCTCCAGATCATAGTCTATCGGAAGACCACTGGAGATCGTATTCCAAAACTTTGCCTTAATGGTGCGTATCATCTTAAGTGCCGGGCTCATTTCCTCAGTTAACGCTACGTAATATTTATCAGAGAATCCGATTAGACGGTAAATCTGATAGAGATCATAGACCCTTAGAGAGGTATTAGGATGTTTATCGGCAGAATATTTATGAAACTTAAGATTTAAGCTGGATAGGGAATGTGAATATTTTCAACTATGATCTATCTCACGGATGAACGCTGCAACCGCCTGGCCGATTTCGTCCGGTGAATCTTCCTGAATGAAATGATTGCCTTTGACCGTAACTTCCTTCTGATTGGACCATGTGCGACAGAAATCGCGTGCTCTGCCCCTCAAAATTGCCCCGGGTTCGGCATTTATAAATAGCTTGGGAATGTCTGATTCGGCGAGCCATGGGCCATATGTGGTTACGATCTCGACAACATCTTGAGGTTCTCCCTCGATGGGAATCTGGCGCGGCCATGACAGGGTCGGGCGTCGATCTTCGCCGGAATTGAGAAAGGGACGGCGGTATATGTCCATTTCAGTATCCGTCATCTTACGGATCACTGAAGCGGGCAGCACCAGTTCGACGAAGTAGTTTTTGTCGAGCACCATCTCCTCTCCGGCGGGCGATCGGAAGCCCTGAAAAATTTTGCGGGCGTCATCCGGCCAGGCACTCCAGTCATAATGAAGCACAATTGCCTCCATATAGGCAATGCCTTTGACCTTGTCCGGATGTCGATAGGCCCAGTCGAACCCCAGGGCCGAGCCCCAGTCATGAACCACGAAGGTGATGTTTTCGGATACCCCGATCTCTTCCAAAAGGGCATCCAGATATTTGCGGTGTTCAATGAAAGAATAAGAATCCGGGCCGCTGGTTTTGAGTTTGTCCGAATCTCCCATTCCGATCAGATCCGGGGCGACACATCGGCCCAGTCCGCTAAGGTGAGGTATGACATTACGCCACAGGTAAGATGATGTGGGATTGCCGTGGAGCAGGACAATCGGGTCGCCAGATCCTTCATCCACGTAGCTCATATTGTATCCCCGAACCGTTGCCTTCTTTTTGGCATATCTTTCTTCAGCTGATATCATGGTATCTCCTTTTGCAACTTATCCGATTTGGATCGGAGCGTTATATGCGCAGGCTTTTCAATTATTTTGTGATCATCTTAAGTCCATTTAAATTAATCATTTGATAATAACTGACAACCCCCAATTCTAGCCAAATCTTTCATGAAAATTAATACATCGTCTGAAAGTAGCCGGAGCTATGGAGAGTTGGAGTGCTGTAGTATTGGATTTTTTTCCATCACTCCACTATTCCATGGCATTTGTCTACGGCAAATCCGCCGGCGCAGCTGACTCGGCCCAGAAAACAAGGGTTTCAACGTTAGATAACAAATGTAGCAATATCGCTACATTTTTTAAAGGTTAGTCTTGCTTTAACGGTATCTTATGCCTGGCAATTTTTTTATATAGTAGGGTGCGGTTGATATTCAGCAGATTGGCGGCTTGGGATTTGTTGTAGTGGGTTTGTTCCAGTGCGAATTGGATGGCTTCTTTTTCCGCCCTGTCATGCACTTTTTTGAGCGAATCCGGATTTTGACCGGAAGATATTTTTTGACCCTGCGTCAGATAAAAGGGTAAGTCACCGAGCGAGATTGTATTTCGGCCAATTGATGATAGCGTTCTTTCAAGGACATTTGACAGCTCTCTGGCATTACCCGGCCAATCGTAGTTTATTAAGGCCTGTTCGGCGACTTTATCGAACTTGATTTCTACCAGGGCAGCATCCTGGGCGATCAGTTTCAAAAAATGCCGCACCAGGGGAATGATATCTTCCCTTCTCTCCCTCAACGGCACGATATTTAAGGTAATCACATTTAGACGGTAGAACAGGTCTTTACGAAATCGACCGTCAGCCACCATTTTTTCAAGGTTCTGGTTGCTGGCGGCGATCAGTCGAAAATCCGAATGGATCAAATGGGTGCCACCAATCCGCTCAAATTCCTTTTCTTCGATGACCCGCAGCAATTTGGGCTGCATTTCAAGGGGCAGATCTCCGACTTCGTCTAAAAACATGGTGCCGTGATGGGCCAGTTCAAATTTACCCGGTTTGCCCTCGTTCTTTGCGCCGGTAAAAGCGCCTTTGTCATATCCGAATAGTTCCGATTCGAGGAGATCCTTTGGAATGGCGGCACAATTGATTCGGACCAACGGGTAAAGTTTGCGGGAACTCGCATGATGAATAGCCTGAGCGAAAAGTTCCTTGCCGGTCCCACTCTCCCCTGAAATGAGAACCGGCAACTGGTTGCCGGAAGCTTTGAGGGCTTCTGATTTTAAGTCGCAGATGATCCGGCTCCGGCCAACGATGCTGTCAAACGTATAACGGGTCGAACGCAGGGATGCGAGCTCATTTTCATATAAGTTCAATTTTGTTTCCAAAAAAGACAGATTGTTTGCCAGCCTGCTGGCGGTGGTAGCGCTGTCGAAAAGGACCAGGCCGAGAACGGCTATGACACGGTCGTCTTCCTTGATGGGAATCCGGTGTACCAGATAACCGATATCCTTGAATTGGTGGGGATGGTTGACCTCTGCTTTTCCGGTCTCGGCAACGATGTGCAGCCGGCTGTTGGCCACCACATCTGTCGCGTGCTTCCCCAATTGTTCAGCGGGATCAAGATTTAAAAATCTTGCATACGTATCGTTCATATAGACGATAAAACCCCTGTCGTCAGATACGATGACTCCGATCTGCATGTGATCCACGAGCTTTCGGAAAAAGCCGTCAGTCAGATTCAGCGGCATCCGGCCGCTGTTATTTCGGGTTTCAGCTTTCATGCCCCATCCCTGTCTCCATAGAGTGACATGTAGATCTTTTGAGACGCTTTTTTATATACCTGATCAGGATTGGCCTGTCGAGTAAAATAAAATCATAATATGTAAAAAAATAAAATTATGAATGGTATTTATTGGTTATGTTCATTTAAAATTTTCTGAATAGTGTAGCTGGCCGTCCCAGGGATCTATGGTCTGATAATTGCACAAGCCATGGTTAGCTTCCGCCCATCAAACCCTAAAACGATATTAATTTTCAGGAATCAAGCTATGGAAACCCGCAAACCTTCAGACACAAAAGAGCCGGATATTCTCAGGGAAGACATTCTTGTTCTTGAGGACCTTAATTTTAATCATGGCAATGTGTGCGTGGTGACCGGCGCGGGCACCGGCATCGGCAGGGCTACGGCCATTGCCGCGGCCGCCAATAATCTGATGACCGTGGGGCTGGACATCAATGAGGAAGAGGGCAAAAAAACTCAAAACCTGGCCCGCGAGCTGGGCGGACAGATGATTTTCATTCAAACCGACCTGACCAAAGATCAGGAAATTGAAAATGCCGTTTCCGAAGCTGCCAAACTGGGATCCATTAAATACCTGGCCAACATTGCCGGCATTCAGCATATCGATGCGGTGGATAATTTCCCCATGGAAAAATATGATCTGATGCAGCGCCTGATGCTGCGGGCACCGTTTTTTCTTTCCCAACTGGCCATCAGCCACATGAAGCAAAGCAGCGACGGTATCGGTGTTATCGGCCATATGGCTTCGATTCATGCCCATATTTGCACCAAAAACAAACCGGTCTACAACATTACCAAATTTGGCTTAAAAGCCCTGAGCCAATCCATATCAGCGGAAGGGGACGGAAAGATCCGCTCTTTTACGATCAGCACCGGATTTGTTAAAACGCCGTTGGCGCTGAAGCAGATACCGGCCCAGGCCGAACAGCGCGGAATCACCCAGCAGGAGGTCGTCAGAGACGTCATGATGGGAGCCTCGCGTATCAAGGAAATGATGACACCGATTGAAGTTGCCAATCTCTTCGTCTTCGGGTTTTCAAAGCATGCCCGGTATCTGATCGGCGGAGACCTGCAGTTTGATGGGGGGGTGGTGTTGACGTATTAGAATTCGGAAGTCGGGAGGCGGAAGTTGGAAAAGACATGAAGTTTGAAGTGGGAAATATTCAATTGGGGATTCCCGAATGCGGAAGGCGGAGAGCGGTGGGTGGAGACCTATTGTCAGCTATTGAAGGGATAGTAAATTCAGATTCAATAATTTTGGTTGGCGTTTATTGAATTATTTGGCAGGAGAACACGATGAACATTGGTTCACTTTTTACGCGGCATGCCTGTTATCGTCCCGATCATTTGGCGGTTGTTTTTGGAGATCAGCGTCTGACCTGGCTTGAGTTTAATAAAAGTATTAATCGCCTGGCAAACGCCCTGATGGACATGGGCGTTCGCAAAGGAGACAAGGTTGCCACGATTTTACCCAACTGTCTGGAATTGCTTGAAGTTTACTGGGCTGTGGCTAAAGCCGGGGCCGTTGTGGTACCTTTAAGCACGTTGCTGCTTGAGCAGGCCATGAAATCATTGCTAAATGATTCAGATGCGGTTGTGTTGATTTCCAATGCCGGTTTCGTTAAGCAGATTGATCCCATTAAATCCGACCTGTCGGCCATTGCTGAGGATCGCTTCATTCTCACGGATGCACCCGACATGACGGGGTATCAGGATTATCATGCACTAAAGGCTGCTGCATCCGAGCGGGAGCCTGAAGGGATCGTCATCGATCGGGATGATCTCTTTAATATCATGTACAGCAGTGGTACCACCGGGCTGCCCAAAGGAATTATCCACACCCATTATATCCGGGCGATGTATGCCACCACATTCGCTGCTTCTTTACGGATGAGACCGGAAAGTGTCACCATGCATGCCGGTGCCATCGTGTTTAACGGCGCGTTTGTCGATCTGATGCCCACCATGTTTCTCGGGGCAACCTATGTCCTGCTGGATCAGTTTGAGCCGGTTTCCTATATCGAAGCCATCGAACGGGAGAAAGTCACTCATGTCATGGTCGTACCGGCTCAAATCATCGCGATGCTGAATGCACCCAATTTTTCCTATGAAACGCTTCAATCGCTTGAGATGATTCTGTCTTTGGGCGCCCCACTCCATAGAGAACACAAAGATGCACTGAATCGGCACCTCCCGGGACGGTTCTACGAGCTCTATGGATTAACCGAGGGCTTTGTAACCGTTCTGGACAAATTGGATTATTGCGCTAAGCCGGATTCCGTTGGGGTTCCGCCGCCGTTTTTTGAAATGCGAATTTTAGATGAGAATGAAAACGAGTTGCCACCGGGAGAAGTCGGAGAAATCTGCGGCCGGGGACCAATCCTGATGCCGGGATATTATAAGCGTGACGATTTGACGGCTGAAGCGGTTAAAGACGGCTGGCTGCATTCGGGGGACATGGGTTATGTAGACGAAGACGGCTATCTCTATCTGGTGGATCGTAAAAAGGACATGATCATCTCCGGTGGTGTCAACGTTTACCCCAGGGACATAGAGGAAATTGTTGTTCAGCATCAGGCGGTGCAGGAGGCAGCGGTCTTTGGCATACCCCATGACAAATGGGGGGAAACCCCCTTGGCAGCTGTGGTTCTGCACCAGTCCGGTGAAATTTCGCCGTTGGAACTTCGTGATTGGGTTAACGCACGGGTCGCAGCCAAGTTCCATCGGCTGCACGATGTCGTCATCATGGAGGAATTTCCGCGCAATGTGGCCGGCAAAACACTGAAGCGGGTGATGCGCGAGACCTACTGGCAGGATCAGGAAACCAAACTCTGAAAAGAAGGCAAACCGGAATCTATTTTTGGCTAATAGGCCCGCGAGATCCAATACCGCTACCAGCCGGGTTTGACGGGCACAAAACACTAACACCCAGAAAGGAGAATTAAAATGAAAGGCAAACATTTAAAAGTTTTGATCACTGTGCTGGCAGTAATTTTTATTGCTTCGATGGCACAGGCGGCTGACACGATCCGTATCGGTTGGACAGCGGATATGCCGGGTATTGGAGCGACCTTTTATGCATCTCAGAAGAAGGCCGTCGAGCTGTTTATCGAAGATACCAATGCGGCCGGTGGAATTCTCGGTAAAAAATTGGAACTGATCATCCGTGATTCGAAGCTTAAACCCGATGTCGGGGCCATGGTAGCCCGGGAATTGATTCTCAGTGAAAAGTGCGAATTTTTAATCGGCCCCACCAGCAGCGGGGTTGCCCTGGCGGTGACTAAAGTGGCCAAAGAGTTTAAGAAAATCGTTTACTTCCACACGTCCAACACCGAGAAATTGACCACCACGGATTACCATCCCTATATGTTCCAGGTGGTGCCCAATACCGGGATCGAAGGCCGCGGTATAACCATGTTTCTGTCCAAGAAACCCTATAAGCGTTATTCTTTTATTGGACCGGACTATGCATACGCTCACTCGCAATGGGATTCCTTTAAAGAGAATCTCGGCAAGCTCAAGCCGGAGGCAGAAATATTAGAAGCGGTTTGGACCAAACTCGGAGAGACCAATTACGCGCCCTATATTCCGACCCTGATGGCCCGCAAACCGGAGGTTATCTACACCAATCTGTGGGGCGGCGGTTTGAGCAGTTTCATCAAGCAGGCTAAACCCTATGGCCTGTTTAAAAATGCCAGCATTACGTCTTTATATGATTTGGATATGTTGCGGGCCACGGGCATGGATATGCCCGAAGGACTGCTGGGCTATTCGCGCTGTCCGTTTTATGCCGTTGCCACATTGGATATGCAGGTATTCGCCGAGAAATACTATAAAAAGTATAATGAATGGCCGTCGGACTGGGCCTGTATGGCTTATGATGGTTTGATTGTGCTGGCCACCGCGATGAAAAAAGCCAACAGCACCAAATCCGAAGACGTGGTTAAAGTGCTGGGAGGTTTGCGTTTTGAATCCCTGCGGGGCGCCCGCTACCTTCGCGAAGAGGACCACATGGCCAATATCGGACTCTATGTGGGCTATACAGCCAGCGACCCGAAGTATAAGGGTTTTCTCATCTTAAAGGATGTGGTGGAGGTGCCGGCCGAAAAAGTATGGCTGCCCGTTGATAAGGTTTTGGAATTGCAGCCTAAATAGAGCAGGACCGGTTGTGGATTCGATCCCCGCTATCCGGGGGACGAATCCACCAGATGCAGATTGTTGCATTCGATAAACGCCTAATTTGCAGGAAAGCGGGTGGTGTATGGGCATTGAATTTTACTTATTTATTCTGATTAACGGACTCAGCCAGGGGATGGTTTTGTTTATTGTTGCATCCGGTCTGTCACTGGTATTCGGGGTGTTGCGGGTCATTAATTTTGCGCATGGCTCCCTTTACATGATTGGAGCCTTTCTGGCCTTTTCCCTCAGCACCCTGCTGCCGACCGGATCGATGTTATCCTTTATCCTGTTAATGCTCCTGGTGCCGCCGGCGGTTGCCCTGTTGGGTTTGAGTCTGGAAATTCCGCTTTTTCGCCGGATATACGGCAAGGAGCATTTGTTGCAGCTGTTGCTGACCTATGCCGTCTTGCTGATCCTGGACGACGCCTGTCGCTTGATCTGGGGCGGGGATATCCGCAATGTCGCCCGTCCCGAGCTTCTGGCCGGGTCGATCCAATTCTTTGATCTGTTTCTGCCGACTTATAACGTATTCATTCTGCTGGTGGGGCCGATCATCGCCATTGGATTATGGATTTTACTTTACCGCACCAGAGCCGGCAATCTCATCCGGGCAGCGGTTTCTCATCCGGAAATGGTCGGGGCCCTGGGTGTCAATGTATCCAGAGTCATGACGGCGACCTTCATGCTGGGATGCTGGCTGGCCGGACTGGGCGGCGTTTTGATGTCGGCCCTGGCCAACATTGATTTGAGTATTGGTATGGAGAAAATCATCGAAGCGTTTGCCGTGGTTGTTATCGGCGGACTGGGCAGTATCGGCGGGGCCTTGCTGGGATCTCTCATATTAGGCGTGGGAGTTGCTTTCATCCAGTTACCGCTAAGCCGTTTTGCCATTGTTTTTCCTTATTTTGCGATGGCCCTCATTCTGATCATCAGACCCTGGGGGCTGTTCGGTAAACCGGAAAGATAACCAATAACTAATAACCGGCCACCCCAAACCGGGATAAAAGAGATCAAAACTATGGACTATTCGCAACCAGGCTATAACAATCGGGTAATCGGTGGGATCGTCATCGTCGGACTTGTGATATTGCCCTTTATTCTGGCTCGCTTCGGTCAAACCGGAGAATTTTGGATCTGGGTAACGACCGAGATGATTATCATGGCGCTGTTTGCTACCAGTCTCAATCTGATTCTCGGTTTCGGCGGGATGGTCAGTTTCGGTCATGCCGCCTTTTTCGGTGTCGGGGCTTACACCGTGGCCCTGCTCATGAAGAAGGCCGGGATCTCTCTGGTGCTAGCTTTGCTTGCGGCCCCCCTGGCGGCCGGGGTTGCTGCTGCCATCGTCGGGTGGTTCTGCGTGCGGTTGATCGGGCTTTATTTTGCCATTCTGACCCTGGCTTTTGGCCAACTGCTTTACATGATAGCATTCCAGTGGTACACCTTTACCGGCGGCGATGATGGCATCCATGGCATTCCCAAACCGGAATTTTTAGATCCCACGAATTATTATTTGCTGTGTTTGATCATATTTCTGGTCTGCTTTCTGGTGATGCGAATGATCGTTAATTCCTCTTTTGGTCTGTCTATCAGGCTTACCAGAGAGAATCTTGAAAGAGCCAAATTCATCGGCATCAATGTGCGGCGCTACCAGTGGATCAATTTTATAATTGCCGGCATTTTTGCCGGCATCGCGGGTGGGTTGTTCACGGAACTGAATCGTTTTGCTCAGACGGAATTTTTGCATTGGAGCAAATCGGGAGATGCAATTTTTGCCTGCCTGGTGGGGGGGATGTATTCATTCGCCGGACCGGCCATCGGCAGTTCAGTTCTCATATTTTTACATATTATCCTGCAACAGATCCACCAAAGCCTGGTTGAGATCTGGGCCATTATCCTGGGCATCATATTACTGGGGGTGGTTCTTTTTGCCCCGGAAGGGCTGGTGGGCCTTTACGGCAAGATCAGCGGAAAGTCGGAAAGATAGCGGCCCAGCTGCGTCGGATCGATCTTTTACTGTCGATGTTAATTGAGTTTTCGTATTTTTATTTCCTGACATATTCTCATTTTGACTACTTAGCACCAAATGTTAGATACTGCTATGAAACCTGAAATCCTTAAAATTGAAAAGCTGGTCAAATCCTTTGACGGCAATACGATCATCAGTGATGTGAACCTGTCCATCGCCCAGGGCGAATTAAGTGCCATCATCGGACCCAATGGGGCGGGCAAGACCACTCTATTTAATCTGATCACCGGTTACCATGTTGCCAATAGCGGCAATATTATATTTGAAGGCAATCCGATTGGCGGCCGGCAGCCGTTTGACATCGTCAGACTCGGAATTGCCCGGGCCTTTCAGATAACAAATATTTTCCCGAAACTTTCCGTGCTTGAAAATATTGTTGCCACCGTCATCACTCATCGCAAAGGCAATCTCAACGTCGTTACGCCCACGCGCAAGCTTAAATCAGTCTATGACAGGGCCTATCAGATTCTGGAAGATGTGGGACTGGCCGACCGGGCTCAGCGGCAAAGCGGGACTCTGGCGCATGGCAATCAAAAAATTCTGGATATTGCCGTGGCCCTGGCCATGGAACCCAAGCTGATGCTGCTGGATGAACCCACCGCGGGTATGAGCCCGGAGGAACGCTGGCAAACCGTGAAGCTTATCCAGAAACTCTGGCAGCAATTAAATATTACGATGGTGTTCATTGAGCACGATATGGATATCGTTTTCGGTATTTCCCAGAAAGTCAGGGTTCTGTGTTATGGTTCGATGCTGGCGGAGGGAACTCCGGATGAAATATCTAAAAATGAGAAAGTCATTGAAGCATATCTGGGAGAAGAAGTATAAGCATGGAACTTTTTGTTGAAAACATCAATACCTATTATGGGCTGAGTCATATTCTTTTTGATGTATCCCTGCAGATCAATCAAGGTGAAGTGGTGGTTTTGCTGGGTCGAAACGGTGCCGGTAAGACCACCACCATGCTCAGCATTATGGGAATAAATCCGCCGAAATCCGGTAAAGTGATGTACCGCAATAAAGAAATTACCCGGCGATCGCCCTATAAGATCGCCCGTCTGGGGATTGGATTTGTGCCCGAGGACCGACGTATCTTTCCCGATCTGACGGTGTACGGCAATCTGGATGTGGGTCGCAGACCTTCCAAAAACAAAACCCCCAAATGGACACTGGAGCGTATCTATCAGATGTTTCCGATCCTAAAAGATTTTTCTAACCGGCATGGGGGCACCTTGAGCGGAGGGGAGCAACAGATGTTAACCATCGCCCGCACCCTGATGGGGGACCCTGATTTTCTACTTTTAGATGAACCTTCCGAAGGCCTGGCACCGATTATTGTTAAAGTTTTAGGCGATTTTATTGAAGTGATCAAAAAAGAGGGTATGACGGTCCTGCTATCAGAGCAAAATACCAAATTTGCCCTCAAACATGCCGACCGGGCGTACATTGTCGATAATGGCTCTATCAAATACGAGGGCAGTATTGCCGATCTAGAGCAAAACGAGGAAATTAAAAAGCGGTATCTGGCAGTATAAAGCGCCGGAACCGGGTTGCGCAGCGTTTAAATCTACGGCCTCAAGCGCTATATGGAAGCACAGAGGGAAAAGTAGCATGAGCACGGAAAGTGTATTGAAAGATAAAGCCGTACTAGTCGTCGATGACGAACCTGATATTCTGGATTCGATTGCCGAGCAGCTCGATATGTGCCGGTTATACAGAGCCAAAGATTATGAAATTGCGCTGCAACTGATGGCCGGTTTCAGTTTTGACATTGTCATCCTCGATGTGATGGGGGTGCGGGGTTTCGAGTTGCTTAAAAAATCGGTTTCCAAGGGCTTTCCGACGGTGATGCTCACCGCGCATGCATTGACGCCGGAAGCCTTGAAAGAATCGATAAAACTGGGGGCGGTCTCCTTTCTGCCCAAAGAGATGATGGCCGAACTGGATACCTATCTGGCCGATGTTATCACCGGCAGCAAAAAAATGGTCTGGAAAAACCTGCTTGACAAATTAAGCGAGTATTTTGACAGGCAATTCGGTGCCGACTGGAAAGAGAAAGATGACTTCTTCAAAAAGTTTGAAGAAGAATTAACTATTGTCAAGGATGAACCTAACGCGGACAAGCCGTAATTGAAGAATGAAGATTGAAAATTGAATATTTGTGGATGTCGCTTTGCTCCTTCATTTGTAAAGTCAATCGTTCGACCCAGTCAATAGACCCTGAGGCTCTCGAAGTGAGGCTCTCGACAGGAAGAATACCATAAATATCTAAAGTTCAATCGTTACAAGTTTGTGAAAATCTCCCCAATAGATTTCTTTGAACAAAAAGCAAAGAAATAACTTTTAAGAATCAAAAAGGAGGTAAACCTATGAAAGCAAAGCAAGTTGCAATCTATTCTCTGTGTTTTTTATTTGTCATTATTGTGTTTTCAGCGCCGGCCATGGCGGCAGATCCGATTAAAATTGCTCAGATTACCGCGCTAAGCGGACCTTTTGAGCAATTCGGCAACCAAAGCCGGGTCGGATTTCAGATGGGATTGGAGTATGCCACCAAAGGCACCATGGAATTGATCGGCCGGCCGGTCGAGATTATTTTAAAGGATACTCAGATCAAACCGGCGATCGGCAAACAGCTGCTGACCGAAGCGTATAAAGATGACAATGTCGATCTGGCCGTGGGACCCACATCGTCCGCCGTGGCCATGGCCATGCTGCCCGTGCCCCAGGAATTTAAAAAAATTCTGGTGGTGGAGCCGGCCGTTTCCGATACCATTACCGGCAAGGACAGCAACCGCTATGTCTTTAAAACATCGCGCAACTCCTCGCATGATGCGATCGGTAATGCTCTGGTTTTAGCCCGGCCCGGTGTTTCAATTGCAACCGTGGCCCAGGATTATACCTTTGGACGGACATTCGTGGAAAAATATAAAAAGGCCGTCGAGGCCAAGGGTGCCAAGATCGTCATCGAGGAATACTTGCCTATCAAAACCGTTGACTTTACGGCTTCCGCCCAGCGCATTATCAAGGCCATGAAGGATATCAAAGGTGAAAAATACCTGTTTCTCAACTGGGCCGGCAAAGGCAGTCCTTTGAATAAATTCCACTCCATGAAACTGGAAGATAAATACGGTATCAAACTTAGCACCGGCGGCAACATACTGCCCGTTCTCAAAGGCTACAAACCATTTGCAGGAATGGAAGGCTCATCTTATTACTACTATGGAATGGTTCAGAACAATGCAATGAATGACTGGCTGATTGCCGAACACCAAAAGCGGTTCAAAGGTGCGCCGCCGGATTTTTTTACCTGCGGTGGATTTGCAGCCGCCTTGTTTGTGGCCACAGCCATCACAAAGGCCGGTTCAACCGACACGGAAAAATTGATCGCCGCCATGGAAGGTCTGCAATGGATGACGCCCAAAGGCAAGATGATTATGCGCAAGGAAGATCATCAGACGCTGCAGGCCATGTTTCATTTCAAACTCAAGGTGGATCATGATGTCGCCTGGGCGGTTCCCGAACTGGTTAAGGTTCAGACGATCGAAGCGCTTAGCATTCCGCTTACCCGTTAGATCGTCTACAGGTGGAGGAGTCCGCCGGTCGGACTCCTTCCTCTTAAATCATTAACCAATAACAAATAACGAATATCTTCCTATTGGGATTGAAGAGCCCGCATGAATACAGCACCGGTCATTGAAACCAGGGACCTGACCATCCGGTTCGGCGGCAATGTCGCCGTCGACAAGGTCAGCCTCCTGTTCGAAGAATACCACCTTAAATCCATTATCGGCCCCAACGGTGCCGGTAAGACCACCCTGTTCAATCTCATCAGCGGACAGTATAAACCCACATCCGGCAAGGTTATGTTCAACAGGCAGGATATAACCGCTCTTGATCCGGCCCGACGCACCAAAATGGGTATCGGACGGTCCTTCCAGTTGACCAATATATTTCCGACTCTGAGTGTGCTCGAAAATGTCCGGCTGGCATTGCAGTCCAAGGCCGATGTCGGTATGATTTTTTGGCGTCACTGGCGTTCCTATACGGAACTTGAGGACCGGGCCTATGAACTACTCAAGCAGGTGCTTTTAGCTGACCGCTGGGAACATCCGGCCAACACCCTGACGCATGGGGAGCAGCGCAAACTGGAGATTGCGATTCTACTGGGGCTTGACCCGGCGGTGATCCTTTTAGACGAACCGACAGCGGGCATGAGTATCGAAGAGGTGCCGGCCATTCTGGAAATTATTCAAGATATCAAAGCCGCCCGCAACCGGACGATTCTGCTGGTGGAGCACAAATTCGATATGATCATGACCGTATCCGACACGATTGCAGTGCTCAAAGAAGGACGGCTTATCTGTGATGACACGCCTGAGGCGGTTTCAAATAACGAAGAGGTCCAAGCCGCCTATCTGGGCGGAGGTGTGAAGCATGGCTGAATCCATCCTTGAGCTTAAAGAAGTACACACCTTTATCGACCAGCACCATATATTGCAGGGTGTTACCCTGGATGTAACGGCCGGCCGGCCGACAGTTCTGCTCGGACGAAACGGAGCCGGCAAGTCAAGTACCTTACGGGCTATCATCGGCCTGAATCCGGTCACCTCCGGTGAAATCTTATTTGAAAACGCTCCAATTAATGGCCGTCCCCCCTATGATATCGCCCGCCGCGGTATCGGTTTCGTAGCAGAAGATAAAGCCGTGTTCTATAATTTAACCGTCGAGGAGAACATGCGGTTATCCATGTTTGAAGAAACCGAACAGGCGATGAGTCGTCTGGAAACCGTATGTGAGCTGTTTCCGGATCTCAAACGGCTCTGGCGCTGCAATGCCGGTTTGCTATCAGGTGGTCAAAAGCAAATGCTGGCCATTGGTCGGGCCTTTGTTAATGATCATCGACTTTTGCTTGTTGATGAGCCTTCGAAGGGGTTGGCACCCATTGTGGTTGAACAAGTCGGTGAGTCGCTGCTGCAGATCAAGGATCAGACAACCATCATCTTAGTGGAACAGAATTTTCACCTGGCCAGCATGGTCGGCACGGATTACTTTATCCTGGATGACGGCAGGGTGGTGCATCAGGGCCTGATGGAGGATCTGGCAGATAATCAGGAATTAAAGCAAAAGTATTTGGGGATAGGCTAGTGGAATGCGGAAGTCGGAATGTGGAAGTCGGACCCGCCGTCGCCCGATAAAACCGGGCTATGGCGCGGCAGGCATGCGGAAGTCGGAATGGTAAAGCATAGGGCATAGCGCATAGCGTAAAGACAGAATCTCGATATCAGATCCGCATCGTCCTGTTCACAGCGAGACTATTCCGCGGCAAGTGTGCGGAATGGTAAAGCAGAGGGCAGAGGGCATGGCGTAAAAACAGATTTTGGAATGCGGATTGTAAAAAAAAGCAGAGCGCAGCGATTCCATAATTTTAGGCATTTCCAACCTCATATCCTGTGGCTTTCGGATTTAGCTGAGTCGGTCGAAGCAGGTGAACAACTTTAATAGGAAGACATAACTATGAACTTGGAAGCCGCATCGGTTGATTTAGGGGCAAAATCAGGACTTGACGCCAAGACCTGGGCCATTCGGATCGCTTCGATCGGGATCTGGTTTCTGCCGTTGATCTGGATCGATTTGACAACTTACATCGTCCTGACAACGGCGGGTTTAGCTTTTGGAATGCTCTTATTTATGGTGGCTGCGGGCATGACCATTATTTTCGGTCTAATGGATGTGCTCAACATGGCTCATGGGGCCTTGTTCGCACTGGGCGCCTACAGCGGCGGATATTGGATTCTTAACTTACTGGAACAATTCGGCTGGGTCGCATACGGTACCGCAGGTCAAAGTCTCATCAGTTTGCTGCTGGCAATTTTAGCCGGCGCATTGGCGGGAGCCTTACTGGGTATATTGGTGGAAAGGATCATTATCCGCGGGGTATACGGCGACCACCTGAAACAGATCATGATTACCATGGGTGTATTATATGTCATGACCGAAGTGATCAAGATCGTCTGGGGCGCTAACCCCGAGGTTGTACTGGTGCCGATGATGTTTCAGGGAAGTTTTGATATTTTTGATGTCATTATCGGCAAGTTTCGCGTGGTGGCAATTATTGTCGGGGTGATCATGTTCGGCACTATCCAATTAATATTGCTGAAGACGAAATTGGGCCTGATTGTCAGGGCCGGAGTTGAAAATCGTGAGGCTGTCCAGGCAGCAGGCTACAACATCAACCGAATTTTCACGGGTGTGTTCACCTGCGGGGCCGCGCTGGCCGGTATCGGCGGCACGATGTGGTGCATCTTTCAGGAACAGGTCTATCCGGAGATCGGTCTCGAGAACATCATTTTTGCCATGATCGTGGTGATCATCGGAGGACTGGGTTCGGTCACCGGTAGTTTTCTGGGGGCCATCATTGTGGGCCTGTCCTTTAATTATGTATCTTTCCTGCTCCCGAAATTGGCTCTCGGTATAAACATCCTCATCATGGCCATCATTTTGCTGATACGGCCCTGGGGGTTGTTGGGAAGGGAATAAATAGTATGAACGATATGACCCCGGTTCAGCGTGATCGTCTGCTAGAACAGAGTACGAGGTACAGGCGATCTTCCTTTTGGATTCAGGTAATCCTGTTAGTCGCCTTGATTTGTGTGCCGCTGATACCCTCATTTCGGCTTATGGACGTGGCCGCTAAAATCATGATCTACACCGTGGTGGTGGCCTCATACGACCTCATTCTCGGCTACACCGGCCTGCTATCATTTGCCCATGCCATGTTTTTTGGTATTGGGGCTTATTCGATCGCACTTTTATGCTATCATTCCGGCAATCCCCAGTGGTACCATCTGATTTTGGCTACCTTCGCCAGCATGGTGCTCAGTGTGGTGCTGGCTCTGGTTCTGGCCTTTTTTTCATTGCGAACGAAAGCAATTTTCTTTGCCATGCTGTCCCTGGCGCTGGCAGACTTTTTTCACATCCTGGGCATGACCTGGAGTGATCTAACCCTGGGTGAAGACGGCATAACATTCAGTCTGCCGGGTATTCTCAATGTCAAATGGTCCGGCTGGAACGTGCTCGGATTTGATTTCGGCCCACGGACAATGACGTATTACTTCATTCTGATCGTCAGCGCAGGACTTTTTCTTTGCCTGCTTCGCTTTGTGCGATCACCGGTGGGCAGGGTTCTCAAATCCATTCGGGATAATGAACAGCGGTCCACTGCCCTGGGTTTCAGAACATTCAGATACCAGATCTACTCCATTGTATTTGGCTCATCTTTTTCGGCCCTGGGAGGAATCTTATTTGCCATGTGGTTGCGGTTTGTGGATCCCGACAGTGTTTTAGGTGTCTTTACCATGGTCGATTATCTGCTGATGGTGATCATTGGGGGATTGGGAACGATGTATGGCAGTATTATCGGTGTTGCTTTTTTTATTTCAACCCAGGCCTGGTTGCCCGATCTGCTCAGAGGCATTGCCGCGCTTATGCCCGATATCGAAATTGTGCACCGCATCGCCGAGCGCTGGATGGCCTTTCTGGGTCTCATGTTCATCGTTGCGATTGTCGTATTTCCCAAAGGCGTCGTGGGCACCGTGCGGGAAATGATCGCCCGTCGCAAAACCGCAGATGCCTCCTAAAAAATAACAGACTGATTAATGGAGAACACATTATGGCTGAGCCGATCATGATCAAAGCAAAGGGAGACGGAGTTCAGATCAATTTGGCTACCTGGCAAGGTAATGGAAAAACCATACTATGTGTGCATGGGATTACCGCCAACTGTCGCTGTTGGGATGTCCTGGCAGCGGCTTTAGTTCCGGAGCACAATGTTTTGGCCATGGATTTGAGGGGCAGGGGACGGTCGGAGAAACCTTCCGGAGGTTACGCCCTTGACTATCATTTGCGCGATATTAATTGTCTGCTGGATGATCTGGAGATTGATCAAACCGTGATTATGGGACATTCTCTGGGGGCTTTTATCGGATTGGCTTTCGCGGCGCAATACCCTCAACGAATTGACCGGCTTATCCTGGTGGACGGCGGCGGGGATCTTTCGGCCGAACAATTGAACAGGGTGTTTGAAGGCATCAAACCTGCCCTGGACCGACTGGGGCACACTTTTCCCTCAGCCGAATCATATATAGACAAAATGAAGCAGGCCCCCTATGTTCACCCCTGGTCAGCGGCGGTGGAGACCTATTACCGCTACGAGATTGAAGAAGTCGACGCAGGAGTACGTACAAATATCGATCCGGCTCATATCCAGGAAGAGGCCGCCAACGTCAGGAAAGTCGATTGCGCATCTTTTTATGCCAAATTGCTGTGCCCGGTGCTCATCTTACGTGCCCCCAATGGACTATTTAGCCAGGATGATCTTCTGCTGCCGGAGGATGTTATTAACAAAGTGACCGCTGAAATCGCGGATGCAAGACGCTTTGATGTGGCGGGTACCAACCACTATGGTATTGTTATGCAGCCGCATGAGGCCCGGGATCAGGCAATTCGGGAATTTTTAAAAGATATGTGAGATTCAGGTATTCAGTCAATAAATCAAAACTTTCCTGCTTAAATGCCGCTGCAATTTATCCCGCCCAGCAATTGGCAAACCCTGCTTTACAATACTTCAGGATATTGTTACATTATATCCGTATTCAATCAATCCATTCGCGGCAAAATTCGGACGCCCAATGCAATAATTCTTTTTCATTTGGGACGTCGAAATTCCGAAACGGTAAAGCAGGAGTCCCATATGGCGGCCTTGAGAATTATTTTAATCTTTTTATTGTGTTTAACTGCCTCAACACTGCTCTGGGGGCATCCGTCATTTTCTGAAACAAACATTTCAGAACAGACACTGACCAGCGATATTGTCATTAAAGAAATGTATCAACCTGGCAGCGGACTGCCGGTGGGAAAAATTCAATCGGTGCGGGGGGAAGCAATTGTGTTCCATCGAGATCCCACTGTGGGATATCGAATTCAAACAGGCCTGCCGTTGTATGCCGGAGATATCATGCGCACCGGCCAAACCGCCTGGATATTGTGCCGGCTCATCGACGGCAGTCATATTGTTCTGACGCCGAAAACAACCCTTACGATTCTTCAAAGCAGTTACAATTCCAGCCGTAAAACCGGTGTTTCGTTTTTGTATTTACAACATGGCGGTGCCCGCTTTATGCTCAATCCCATGCCTGATCTAATCTCCTATGATTATAAAGTCCAGACCGAGGAGGCCTTTACCCTGGCCAGTGAAGCCGATTTTGTCGTCAAAGCAAACCCCGCAGCAACTGAAATTATTGCATTCGAAAAAAGCCGTTTGGAAGTAACCGCTATGGCGCAACCGGAAGAAATTACTTTTTTATCTGATTTTCAAAGGACAATCGTTGCGGAAAAAACCATTTTTCCAACTGTTGAAACCCTCTCCCGGGAAGACATTGAGATCATGATGGCAGGTTTCCATACGGCCCCGCCCGGCAAGTCATTTGCAGCCGGTACAATAAATAAACGCCGGGATCGTGAAACCGAAGATATGCTGATAGAAGAAGATATTGTTGAAGATTAACTGAAAATCGTATGTCGTCTGTTGGACGTTGTCTGTGGTTAAATAAGTATCCTATAAGTTGGTTTGGAGCTTTAAGTTGCAAAATCATTGCTGTCCAAAATAATTTGAAAATCAAATACTGCCTTTAATAAAAACAGGCAGTTATAAACGGGAAATTAGTGATTTAGAAATCAGGTTGT